>CAVCGV010000092.1:0-12662 GCA_963601815.1 bacterium
TATAGGACACTCGCGCTTCACTTTTCGTTCTTTACATATATAATAAGGTATAAAGATTATGAGCAGTTTATTTTTAACCACATTAGATACAGGCAACACGGCGTGGATGATTACCGCCACCATCCTCGTACTTCTCATGTCCATTCCGGGCATCGCACTCTTCTACGGCGGACTGGTACGTCAGAAGAACATCCTCAGCATACTGATGCAGACCACCTTCATCGTGGCTGTCGTAAGCCTGATATGGGTGGCCTTCGGTTATTCTTGGGCATTTTCCACCCAGTTTGCCGACAGCGGTAACCCCTTGGCCTGTATAATGGGTGGTTTCGACAAGTGCTTCCTACACGGCGTAGGTCTGGATGCCATCATGCCGACAGGTATTCCTGAGCTTACCTTCGTGATGTTCCAGTGTATGTTTGCACTTATCACGCCAGCCCTGATTCTCGGTGCCTTTGCCGAGCGTGTCAAATTCAGTGGCTATGTACTTTTCACGGTTCTCTGGGTTATCATCGCCTATCTGCCGATGGCTCACTGGGTATGGGGCGGCGGCTTCTTGCAGGAGATGGGAGCCATCGACTTTGCTGGTGGTACCGTGGTACACATCAATGCCGGTGTGGCAGCTTTCGTAATGGCACTCATGGTGGGCAAGCGCGAGGACTACCGTGCCGGTCACCCTATCACTCCCCATAACATCACCTTCGTCTTCATGGGTATGTCGTTCCTTTGGTTGGGCTGGTTCGGATTCAATGCAGGTAGCGGCCTGGCTGCCGACGGCCTGGCTGCCAATGCCTTCATGGTGACACATGTGGCCACAGCAGCGGCTGCCACCACCTGGATGCTCATCGACTGGATAGTAAACAAGAAACCTACTACCGTAGGTGCCTGCACAGGTGCCGTAGCCGGACTGGTAGCCATCACACCTGCAGCCGGCAGCACCGACATTCTGGGCGCTTTCTTCATCGGCATCATCAGCACCTGCGTATGCTTCTTCATGGTGGCCGTAGTGAAAGAGAAGTTCCGTTACGACGACGCGCTCGATGCCTTCGGCGTACACGGCATAGGCGGTATCCTCGGTTCTATCCTCACGGGTGTGTTCGCCACCAAGTATGTTACCGGAGCCGACGGCGTGGAAGGTGCCCTCTATGGCGACTGGTACCAGCTCTGGATACAGATTATTGCCACTGTGGTGAGCATCGTGTTCAGCGCCATTGTCACCTACATACTGTTCATCGTGGTAGACAAGACCGTAGGTGTACGTGTAGACAAGCGCGTAGAAGAGGAAGGCCTCGACATCTACGAGCACGGCGAGAGTGCATACAGCAACTAACAGACATTAGGCGGGTTCCCCCAAAAGAACATTTACAGAAAACAGCCGCACCTGCCAGAAGGCAGATGCGGCTGTTTTCTGTTTTTATGCCTTCTACATTCCTTATAGGCGGATTCCAATATTACCTTTGACGTATTTTTGCACCCTATTGTTTTCGTACCTTCAAAAAAATATGTAACTTTGCCAACATGAAAATCATAGACTGGAAAAAGACCATTGTCTTCCTGATTGTTATCGGAGGACTCATGTACATCACAAGGGTGGCACTGGCGATGAGCACATTCAACTCGTTTCTCACCACGCTCGGCGTACTGCTGATACTCTTCGTGGGCGACCATTTCGCACAGGAGGCAGACGACTGGCTGAAAAGAAGAAAAAGGAAAAACTAACTTTACAGCAGACAACAACCGTGGAAAAGCTAACAGAACTATACCGCCAATGGGCCGGTGAAGAACCTGCAGACGTAGTGAAGCTCGCCGGGCAGGGCAGCAACAGACAATATTTCCGTATCACCGGACAGAACGGCACCACCGTAATAGGCGTGGTAGGGACAAGCCGTGACGAAGACCATGCCTTCATCCAGTTGGCGCGTCACTTCGCACTACGCCAGTTGCCCGTACCCAAGGTACTGGCCGCCAGCGACGACGAACTGCGTTACATACAGACCGACCTTGGCTGCACGTCGCTCTTCGACGCCGTAAAGGGCGGACGCGATGCCGGCGGAAGATACAACCAGCAGGAGAAAGAACTGCTGAAGAGAACCATCAGGGAGTTGCCCAACATACAGATGCGCGGGGCACGCGGACTGGACTGGAGTGCCTGTTATCCGCAGCCGGAGTTTGATACAGACAGCGTGCTCTTCGACCTCAACTACTTCAAATACTGCTTTCTGAAACCCACAGACCTCGACTTCCACGAACTGAAGTTAGAGGCCAACTTCAGACTCTTCGCCAAAGACCTGACAAGCGAACCAATGGACTGTTTCCTGTACCGCGATTTTCAGGCACGCAACGTCATGCTCGACAAGCAGGGCAATCCTTACTTCATCGACTTCCAGGGCGGGCGCAAAGGACCCTTTTACTATGACCTTGCCTCCTTCCTGTGGCAAGCTTCTGCCCACTATTCCTTCAAGCTGCGCCGCGAACTGGTGTGGGAATACTACCAGTCGCTGAAAAACTATACCGAGGTGCCTTCCGTGCGCCACTTCGTCAACAGACTGAGCCTCTTTGTTCTCTTCAGAACGCTACAGGTACTGGGGGCCTATGGGTTCCGCGGATATTTCGAGCGCAAGAAACACTTCCTCGACAGCATTCCGCCTGCCATACAAAACCTTCGCGACATGCTGAAGATGGGCGAGAAGGTATTCCCCTATCCCTACATGATGGATATGCTGCGGCGACTTACCGAACTGCCACAGTTCAGACGCGTGGAGAGTGCCGCACTCAACCGCGCCGACGGATACAAAGTGACTGACAACAATATCTACCGCGCCCATCCGCAAGACGGTCCTGCCACCTACAGCAAGTACGACGGAAAGGGACCGCTGGTGGTAAGGGTATTCAGTTTCTCCTACAAGAAGGGAATTCCAGAGGACACGTCGGGCAACGGAGGCGGCTACGTCTTCGACTGCCGTAGCACCCACAACCCAGGACGTTACGAACCTTACAAGAAACTGACAGGACTGGACGAGCCGGTAATCCGTTTCCTCGAGGATGACGGAGAGATACTCACTTTCCTCGAAAGTGTGTACAAGATAGCCGACCACCACGTCAACCGCTACATACAGCGCGGCTTCACCTCGCTGATGTTCTCCTTCGGCTGCACTGGCGGTCAGCACCGCAGCGTTTATTCTGCCCAGCACTTGGCTGAACACATCCATGAGAAGTTTGGCATAGAAGTAAGAATTTGTCATCGGGAGCAGAAGATAGAACAGGTTTTGCCTGCATAATAGCTGTCGGTTGCCCCCCCAAGCACCCCTACTCTATCGTCAATACTACGTACTCCGACCTTGTACCGATGCGGAACTTGCCGCCCCAGATGCCCATGCCCGAACTGACATAATACTGCGTACCACCCTTCTGCAGCGGTCCGAAGGCGTCTTCGTAGAGGGCATCGGTTATCCACGACACGGGCCACACCTGACCGTGATGGGTATGGCCGCTAAACTGGAAGTCGACACCTGCCGCCTCAGCTTCTTCGAGGTGGTAAGGCTGATGGTCGAGAAGTATGGTGGGCAAGGAGCTGCTGTCGCACTGCTGCATAATGCGCTGCAGACTGAGCCGGTGGGGATTGGACCTGTCGTCGCGCCCTATGACGCGGACACCAGCCACATCGACCACACTGTCACGCAGCAAGAGGATGCCCGCCTCCCTATAGAAATGGCGTGCCGACAAGGCACCACTAATATACTCATGGTTGCCAAGACACGCCACTACGGGAGCCTTGATGCGGCGAAACTCTTCCGCCATTCTCTCCTCGGCAAGCGGGCGGACACTCATGTCTATAATGTCCCCGGCAATGAGCACCAGGGCGGGCTGCTCACGGTTTATAAGTTCTACCCACCGGTGCAATTCTGTACGCCGATTGTGGTAACCCAGATGAAGGTCGCTCAACATCACCACCTTCTTGCGTACCCCCTTTCCGGCAAGCGACAGCGGTTGGCGCACCTTATTATAATAATGTATATTGCCGTAACCGAATACTGCCACCATGAACAAGAATATGCAACCCGCGGTAACGGCATTGTCGAGAAGCCACGCCTTGGGCACAAGATGCACCAGACGACCAAGGTCCAGCACCAGAAAGACCATCATCAGATAGAACAATACAAACAGGGACGAATTGCCCACCTCATACACCACGGATGCCACGTCAATGGGCATCTTGTCCACGACGCGGAAGAGGCTGAGGAACAAGCACAAGAAGCAAGCTACGCCAACAACGACAGCAGTCCACCGCCAACAGTTGGGCACAGGCAAAAGATGCCATACATGCCACAGCGTATAACAAACGCCGGCTATGGGCAGCAGGGCGAAACTCAACATCCAAACATTTCTCATATATAAAAAATCCTTTTCCTTTAACGGTTGCAAAGGTACGAACATTTTCCTGTTTACATCCGACATTCATTACTGATTTTATAAACCTTATTACGGAAAACAGTCTGCCTTTTTATATGTTTTCTCGAAGAATATGCGTACTTTTGCAGAAAACAAGCAGCAATGCTGTACCAATAGGAAACAAGAATTATACACCAAACAACGACAGACAAGAACATGGCAAAAGTACTGATCAAGACTTCAGAGGGCGACATCACTGTACGCCTCTACGACGAAACACCCCTGCATCGCGACAACTTCATCAAGTTGGCCAAGGAGGGATATTTTGACGGAACGCTCTTCCATCGTGTCATCAAGGACTTCATGATACAGGGCGGAGACCCCGACAGCAAGGGTGCTCCACAGGGAAAGACGCTCGGCGCAGGCGGTCCCGACTATACTATTCCCGCAGAGTTTGCCTTTCCGCAACTCTTCCACAAGCGTGGGGCATTGAGCGCAGCCCGCCTGGGCGACGAGGTTAACCCCAAACGCGAGAGCAGCGGCAGCCAATTCTACATCGTATGGGGAAAGACGTACAAGCCTGCAGAACTGAAGCAGATGGAGAAGCAGATGGGCATGCAGATGGAACAGACCGTCTTCAACCAGCTTGCCAAGGAGCACCATGACGAAATCATGGATCTTCGCCGCAACCGCAACCGTGAGGGACTCATGAAACTACAAGACGAGTTGGCGGACGAAACCAAGAAGCGGTGCAAGGAGCAGGGTTATCCCACCTTTACCGAAGAACAGACAAAGGCTTACACCGAACAGGGAGGCACCCCGTTCCTCGACGGTCAATACACCGTGTTTGGAGAGGTAGAGGAAGGACTCGACGTAGTGGAGAGAATACAGGCTTGCGAGACACTGCGCGGTGACAGGCCAAAGGAAGACGTGACGATGGAAGTCAGCGTAATAGACTAACTTTTATCTTCCACGACGTGGTTCTTATCTTCCACGGCGTGGAACTTGTGTACCACGATGTGGAACTTATCTTCCACGTCGTGGAAGATAAAATGCGACTAAGTTAGTGATGTTATTTTTACCCGTTATACTCGCTGTTGCTTTTGCAAAAAACAATTATTCCCTGTCCCGATAATAATAGTAGTCTTCTGCTATCATTTCTTCTTCTGTCATTTCTTCATCATCACACTCACTACTATCCGGCACGGCGTAGTAGTTCCTTCTTGGATAGTTCCTTCTTGGGGAGTCCTTTCCTGCGTTGTTCTTTTTGGGGTGTTTCTTTTCCCATAACGCATTTATAAAGCCATACAGAAGAAACACCACGGCGAAAGTTAAGATTATGAATGTCCACATAGTAAATAGATAGTTTTTGCAAAGGTACAAAGTTTTTTTGCCATTCCGCAAATCGTACCACTTATTTTTTACTATAGCTTACTGTCGATTGACAAAAATAAAAGAAGAGAAAGGTTGCAAGCCGACAGAACATCAGCATGTTACCTTCCTCTTTCGTGCGCCTGATAGGACTCGAACCTACACGGCCTGAACCACCAGATCCTAAGTCTGGCGCGTCTACCAATTTCGCCACAAGCGCATAAGCGGATGCAAAGATAATACTTTTATTCGAATAAAAAGAAGAAAAAGGCAAAAAACGATGCGTTTTCTTGTCGAGCATCCTTTTTCGCCTTTTCCCTACAGGCTATCTATGTACCGCCGGCACAAGCGGACGCAGCAGGGGGCGAAGTGACTTAACGAACCTACAGGCTATCCATGTACCGCCGGCACCCCATATAAAAAGGCGGGGCTAAGTAATGTGTAAAAAAAATAACTTGAGCAGTTTTTACACGTTACTAAGTTCATGACTTCTGCTTGAACAGGATACGCGCAAGACCATAGACATAACGCCTGAAGCCAGGCTGATAAGCCAGCATCCTGTCGAACCAGCCCAAGTGCTTGCCGACAAGGCGTACCACCATGCCAACATACACCATGGCGAAGAGTGTACCGATACCCACAATGTACCACTGCCATGCGCCAAAGAACACGTAACTGAACACGACGGCGAGTACCACGAGCGACACGTCGACCGCTATTTTCACCTTCGGGAACTCGATACCGGTAACGGAACTTACCGCTACGGGGAATCCCTCTCCGGGCATGGTGACCGAACCGCACCTTACCTCTACGGCAATGCCCAAGCCCAAGATGGTGCAACCTGCAACCTGCGACACTATCTTCTCTACCAAGGTAGCAGGCACAAGCCATGAGGTAAGAGACATGTTTACATCGATAAGCGAACCGAAGACGAAGCCCACCAACAACTGGAACAACTGGACGGGCTCAAACCTGCGGCGAAGAACCAGTATCTGTCCCAAGACAAGGACGCCGTTCATGACATAAGTATACTGGCCGATGGTAAGTTGCGGAACTCCCAACTGCCTCTTTCCCGCTGTCTCGAAGACATAAGGCAAGGTGGAGATAACGCTCGACCCCAACATACTGCGCACGCAAACGGCTACGCCAAGGGTCATGACACACAATGAAACCAGCAGCAAGACGTGCTGCCACAAAAATGATACAATCTTTTCTTTTCTACTCATATATTCTTTTTCTAATGCACAATCCTAATTCCAGGAACCATCTCTATGGCACCCGGAAGGTCTTTTTTACTTTCCTTACGAGAAAGTTTTCTTTTTATGCCAGTATGGCTGATGTTCCCTTATTAAGTACTGTATCGGGAATCATCAACCAAACCTGGTCGTGTTCTCCAACGGGGAGAACATTTTCCCAACCGGGAAGAATCACTCTTCCAAGCGATCGGGAAAACAAAAGGCGTGTTCTAAAAGGAGTCAGCGAGCTATTCACTCGCCTTTTTCCGGTTCCACAAAGTCGGCATCCGAGAAAAGGTTCTGCTGGCCCGTCAGTTCGTCTATAACCTGCTGTTCGGTCTTGCCGGCATCCGGGTCGAGATTCTCCACAGGTTCTTCCTCTGCCGGGTTGGCGTCCTCTGTAGGCTCAGCCGCCCCGTTGCCATCTGCCGCAGGTTCGGGGAAGCGGACAGGTTCCAGTTCCTCGACAGTCTCCACCTTCCACGTGGTAAGTCGCTTGCCCTTGGCCTTGAAACTCTTCTGGCCTATAAACTGTTCGGCATCAATCTCCTCTGCCGGGCGCACAGCGTCCACCCCACCGTAAGTAACACGCAAAAGCGGGTACACCGTATCGCTGAGCAGGATGAGCTTGTTGTCGGCATTCTCGCCGAGGAAATTCTGGTGGCGCTTGGTGGCGTCCATCGTAAAGCGCTTGACGTAAGCGTAGCCGTCGTTGTCCGCATCATAGAGGACAGCGGTCCACACCTTGTGCTCATCCCATTTCTCTATGCGCAGGATATTGTCCTCGTAGTGGTTGTTGGCATCGAAATTAGTGATATAGAAGTCACCGTCCGTGAGTACGACAAGGATGCTGTCGTCGTCGCTGAACTCACCGAGGAAGCGCCCGTTGCTGTCGTAGTTGATGCGGTTTACATCCGGGTCGAACCATACCTTTCTGCCTCCCAGCGTGCTGTGGCCGTGGCTTTTCAGTCCGATGCGCCGGATAGGGCGTCTGGTAAGCAGATTGCCCTTGGCGGCACGGCCCTTGATAAGGATGGTAGAAAAGTCCTTCTCCAGGAAGATGTTCTGGCGCTTCTTCGACAGGTCCGGTTCGAGCGTTACCTTGATAATCTCCGCCTCGCCATTGGGGTTGGCCGTAAAATAGATGACGCGGCTTCCGGGCGTGCCCTGCGTAATGTCGTACATCTTGTCGCGCGTCATTGCCGTAACGTTAAAGCGCTTGATGTAGTATTCGCCCTGCTTGCCGTCGCGGTAGACACAGTTGTAAATGGTACGCTTGTCATTCTTCTTGAACACCTGTACATGAAGGATGTTTTTGCCGACGAATATCTTGTCTGCCACCTTCATCACCTTGAAGGATCCGTCACGGAAGAAGACGATGATGTCGTCGAGGTCAGAACAGTTGCATACGAACTCGTCCTTCTTCAGGCCAGTACCCACAAAGCCTTCCTGTCGGTTGATGTAGAGTTTCTGGTTTGCCTCCACCACCTTTGTCACCTCGATGGTGTCGAAATTGCGAATCTCCGTCTTGCGGGGATGCAGTTTGCCGTACTTACCCTTGAGATACTCGAACCAGTTGACCGTAACGTCCACCATGTGTTCGAGGTCGTTTTCTATCTCAGCCAGTTCTGCCTTAATCTTCAGCAAGAGTTCGTCGGCCTTGTCCTTGTTGTATTTCAGGATGCGCTGCATCTTTATCTCAAGGAGCTTGAGAATGTCTTCGCGGGTAATGTCTCGGTGGAACGAGTATTCCACGTTACCCTTTCCGTCTATCTGTGCGGTAAAGATCTGGTCCTTGAAAGGCTCCAGCTTGGAGTCGATAAAAGCCACTACCTCGTCCTGGCTCTTGCTCTGTTCGAACTTGCGCTCCTTGTAGATACGCTCCTCTATGAAGATGCGTTCGAGCGAGGAGAAGAAGAGTTGCTCTTCCAGCTCGCCCTTGCGTATGAGCAGTTCTTGGCGCAGGAGCTCCATGGTACGGTCCACGCTATGGCGCAGCACGTCGCTCACGGTAAGGAATCCCGGCTTGTTGTTCTCTATGACGCAGCAGTTGGGCGAGATGTTTATCTCGCAGTCGCTGAAGGCATACAAGGCGTCGAGCGTCTTGTCCGACGAAGTGCCCGGGGTAAGGTGCACCAGTATTTCGACATTGGCAGAGGTAACGTCCTCTATCTTGCGCGCCTTTATCTTGCCTTTCTCTACGGCTTTCTTGATGCTCTCTATCAGGCTCTCCGTAGTCTTGCTGTACGGTATCTCGGTAATGACAAGCGTCTTGTTGTCGAGTTTATCTATCTTGGCGCGCACCTTCAGCACGCCGCCGCGCTGTCCGTCGTTGTACTTGCCCACGTCGATAGCGCCCCCGGTAGGGAAATCGGGGTAAAGGGCAAACGGTTCGCCCTTGAGGTAGTGAACAGCAGCGTCGCAAAGGTCATTGAAGTTGTGCGGCAACACCTTGCTGCTCAGTCCCACGGCGATGCCCTCGGCACCCTGTGCCAGGAGCAGCGGGAATTTGGCGGGCAGGGTGATAGGCTCCTTGTTACGTCCGTCGTAAGAGAGTTGCCAGTCGGTAGTCTTGGGATTGAACACCACGTCGAGGGCAAACTTGGAGAGCCTTGCCTCGATGTAACGCGGGGCAGCGGCACGGTCGCCCGTAAGGATATTTCCCCAGTTGCCCTGCGTGTCGATGAGGAGGTCCTTCTGTCCCATCTGTACAAGTGCGTCGCCGATGGAGGCGTCGCCGTGGGGATGGAACTGCATGGTGTGTCCCACGATGTTCGCCACCTTGTTGTAACGGCCGTCGTCCATTCTCTTCATGGAGTGGAGGATGCGTCGCTGCACCGGTTTCAGACCGTCCTCGATGTGGGGGACGGCACGTTCCAGGATGACATACGAAGCGTAGTCAAGGAACCAGTTCTGGTACATTCCGCTGAGGTGGTGCACGGCAGAAGCGTCAAACCGGTTTACCGGCTTGTAGTCTGAGTGTTCTTCCTGAGGATTTTGGGTTTCCTCTCCTATACCTTCTTTATCTTTAATTTCGTCGTTCATACATTATTAATCAAAGCCTTCGCAACCATTTTTCCCGACTTTGGACTTATCCAAAGACAGAGGACAAGAGCCGACAATGCCGTTGCCCCGATTCCTTCGGGATGCGTTCGGGATGCGTTCGGGATGTGCGTAGTATCTCCTCCCCCTTCGCTTGCCATCACGTTTATGGCTCTTTTTGCAAAATTACAAAAATATTCACATTCCACACAGCGACAAAGGCGAAAAGCGATAATTTTCTTAATTTATGGCAAAAATACAAAGAATTTCCGAGAAAAAGGCGTATCTTTGCCGGAAATTTAGAAAAATATAAGATAAAGACATGGCACAGGAAGATGTTTTCAAGAAAATCGTAAGCCATTGCAAGGAGTATGGCTTCGTGTTCCCGAGTAGTGAAATCTATGATGGTTTGGCAGCCGTTTACGACTACGGTCAGAACGGTGTCGAACTGAAAAACAATATCAAGCAGTACTGGTGGCAGAGCATGGTGCTGCTGCACGAGAACATCGTAGGTCTCGACGCAGCCATCTTCATGCACCCCACCGTATGGAAGGCTTCCGGCCACGTGGACGCTTTCAACGACCCATTGATTGACAACCGCGACTCCAAGAAGCGCTATCGTGCCGACGTTCTCATCGAGGACCACATGGCCAAGTACGAGGAGAAGATAGCCAAGGAGGTGGCGAAGGCCAAGAAAAAGTTTGGCGACAGCTTCGACGAGGCCAAGTTCCGCGAGACAAACCCACGCGTGCTCGACAACAAGAAGAAGCTGGACGACCTCCACGCCCGTTATACAGAGGCCATGCAGGGTCCTAACCTGGAGATGCTGAAGCAGATTATCGAGGACGAGGGCATCGTCTGCCCCATCAGCGGTACGAAGAACTGGACCGACGTTCGCCAGTTCAACCTGATGTTCTCTACCCAGATGGGTGCTGCCAGCGATGCTTCGAGCACCGTATACCTGCGCCCCGAGACAGCCCAGGGTATCTTCGTCGACTACCTCAGCGTGCAGAAGACAGGCCGCATGAAGTTGCCTTTCGGTATCTGCCAGATAGGCAAGGCTTTCCGCAACGAGGTGGTAGCCCGCCAGTTCGTGTTCCGCATGCGCGAGTTCGAGCAGATGGAGATGCAGTTCTTCTGCCAGCCAGGCACCGAGATGAAGTGGTTTGATTACTGGAAGAAGGTGCGCCGCGCCTGGCACGAGGCACTCGGCATGGGTACGGAGAACTACCGTTTCCACGACCACGAGAAGCTCGCCCACTACGCCAATGCCGCTACCGACATCGAGTTTAAGATGCCGTTCGGCTTCAAGGAGGTGGAGGGTATCCACAGCCGTACCAACTTCGACCTTTCTCAGCACGAGAAGTACAGCGGCCGCAGCATCAAGTACTTCGACCCGGACAAGAACGAGAGCTACGTGCCTTACGACGTGGAGACATCCATCGGTGTAGACCGTATGTTCCTCAGCGTAATGTGCCACTCTTACTGCGAAGAGCAGTTGGAGAACGGCGAGACACGCGTCGTACTGAAGTTGCCCGAGGCATTGGCTCCTGTGAAGTGCGCCGTGTTCCCATTGGACAAGAAGGACGGTCTGCCCGAGTTGGCCCACGAGATTGTAGACGAACTGAAGTTCCACTTCAATACACACTATGGCGACCCCAAGGACTCCATCGGCAAGCGTTACCGCCGCCAGGATGCCATCGGCACTCCGTTCTGCATTACCGTAGACCACGACACGCCCAACGACCACAAGGTAACCCTCCGCTACCGTGACACCATGGAGCAGGAACGCGTAGCCATCAGCGACTTGCGTGGCATCATCGAGGACCGTGTAAGCATTACAAGCGTTCTGAAGAAACTGGGTCAGGAAATAAAAGGCTTCTAAATGAGACTGAAAAATATCAAGTTACTCCTTCCGCTCATGATGCTGGCGCTGGCGCTGGCATCATGCAGCGAGAACGACGGCGAGCAAGAGAACGAGTATGCTAACTGGCAGGCAAGGAACGAGCAGGCATTCGCCGACACGCTGGCCTACGCCAAGCAGCAGGTTGCCGCCGAGAACAGCCAGTGGAGAATATACCCCTGCTGGAGTATGGAAGACCGTACACCCTACGAGAGCAACACTCCCACCTTCAGCGAGAAGGACGACAACATCGTCGTAAAGGTCATGGAGCAGGGCTACGGCGCAGATGTTACCCCGCTCTACACCGACTCCGTAGAGGTAAGTTACAAGGGCATGCTCCTGCCTACAAGCAGCTATGCGTCCGGTTATGTCTTCGACAGCAACTTTACCGGGACATACGACAAGAACAGGGCTCTAACCACCCAGTTTGCCGTAAGCGGACTGATAGACGGTTTCACCACCGCCCTGATGAAGATGAGGAATATCGGTGACCACTGGATGGTCTACATCCCCTACAACTTAGGCTACGGTTCCTCGGAAAGCAACAGCTCCATACCGGCTTACTCCATGCTCCGTTTCGAAATAATCCTTACGGGGTACAAGAAAGACAACAAGTGGATACGATAAGGGAACATCGATTACCTTTATCCCCCCATCAACCTCCATGCTTGGCTTCATACTCTTGCAGTATGGCCAAGCATGGAGATTTTAATTTTTAGGCGGAC
>CAVCGV010000093.1:0-12598 GCA_963601815.1 bacterium
TTATAAAAGGTATCGGCCTGTAAGGTAGGGTGTTCAGGAAGAAAGTGCGCAACTTATTATAATAGTAAAATAAAGAATACGCATTGGCGGAATTAAGTGCAATACTTAATTCCGCCAATTTTGTTTATTTTTCGAAGTGCTGGTAGTCCTTGCGCGAAGTCCAGTCACCACCCCATTTGAAACCCTTGGCCTTGAAGAGACGGTAGCAAAGGTCACCCTTCTTTATCTTGTAGGGGAAGTTCTTCGAGCGGTCGAGGTAAGGTTTGCCGGTAGCAGGCTCTATCACTTCGGTACCGTTGCGCAATCTCTTGTGGTAGGGATTATAGAGCGTGTTGATGTCCACCGCCAAACCCTTGCCGTGCTTCGACACCGTAGTGGTGTGTGAGACGAAACGGAAGTTGAAACTGGAGGAATTGTTTTCGCGCATCGCCCGCTCGTCATCGGCATCCCAGTAGTCTATGAGGCGCATACGTTCTATGGGGTAAGCCGCCTTGTATAGCTGGCGGAAGATGTCGAGCACATCGGCAGCCACACTCACGTTTACCACCATTTCGCCCACAAGAATGTGCCCGTCCTTATCGCGGTGCAGACAGCGCAGGTAACGCAGTCTACTGCGCGGCACGGTGCAGTGGGCCTTGTAACTCTTGCCTTGCATCAAAGCGAATACACTGTCGGGAATGGGCGTACACGTAAAGAATCTGTCTGCCCCTACCCTGTCCACAACAGATTCGGGCACGATGTCACCGGGTTCATACCGTTTCTCTTCAGCAGACAGACTACTGCGGTTATTGTTGCCGCCACTATTACTACAAGAACGTGCTGCCACCGGCAAACCGGCAAACGATACGCCGAGCAGCAGCACGACCATGTAGGATTTTAATCCTTTCATCCGCTTACATCACACCGTCGGCACGCAGTTTCTGCTGCCACTTCCATGCCGATGCCAACACATCGTCGAGACTGGCTTCCGCCTTCCATCCCAACACACTGTTGGCCTTGGAACAGTCGCCCCATATCTTCTCAATGTCACCCTCGCGGCGTGGACCATACTTCCAGTTGAGCTTTACGCCCGTGGCACGCTCGAAGGTCTCTACAATCTCCAGCGTAGAGTTGCCACGTCCGGTACCGATGTTGAAATATTCTATGGAGTCGGTGTCCTGGTCGAGCACACGTGCCATAGCTGCCACATGCGCCTTCGCCAAGTCTACCACGTAAATGTAGTCTCGTATGCAAGTACCGTCGGGCGTATCGTAGTCGTTTCCGAAGATGGTAAGTTGCTCGCGAATACCCATGGCTGTCTGTGTAACATAAGGTATGAGGTTGTTGGGCACACCGTTGGGCAGTTCACCGATAAGGGCAGAGGGATGGGCACCGATGGGGTTGAAATATCTCAGCACGATGCTCTTGATGTTGGCACCGCTGTGAATGTAGTCGGCAATAATCTGCTCGTTTATCTCCTTGGTGTTGCCGTAGGGCGAGGTAGCCTTCTGGTGGGGTGCGTCCTCGGTAACGGGCAGGTTCTCGGGGCGGGGCTGTCCGTAGACGGTGCACGAAGAGGAGAAGATAATGCCCTTCACACCATACTGAGGCATGAGTTCGAGCAGGTTTACGAGCGAAACGATGTTGTTGCGGTAATACAGCAGAGGTTTCTGCACACTCTCGCCCACAGCCTTGCTTGCGGCGAAGTGGATGATGCCCTGTATGTCGGGATACTTGCGGAAGACGCCCTCTGTGGCTTCCTTGTCGCGCAGGTCCACCTGTTCGAAGGCAGGACGCACACCCGTTATCTTCTCTATTCCGTCCAGCACCTCCAGCTTCGAGTTGGAGAGGTTGTCTACGATTACCACGTTGTAGCCTGCCTGCTGCAACTCTACTGTGGTATGGCTTCCTATGAAACCAGTACCACCGGTCACCAAAATTGTCTGTTTCATCGTTCTCTGTGTTTTTAGACGTGTTCTAAAAATTCCACGCATAGTTAAACTTTACTTTTTAGACGGATTGCTCTTTGTGTCTTTTTGATTTTATCCGGCATTTTTCCTTACTTCTGCAGTCGCATAGCCCGCTATGCTCCTTCAGAAAGTAAGTAAAATCTGCTCGGCTAAAATGCAAAAATCTAATTTTTAGAACCCGCCTTTAATGTTTATGCTTTCGGCAGACAAAGTTAAACATTCTTTTCCGAAGGACAAAGGAAAGACCGTTTTTTTTGTCTACGGAGAGAACAAGTTACTAATGAGCTACAGATGGCAAGTTACTGTTGAGCTACGGAGAGGGCAAGTTACTGTTGCAGTCTGTACTGCTGGGGCGTCACTCCCGTAAGGCGACGGAAATACTTGCAGAAGAAGCTGGGGGAAGCGAAGTGCAGTTCGTCCGTTATCTCGGTTATCTGGCGGTCGCTGTGGCGCAGCATCACCTTGGCCTGGGCTATCACGGCACGATCTATCCACTCCTTCGCCGTAATGCCGCTGCTCTGTCTCACCACAGTGCCCAGATAACGGTCGGTAAGGCAGAGGCGGTCGGCATAGTAGCCCAGACTGCGCTGCTCACGGCAGTGGCTGTTGACGAGTTGCAGAAAGCGGTCGAAGATGGTAGTAGCTGAGGTGGAATGGCCAGCAGGCATTGCCTGTTGCCCAGAGAAGATGCGGTCGTAATAAGCCACAATGGCTCCCACCATGTGGCGTGTGGCGACGGGCACGAAGGGGCGTTCGGCATCATTGTTCCGACTTTCCATGGTGGCTATCTCCCACAGCGTATGGAACATGTGCTCCAACAGACGCTGGTCATCTGTAGACACAGACAGTACGCCATGTTTCAGCACTCCGCCCGTCACACAGGTTATACTGCCCGCCGTAGCCATCTGCATCATGTCGGTGGGCACGCCCATGCCCGCTATGCAGAAGTCATCGCTCATGCCGAGCGGTTCAACGATGGTACCGGGAGCCACAAAGATAACCATACCCTCGCAGGCATGGTACTCCTTGAGGTTGATGAAGCCGTGCATGGAGCCTTTTGTAATAACCCCTATACGGTAGTCTTCCAGCAGGTAAGGCCCGGAAGAGGGACCGATGAAAGGCTGCAGAAAACGGCTCATGCCGATAACCACACCGAAGCTGTCAAGATAAAAGTGCTTGGGCGGGATGATGTTCTGAGCCGTCAGCGTGTCGAACATACGCTGTATGGAGAGTGGTTCGGGTTGTCTCATGTTCTTTTTGTTCGATGTAATGGTCTTTTCGGCTGCAAAGATAACGATTATCCCCATATTTCTGCATTTTCCTTTAAGAAATCGAACAAAAAGAACATTTGTCCCTTTCTTTGGATAACGAAGCTCACGGCAGATAGCCTTACCTTTGCACGCAAAAAAGAGAAAACGTTTCGACCGCACAGGTGGAAACGCTTCCTAAAGCAGAAAAACAGAAGAAGATAAAACCAACAATAATAAAACATGACAAGAAAAGCAATATTACTGTCTCTTGCCACGCTGGTGCAGCTCTCCGCCACAGCCCTGACGCTGGACGAGGCACACCAGATGGCGCACGACAACTATCCCGCCATCAGGCAATACTGCCTCCTGGAGCAGAGCCGCGACTATACGCTGGCCAACGTGGCGAAGGCATGGCTGCCACAGGTGGGCGTACAGGCCGGGGCGTACGCCTTTACCGACATCGTGAAGATGAATACGCAGATGAAGATGGCAGGCATGAGTATGGAGAACTGGACGGCGGGCGCATCGGTAACACTGCGGCAGAATGTGTACGACGGCGGACAGAACAGCGCACAGAAGGAGGTCGCCACTGCCGAGAACGATGTGCAGAAGACACAGACTGACGTAACTATGTACGCCATCAACGAGCGCATAGACCAACTGTTCTTCGGTCTGCTGCTACTCGACGACCAGACGACACAGAACAGTCTGTTGCAGAAAGACCTGCAGAACAGCGAGCAGACCGTAAAGAGCATGATGAAGGAAGGCATTGCCAACCAGACCGACCTGGACGCCATCCGTGTGGAACAGGTCAAGGCCGACATGCAGAGGGAGGCCCTCCTCTCTTCGCGCAAGGCATACCTGAGGATGTTAGGCGTTTTTGTGGGCAGACAACTGCCGGAAGGCGAGCCCATCGTGAGGCCATCAGTCCCCACCGCCTATGGGGAACGGGGCACCAACCGCCCCGAGATGCAGTACTACACGGCGCAGAACATGCTGATAGACGCCCAACGCAGACAACTGGACACTAAGTTGCGCCCCACGGTAAGTCTCTTCGGCATGGGCACGGTCCACTCGCGCGTAAGCGACCTTATGCACAACGGAGTGCTCATGGGCGGCGTGTCGCTGTCGTGGAACATAGGGGCGCTCTACACCCGCAAGAACGACATCCGACAGTTGGAGACCAAACGCGCCATGAACGAGAGCCAGCGAGAGACCTTCCTGTTCCAGAACCGGCTGCAGAACGAGGAGACTGACGGCAACATCGCCTCTCTGCAACGGCAGATAGCAAAGGACGAAGAGATAGTGCAACTGCGCGAGCGCATACGCAGCAAAGCCGACGGCAAGGTGAGGATGGGCACGGAGAGCATCAACGAACTGGTGCGCGACATCAATGCCGTGAGCATGGCAAGGGCGCAGAAGGCACAACACGAAACCGAACTGCTGAGGGAAATATACAGACTTAAGAACATCAACAACTATGAATAAGAAGAACATCTACATCATGGGGCTGACAATGACAGCCATGACCATGACAGCGTGCACGCAGAAAGAGAAGGAGTACGACGCCACGGGTACCTTCGAGGCTACGGAGGTAATGGTATCTGCCGAACAGAACGGCAAGTTGCTCATCCTCGACGTAAACGAGGGCGACAAGGTAAACGCGGGCAAGCAGCTGGCCTTGACCGACACCGTACAACTCTACCTCAAGGCGCGCCAGATAGGAGCCACCCGACTGGTGTATGCCTCGCAGCGGCCCGACACCGACAAGCAGGTGGCCGCCACCAAACAACAGTTGGCCAAGGCAAAGGAGGAGTACGAACGGTTTGCCGCACTGGTGAAGGACGGGGCTGCCAACCGCAAGGCGCTGGACGACGCACGCAGTCAGGTACAGGTACTGCAACGCCAGTTGGATGCACAGCTCGCCTCGCTCAGCACGTCCACCAATAGTCTGAATGCACAGATGAGCACCACCGACATACAGAAGTTGCAGGTGGCCGACCAACTGAAGAAGTGCCACGTCGTGTCGCCCATATCGGGCACCGTAATAGAGAAGTACATGGAACAGGGAGAGTTCGCCGCCGCAGGCAGCCCCATCTGCAAGGTTGCCGACCTCGACCACATGTTTCTGCGGGCGTACATCACCTCCGCCCAACTCAGGACGGTAAAGATAGGACAGCAGGTAACGGTACTCGCCGACTACGGCAACGGCGAGCGCAAGGAGTACCCGGGAAGGGTGACATGGATTTCGCCCAAGTCGGAGTTTACACCCAAGGCCATCCTCACCGACGACGAGCGCGCCGACCTGGTGTATGCGGTAAAGATAGCGGTAAGGAACGACGGATACGTAAAAATAGGAATGTACGGGGAAGCGAAGTTTAAGTGAAGAGGGAAGAGAGAAGAGAGAAGAGGGAAGAGGGAAGAGGGAAGAGTGAAGAATCAAAATGCTTTAGAATGAATAAGATGGAACAAACGGCAAGGACAGCCATAACGGTACGGAACGTGGACAAGCACTACGGCAAGGTGGAGGCTCTGCGCAACATAAACATTGCGGTGGAGAGGGGCGAGATATTCGGACTCATAGGTCCTGACGGTGCTGGCAAGACCACGCTCTTCCGTATCCTCGCCACGCTGCTGTTGCCCGACAATGCCGGCAAAGGCGCTGCTGGGGACAAGACAATGGCTTGTGTCACCGTAGACGGGCACGATGCTGTAAAAGAGATGGAGCAGATAAGGAAGTGCGTGGGTTACATGCCCGGCAAGTTCTCGCTCTACCAAGACCTCTCTGTGGAGGAGAACCTGGAGTTCTTCGCCACACTCTTCGGCACTACCGTAGAGGCGGAGTACGACCGCATCAAGGACATCTACCAGCAGATAGAGCCTTTCAGAAAACGCAAGGCAGGGGCACTCTCGGGCGGCATGAAGCAGAAGCTCGCCCTGTGCTGCACGCTGGTGCACAAGCCCAGCATCCTGTTGCTCGACGAGCCTACCACGGGCGTAGACCCCGTGAGCCGAAAGGAGTTGTGGGACATTCTTGGCACACTGTGCGACCAGGGCATTACCATCGTGGCGGCTACGCCCTACCTCGACGAGGTGCGGCGCTGCCACCGCATCGCCTTCCTGCAACAGGGCAAGGTTATGGGCATAGGCAAGCCCGAAGACATCCTAAAGGAGTTTAAGGAGGTTTTCTGTCCGGAGGGAGGGAAAGGGAGAGTGAAGTGTGAAGAACGAAGAGAGAAGAACGAAGAGAGGAAAGAGAAGAACGAAGCGTTAAGCGTGAAGAACCCAAATGCTTCACCAGTTGCATTTTCTTCTGAAATCCAAACAGAAAGACAAGAGGACTCTTCTCTCTCCTCTCTTAACTCTTCATTCTCCACTCTTAACTCTTCTCTCTCCTCTCTTAACTCTTCACTCTCCACGTTTCATTCTTCACTCTCCATCGAGGTTTCCCACTTGGTGAAGGCTTTCGGTTCTTTCCGTGCCGTGGACGACATCTCCTTCAGCGTGAAGAGGGGTGAGATATTCGGTTTTCTCGGAGCCAACGGGGCTGGCAAGACCACTGCCATGCACATCCTTACCGGACTGAGTCAGCCTACCAGCGGTAGCGGACAGGTAGCGGGGTGCGACATCCGCACCGAGTACGAGCAGATAAAGAAGCACATCGGCTACATGAGTCAGAAGTTCTCGCTCTACGACGACCTTACCGTGAGGGAGAACATACGTCTCTTCGGGGGCATCTACGGCATGAAGGACAGCGACATCAGGACAAAGACAGACGAACTGCTCCGCCAACTGGACTTTGCCGACCACGGCGATGACATCGTGGCGAGCCTGCCCTTGGGATGGAAACAGAAACTTGCCTTCTCCGTCAGCATCTTCCACAACCCCGAGATCGTGTTCCTCGACGAGCCAACAGGAGGGGTAGACCCTGCCACGCGTGGACAGTTCTGGCAACTCATCTATGAGGCGGCAAACCGGGGCATTACCGTCTTCGTAACCACACACTACATGGACGAGGCGGAGTATTGCGACCGCATCTCCATCATGGTGGACGGCAAGATAAAGGCAATAGGCACTCCCGACTATCTGAAACGCAGTCTGCACCAGCCCGACATGGACAGTGTCTTTACCTTCCTGGCAAGACAGTCGACAAGAAAGTAAATAAAAAAATGAAACAGTTTATATCATTCGTCATCAAAGAGACACGCCACATTCTGCGCGACAAGCGCACCATGCTTATCCTTTTCGGAATACCCATCGTAGAGATGCTCCTCTTCGGCTTTGCCATCTCCACCGATGTGAGGAACGTACGTACCGCCGTGGTGCTTACCGCCGTAGACCACGAGACGCAGCAGATGGTGGAGAAGTTGGGCGCCAACCCCTACTTCGACATTTTATATAAGGTACGTACCACTGCCGATGCCGAGCGCCTGCTGAGAAACCAGAAGGCTGACATCGCCGTGGTCTTCTTGAGCAAAGAGAGAAGAGCGAAGAACGAAGGGGCGAGCAGCACCATACAACTGATAACCGACGGCACCGACCCCAACATGGCGCAACTCTACGCCAACTACGCCACGCAGATACTGTCCGAAGTGAAGCGTGAAGCGTTAAGCGTGAAGAATCCAAATGCTTCACCTGTTGTATTTGCTTCTGAAATCCAAACAGAAAGACAAGAGGATTCTTCACTCTCCACGCTTCGTTCTTCACTCTTCCCTCTTCGTTCTTCTCTCTTCACGCTTCGTTCTTCCCTACTCTTCAATCCGCAGATGCAGAGCAGCTACAACTTTGTGCCGGGCATCATGGGCATTATCCTGATACTCATCTCTGCCATGATGACGAGCATCAGCATCGTGAGGGAGAAGGAACGTGGCACGATGGAGGTGCTGTTGGTGAGTCCTGTACGCCCGCTTACCATCATCATCGCCAAAGCCGTTCCGTACATGGTGCTGGCGTTTGCCATCCTCACCTCCATACTGCTCATTGCTAAATTTGTGCTCATGGTTCCGTTGGCAGGCAGCCTGTTCTGGATTTACGCCGTGTCGGGAATCTACATTCTCCTTGCCCTCTCGCTCGGACTGCTCATCAGCACCGTGGCACGCACGCAGTTGGTGGCGCTCCTCATGTCGGCGATGATGCTCATGATGCCTTGCATCTTGCTCAGCGGCATGATTTACCCCATAGAGAGCATGCCCGAGATTCTGCAATGGGTTTCGGCGGTAATTCCGCCACGCTACTACATCTCTGCCATGCGAAAGCTACTGGTAATGGGCGTGGGGGTGGACAAAGTGGCGCAGGAGATTGGCGTTCTCACGGCAATGACAGCCATTCTGCTCGCTGCCGCCCTCCTCAAGTTCAACAAGAGAATCGGGTAAAGGGAAAAGAGTAAAATGCCGATTAAAGGTAAAAAAGGAAGGCTGACGGCACAAAGACTATTGTCTTAACTCCTTTAACTTCTTAACTCCTTTAACTCCTCCTAATAAAAATACTATATGATTCTGAAATATCTACTGCAAAAGGAATTTCTCCAACTGAGGCGCAACGCCTTCATCCCCCGCCTCATCGTGGTGTTCCCCATCATGATGATGTGCGTAATGCCATGGGTAATGAACATGGAGGTAAAGAACATCGTGGTGGAGGTGGTGGACAACGACAGGTCTACACTCTCCAGCCAACTGACGCACCGCATAGAGGCAAGCGACTACTTCGTCTTCGGCGGACAGAAAGCGAGCTACGCCGACGCCCTTGCCGATGTGGAACGGTCGCGGGCTGACGTCATCGTGGAGATTCCGCCCCACTTCGAACAAGCTACGCTGCGGGGCGAGAACCCGAAGATTCTCGTTGCCGCCAATGCCGTGAACGGAACGAAAGGCACCATGGGTTCGACGTACCTGGGCAACATCATTGCCGGGCACATGGCGTCCACGGCAGGCAAGAACGGAACGCAGACACAAGCCAGTTCGCCCGTATCCGTACTCTACCTGTACAACAAGCACCTCAACTACAAGGTGTTTGTCATTCCGTCGCTCATGACCATTCTCATACTCCTGATGTGCGGATTTCTGCCCGCCCTCAACATCGTGGGCGAAAAGGAGAAAGGCACCATAGAGGCCATGAACGTCACCCCCGTCAGGAAATGGGAGTTTATCCTCGCCAAACTGATACCCTACTGGTTGGTCGGCATGGTGGTAATGACGGTGTGCTTCGTGCTGGCATGGGCTGTGTACGGCATTACGTGTGCAGGAAACATGGCACTCGTTTACCTCCTCGCCATGCTCCTTGCCCTCATCATGAGCGGTATGGGACTGGTCATTTCCAACTACAACGACACGATGCAGCAGGCAGTCTTCGTGATGTGGTTTGCCGTAATGTGCCTCCTGCTGCTGAGCGGTCTCTTCACGCCCGTACGATCCATGCCCCACTGGGCTTACCTTACCACCTACATCAACCCCGCCCACTACTTCATCGACGCCATACGCACGGTGTTCGTGCGCGGCGGCGACCTCAGCAGCATCCTGCACCAGGTGCTCGCCCTCGCCGCCATAGCCCTCGTAATGAACGTATGGGCAGTAACGAGCTATCGCAAGAACGCATAGCCACCAGGGGGAGAAACACCAGTAAGCCAACGAGCAGGAAAGTTTACCAACTTTTTATTACTATGGGCGAAATGTTTGGCAAGCCCGGCTTTTTTGTGTACTTTTGCAGCCAACCACAGGGGCAGACCGCCACACGCAGTCTGCCCACCTCCTGTAAAAAGCCACAACGACGAAAGCATGAAATACCAAAACAACAAGGACCTGGCGGAAGCACAGTACTACCTCAAGATGTTAGACAACTTCTGCAAGACGGGGAGCGTCATCCTGCCCGAACCGCCTGCCGACTCCATGCCGTGGGACACGGGCGAAGACCCGCTGCGCGACTATCTCGTGGGGCTCTTCACGTCCAATCCCGTTACCCTGCCCTTTACCGGCGAGACGGAATACAGGTTCGCCCTGCAGGTACGCAACAGCAAACTGAGGGCAAAGGTGTTCCAAGACTTTGTGGGCAAGTTTGTTGTGGAGTGTGTGCACCACATACGTTTCCAGCGGCAGCGTGCTTGGAGCGAGAGCCACCGTGCCGACAGCATACTGCAGGACCGCGAAGCCTACAGGCGCATGAACCCTGAGGAGTGGAAGCCACTGCTGAACCAGTTGGAGACGGAGCACGCCGACGACGGTTTCGACAAGCCCTTCTTCCTGCGCCTCTTCGCCCACGGCGGTGCGGCAAAGCAGGAGAACTGGGAACGACTGGTGAGAGACTGGAAGGAATGTATCAAGAATCAGACGCTCGCCAAGCAGAAGGACTACATCGCCCTGCGCAAGACCAACTTTGAGGTGGGGCTCATCAAGACGATGAAGCAGGTAACGCGCACCATCAAGGACAATGGCGTACCCGAGACACGCGCCGTACAGGCATGGGAGCTGATGACGGGAGGCTGGACCGAGACGGAGTTTCAGCGGCGGCTGAACGAGATGAAGGTGCAAGACCGCTATCCGGAGATTACGGAGATAGTGGCACGCATGGGCAGGACGGCGGACGCCAACGGCAAGGAGCGGCTCGCCGTGGCATCGGGGGTGGATATGAAGATAGGTCACTCGGCAGGCAGCGACATAGAGGGCATTACCGTAGGCGACGACCTCAACGCGCTGCTGCCGCTCGAACTGGCACAGTACTGCGACGAGGACATGCAGTCGCTCTTCATCTACAAGTACCGCACACGCAGGCTGCAAACCTTCCGGTACAAGAGCGAACTGAAGAAGCCGTCGCGCCGGCTGGACTACATCCACGCCTCGCGCAAGGGCCCCATGATCGTGTGCGTGGACACCTCGGCAAGCATGTACGGCACGCCGGAGCGCATCTCCTCTACCCTGCTCGCCCTCATAGAGCAGACGGCAGAGAGCCTGGAACGCAACTGCTACCTTATCGACTTCTCCGTGAACATACGCACCGTAGACCTGATGGAGAAACGCAGGGCGCGCCACCTGCGCAAGATAGGACTGGACATCGCGGCAGGCGACAGCTCCGACAGTTCCGCCGACAATACTACAGGCAAGTCAGTTGCCACCCATCTGCCCTTCATAGGCGGAGGCACCAGTGCCCACAAACTGATGGACGCCCTCTTCTCGCTGCTCGAAAACGACGGCAAGCCCTACGTCAATGCCGATGTGCTCTGGATAACCGACTTCATGATACCGCAGCCGCCCGCCTACATGCTCGAACGCATCAAGACTTACCGCGACACGGGGACACGCTTCTACGGGCTCTGCATCGTACACGAACAGGACAAGGGAAGTGACAATTCGTGGCAGCCTTACTTCAACAAAATATACACTATCAGCTACCGACCGGTAAGAAAGTACTGATTTTCCGAGAGAAAACTTGGTGTTGTCAGTATTTTTACGTACATTTGCAGCCGACAATCTGACGTTTAGACTCACTAACGTGCAAAATAAGCCACATTATAAGTAAAAGATATGTTTCGACTAAGACCACTGAAAATAATGGAGAGCAAGGCGGAGCTGGCGAACTTGCCGGAAGGCAAACTGCTCGTCAATACGCTCAATGCGCACTCCTTCAACACCGCGCAGAAAGACCCTCTCTTCGCAGAAGCCCTGAAGGGTGGCTATTGCATTACGCCCGACGGCGTGAGCATCGTCATGGCTTGCCGCTGGCTGCATACGCCGTCAGCTCCGAAGGAGCGTGTCGTGGGCTGGGACTTCTTCAGCTTCGAGATGGACCGCCTCAACAGCAAGGGCGGCAAGTGCTTCTTCATGGGGAGCAGCGAGAAGGTGCTCGACCTCATCAGGGAACGTGCTGCGGAGGTTTACCCCAACATCACGGTCGAGACATATTCTCCTCCATACAAAGAAGTGCTTTCCGACGAGGACAACGCCGCCATCATCCAGGCCATCAACGCCGCCAAGCCCGACCTGCTGTGGATAGGAATGACAGCCCCGAAGCAGGAGAAGTGGGCTTACCAGAACTGGGACAAACTGGACATCAACTGCCACGTGGGCACCATCGGCGCCGTGTTCGACTTCTTCGCCGGTTCTGTAAAACGTGCCCCGCTGTGGTGGCAGAACCACGGTCTGGAATGGCTCTACCGCCTCATACGCGAGCCTCGCCGCATGTGGCGCCGTTATCTTGTGGGCAATGTCCTTTTCCTTTATAATATCAGCAAGGAAAAATTTCTTTATCGTGATTAGGAGTGTGCAGCGAGGACGCTGCACGCTACTAACATTCTTACTTGAGGTGCAGCGAGGACGCGTCATGTTACTATAACACAGCCCTGTCAGTACACCTAACGCCCTGTAAGGGCAGCTACACATAGCCCAGGGCAACACCCTGGGTTTTTGATGCGCG
>CAVCGV010000094.1:0-12036 GCA_963601815.1 bacterium
AGTCGCCGGAAATCAGCAGGTATAGGAGTTTCAAACTCCATCGGCTTATGCGTAACCGGATGGTAGAAACAGAGCACGTAGGCATGCAGACACAGTCGACGGCAGGGGTCGTCGCCGTTACCGTATTTTATGTCGCCACACACTGGATGACCCATATCGGCCGTGTGGACACGTATCTGGTTCTTGCGTCCCGTCTCGAGGCGGAACTCCACCAACGAATGGTCTACGGTGCGGGCAAGGGTACGGAAATGGGTAACAGCATACTTACCCCCATTGTCCACCGGACTGCTATAGGTAACATATGCCTTGTTATCCTTGAGCCAGTTGGCCACCGTGCCTTCGTCTTCATCCATCTCGCCCGACACCACTGCTACATAGCGTCTATCGTACACTGTACCGTGCCAGTCCTGTTCCAGGGCGAGTTCTGTCTGCTTGTCCTTGGCATAGATCATGAGGCCGGAAGTGTCACGGTCCAGACGGTGCACTACGTGCGCTTGGCAGTGCTGGCGTGTTTTACAGAAATAATCGTCGAGCACAGTCTTCACGTTGAGCGAAGAATGACCAGCCGCCATACTGAGGATGCCCACGGCCTTCTCCACCACCACGAGATAGCGGTCCTCGTACACAATCTTCAGGTACCGGCTCTTGAAGACGTCCTGGTTCTTTTTCGTCTTGCTTACCGTTACCTTCATACCGGGTTTCAAGGCATAGTCAAACTGTGTCACGGTTTTGCCGTCCACACGGATACCGCGTCCCTGTAGGGTTTGCTTTATCTTGTTCTTGCTTTCCGCCTTGACACTGGCAAGCAGCCACTCCAGGAGCGGTGCCGGCTTCTCCACCGTATAATGGTCGTAGCCATGCTGTTGGTTACTATAATTCTTATTGCTTGGTCTCATAACAAGGCACAAAAATAATATTTTTTGCGTTAACAGCCAAATATATAGTATGTTTTAACGCAACATCGGTTTCTTTTTCCTACCAAATTTCTGATTTCTAAATATTTTTCGTAAATTTGCAGCGGAATTCAAAAAATGACGCAATGTCCCAACGTAAAGACAGAAAAGAACAAAAAGGAGTACATTGCGGTGACGGGCAGAGAAAGGTATGAAGATGCGCAGCCCTACTGAAAATGCAATTTTACAACTATAGATAATTAAGTGATTACGAAGTATAAATGATTACAGTTACAAATCTTGCAATCCAATTCGGAAAAAGAGTCCTTTACAAGGACGTAAACCTCAAGTTTACACACGGAAATATTTACGGTATTATCGGTGCTAACGGCGCCGGCAAGTCAACATTCCTGCGTGCCATCAGCGGTGAGCTGGAGCCCAACAAGGGAACTGTGGAGATGGGACCGGGCGAACGCCTGTCTGTGCTGGAGCAGGACCACTTCAAATACGACGAGTTCCGCGTTATGGACACCGTACTCATGGGTCACCAGCCGCTTTGGGAGAACATGAAGGAGCGCGAGCGCCTCTACGCCAAGCCCGAGATGACAGAAGAGGACGGCAACCGTGCTGCCGACCTGGAACTGAAGTTTGCAGAAATGAACGGATGGGAGGCAGAGAGTAACGCTGCCCAACTGCTACAGAACCTCGGCGTAAAGGAAGCGCTGCACGACAAGCTCGTCGGCGAACTGTCCAACACGGAGAAGGTGCGCGTAATGCTTGCCAAGGCGCTGTTTGGCAACCCTGACAACCTGCTGCTCGACGAACCTACCAACGACCTCGACCTCGACACCGTAGAGTGGTTGGAGGAATACCTCAGCAATGTGGAGCAAACCGTACTCGTTGTCTCGCACGACCGCCACTTCCTCGATGCTGTCAGCACACAGACGGTGGACATCGACTTCGGTAAGGTGACGATGTTTGCCGGCAACTACTCTTTCTGGTACGAGAGCTCACAGTTGGCACTCCGCCAAGCCCAAAACCAGAAGATGAAGGCCGAGGAAAAGAAAAAGCAGCTGGAGGAATTTATTCGCCGCTTCTCTGCCAACGTGGCAAAGAGTAAGCAGACTACCTCGCGCAAGAAGATGCTTGAGAAGCTGAACGTTGAGGAAATCAGACCTTCAAGCCGTAAGTACCCGGGCATCATATTCCAGATGGAACGCGAACCGGGCAACCAGATTCTCGAAGTGGAGGGCCTGAAGGCTCTGGACGAGGACGGAAACGTACTGTTCGACAACGTAAACTTCAATATCGAGAAGGGCGAAAAGGTGGTATTCCTGTCGCATAACCCCAAGGCTATGACCGCCCTCTTCGAGATTATCAACGGCAACCGCAAAGCCGATGCCGGTGAATACAAATGGGGCGTAACCATCACCACAGCCTATCTGCCGCTCGACAACACCGAGTTCTTCCAAAGCGACAAGAATCTCGTAGACTGGCTCAGCCAGTACGGACCGGGAAACGAAGTGGCTATGAAGGGTTACCTGGGCAGAATGCTCTTCAGTGGCGAAGAGGTTCTGAAGAAGGTTAACGTCCTCTCGGGTGGAGAGAAGATGAGATGTATGATAGCGCGCATGCAGCTGCAGAACGCCAACTGCCTTATCCTCGACACTCCTACCAACCACCTCGACCTTGAGAGTATTCAGGCGTTCAACAACAACCTGGTCAACTTCAAAGGCAACGTACTCTTCGCCAGCCATGACCACGAGTTTATCAACACCGTGGCAAACCGTATCATCGAGCTGACACCTTCCGGCACCATCGACAAGCTCATGTCATACGACGAGTACATCTACGACGAGGCCATCAAGGAGCAGAAAGCCAAGATGTACGGCCTGCAGTAACCGGTATACGAACACAAGAAAAATATTGCGTGCCAGCCTACACAAGAAGGTTGGCACGCTTCTTGATAATAATAATGTGGAAAATACTTAAAAAGAAAACAAAGACTATGGCTACAGAAAAGGAAATAAACATAGAAGACGCAATGGTGAACGCCGAGTGCGCTGACGGTAAAACTGCAGACAACAGCAACGAGGAAGCCACTGCTGACAAGGATTCATGTCAGGAAGCAGACAAAATGGCAACCTCCGACACAGAAACTGACAACAAGGCAGAACAGCCCGAAGAGTCGCCATTGCAAAAAGCAGAACGTGAACTCGAAGAAGCCAGGAAGCTGTTGCTCTACAAGACTGCTGAGTTCGAAAACTACAGGAAAAGAACCCTCAAGGAGAAAGCCGAACTGATTCTTAACGGAGGAGAGAAAACCATCGCTGCCATACTGCCGGTGCTGGACGACTTCGAGAGAGCACTCGCCGACAAGAGCGAAGACCCTGCCGTCATCAAGGAAGGTATGCAGATGATACATAACAAGTTCAGCAAGGCATTGGAAAGCCTCGGCGTGAAGAAGATAGAGACACAAGACCAGGACTTCAATACCGACTACCACGAGGCCATCGCTATGGTACCCGGCATGGGAGACGACAAGAAAGGAAAGGTAATCGACTGCGTGCAGACTGGCTACACACTGAACGAGAAGGTGATACGCCACGCCAAGGTGGCTGTAGGACAGTAGTACAACAAGATCCATACACACATTTTTGACAATCAACAATGGCCAAAAGAGACTACTATGAGGTGCTGGGAGTCGACAAGACAGCATCTGACGACGAAATAAAGAAGGCTTACCGCAAGATAGCAATCAAAAACCATCCCGACCGCAACCCGGGCAACAAGGAAGCCGAAGAGAAGTTTAAGGAGGCTGCCGAGGCTTACGACGTTCTGCGCGACCCGCAGAAACGCCAACAGTACGACCAGTTCGGGTTTGACGGTCCACAAGGTGGTTTCGGCGGTTTCGGCGGGGGGGCCGGTATGAACATGGATGATATCTTCTCTATGTTCGGCGACATCTTCGGCGGACATGCCGGAGGATTCGGATTTGGAGGCGGCGGGGCTGCCACCCGCCAGTATCAAGGCGGCGACTTGCGCGTAAGGGTAAAACTCACACTGCAGGAAATAGCTACCGGCGTAACCAAAAAGTTCAAGATACACAAGGACATCACCTGCGAAGCATGCCACGGCACAGGATGTGAGGGCGGTGCACAGCCCGAGACGTGTACCACTTGCCACGGTTCGGGCGTGACGGTAAAAACCGTAAGGAGCATGTTCGGCATGATGCAGACTCAGGTAGCATGCCCCACTTGCAACGGCGAAGGCACCATCATCAAGAACAAGTGTAAGGAGTGTCACGGAGAGGGTGTCGTGAAGGGCGACGAAGTGGTAGAGATTAATATCCCCGCCGGCGTAGAGGAAGGCATGTGCGTTACCGTAAGGGGTAAAGGAAATGCCGGAAAGCACAATGGTGTGAACGGAGACATTCAGGTCATCATCTCTGAAGAGAAGAGCGACACCTTCGAGCGTAACGGGCAAGACCTCTACTACAACCTCGTGCTCGACTTCACTACTGCGACCTTAGGTGGAGAGGTGGAGGTCCCCACCATCGACGGCACTACTAAGATAAAGATAGACCCCGGAACACAGCCTGGCAAGCAGATACGCTTGCGCGGCAAGGGTCTGCCTGCCGTCCAGGGATACGGTTACGGCAAGGGCGACATCATCGTCAACGTTACGGTATTCGTACCCACTACCCTCAGCAAAGAGGAAAAGCAGCTCGTCATGAAATTCAAGGAATGCGAGAACTTCAAGGCCGACAACGCCACCAAGAAGTCGCTCTTCGAGAGTTTCAAGAACCTCTTCAAATAAGAAAGGCTAAAAAACAAGTTGCACACTTTCTTGCCTGCCACCATAAAAGGGAAAAAGCGTTAATATTGCCAACTTTATTTCAATGTAACATGATGGTAAAACGCTTGTGCCATTTTAGGGCGTATTGCCAAAGCGTTGCACAATATTGACACAGAAACACCACCAAGTTATTTTTTGACCTGCACTTAGGCGTAAAACAAATAAAGAAAGGAGCATCTTCCTGTCTCTGAAAAGAGAAGGAGGCGCTCCTTTTTTATTTTTCCAAAACAAGCACAATAGTCATGAACTACAAGGAAACAATAGATTATCTTTTCCACAGCACGCCTGTGTTCGAAAAGACCGGAGCATCGGCATACAAGCCAGGACTGAACACCACACACCTTCTGGATACACATTTCGGGCATCCGCACACCCGTTACAAAACCATCCATGTGGCAGGAACCAACGGCAAGGGATCGTGCTCGCACACCCTCGCCTCCATCCTGCAAGCCGACGGATACAAGGTAGGACTATACACCTCACCACACCTCGTAGACTTCAGGGAACGAATCCGCATAAACGGCGAAATGATACCTGAAGAATACGTCGTCGACTTTGTGGAGAAAGAGCGTAGTTTCTTCGAACCCCTCCACTGCTCATTCTTCGAACTAACAACGGCGCTCGCTTTCAAGTATTTCGCAGACAAGAATGTAGACATTGCCGTCATCGAGGTCGGACTTGGAGGCAGACTCGACTGCACAAACATCATCACGCCAGTCCTCTCCGTCATCACCAACATCAGCATGGACCATACACAGTTCCTCGGCAACACCCCGGCACAGATAGCCGCTGAGAAAGCAGGCATCATCAAGCCACACGTACCTGTAGTAATAGGTGAACACACTGCTGAGACTCGCCCCGTTTTCGCCATGCGTTCACAAGAGCAGCAGGCTCCCATCATCTTCGCGCAGGACGAGGACAACCTTGAGGTGACTGCCGCCAGTCTCCACGCCGACGAACTCACCTACACCACACGCCACTGGGGCACACTGCACGGCGACCTGCGCGGAGGTTACCAGCAAGCCAACATGAACACCATTCTCAATGCTGCAGACATCCTTATCAACGCCGGCGTCATACGCGACAGGAATTCCGTCGGCAAGGGTGTAGCATGCGTAGGCAAGTCTACCGGACTGATGGGGCGCTGGCAGACAGTAAGGCACCATCCGCTTGTCGTATGTGACACAGGCCACAATGTGGCAGGATGGGAACACCTGGCGCTACAGATAAAGAAACAGCCCTGCCGCAAGCTGCACATCGTATTCGGCATGGTAGACGACAAGGATGTATGCACCGTCATGGACATGTTGCCGCAACAGGCCACCTATTACTGGACACAGGCTGACTCCAAACGAGCCATTCCTACTGAAAACATAGAAAGATTAGGCAGGGAGAGAAGACTGCAAGGCACGGCTTACCCCAACGTCAAGGATGCTTACAAAGCTGCTTTACTGAACGCCGAAGACGATGACTTCATCTTCGTGGGAGGTTCGAGTTACGTAGTAGGCGACTTCCTGTCCGAGCCGCATTTTTAAGTTTTTTAAATCAATAAGTCATAAAAACATTTGTCACAATCATTTTTTTTTATTTACTTTGCAACTACATAACTTTAAAACAACAGAACAACTTAAACCAACGACTATGAATACAGAACCGACAAACAAGTGCGGTCTGAAAAGAGAAGATTTTCAGACCACAGTAAACGGGAAACAAACAGACCTGTTTATACTTAAGAATAACAAGGGAAACGAAGTGGCCGTAACCAACTACGGCGGTGCCATCGTAGCTATCATGATGCCCGACAAGGACGGCAACTATGCTAACCTCATTCAGGGCCACGACAACATCCATGATGTCATCCATTCGCCCGAACCTTTCCTCAGCGTTCTCATTGGCCGCTACGGAAACCGCATCAAGGAGGGTAAGTTCACGCTCCACGGCAAGCAGTACCAGCTGGCTTGTAACGATGGCCCCAACCACCTACATGGAGGTCCTACCGGCTTCCACTGCCACGTATGGGACGCCACCAAGATGGGCGAAAACGCCATCGTGCTGAAGTATACCAGCCCTTACGGCGAAGAGGGCTTTACGGGCGAACTGAACGTATGGGTGGCATACACCTTTACTGACGATAACGAACTGGTAATCAAATACCAGGCCACTACCAACAAACTTACCATCGTCAACCTTACACACCATGCCTTCTTCTCTATTCAGGGTATCGCCAACCCTACCCCATCTATCAACGACATCGTGTGCCAGGTAAACGCCGACTTCTATCTGCCTATCGACAAGGTGTCTATTCCTACTGGCGAAATCCTCAAGGTTGAGGGTACACCGTTCGATTTCCGTACTCCCAAGCCCATCGGGCAGGATATCGACGCTGACCACGAACAGATAAAGAACGGACAGGGATTCGACCACAACTATGTGCTGAACAAGACCGAAGAGGGCGAACTGAGTTTCGCTGCCAAGATAAAAGACCCGGCAAGCGGACGCACCATGGAGGTGTACACCACAGAGCCTGGCCTGCAGATGTACACAGGCAATTTCCTGGCTGGCATCTCCGGACAGCACGGTGCCACATTCCCACGCCGCAGCGCTGTATGCTTCGAGGCTCAGCACTTCCCCGACACACCTAACAGACCATACTTCCCAAGCGTAAGGCTGAAACCGGGTGACACCTATACACAGAAGACAATCTACAAGTTTGGCGTGGAAAAATAAAATTCCGCAGCCATACACGTACATACAGGAGTGGATGCATAAAGACATCCACTCTATTTTGTATGTTTCGGACACAGGATGAAGAACATAAACTTTATTAACTAACTCATAACATCAACCATCAGAAATATGGAAAACCAAAAACAGAACGGCAATATCATCGCCATTATCACGATGATGTTTCTCTATGCCATGATTTCGTTTGTAACAAACCTGGCAGCCCCTATCGGAGTAATCTGGAAAAACGTATTCGCCGACAGCGGCAGTGCCAACATGATAGGCATGTTGGGCAACGCCATGAACTTTCTGGCTTACCTCTTTATGGGTATCCCCGCAGGCAAGTTGCTTACCAAGATTGGCTATAAGAAAACAGCCCTCGCAGGTATCGGCACCGGATTTGTTGGCGTATTGATACAGTTCCTTTCAGGCAAGTTCGGTACCGACATATCAGGTTTCTCAATTTACCTCTTCGGTGCATTCATCTCGGGGTTCGCCGTTTGTATCCTCAACACAGTTGTGAACCCTATGCTCAATCTGCTCGGAGGTGGCGGTAACCGCGGTAATCAGTTGAACCTCATAGGAGGTACACTCAACAGTTTGTCCGGTACTTTAACCCCTATGCTCGTAGGTGCACTCATCGGTGAAGTGACCAAGAACACCCAAATGGTGGATGTCAACCTTGTGCTCTACATCGCATTGGCTGTATTTGCCGCCGCCTTCGTGGTACTCAACTTTATCCCTATCAAAGACCCCGAGATGGGCAAAACTACAGCAGAGACGGTCTTCGAGCATTCTCCATGGGCTTTCCGCCACTTCAATCTTGGTGTTATCGCCATCTTCGTATATGTAGGCGTTGAGGTTGGTGTCCCCGGAACGCTCAACTTCTACATCTCTGACACCACTGCCAACGGTGGCGGATTCATTAACGGCACAGTCTTGGCAAATGCTGCCGCTATCGGTGGTTTTGTGGCAGGTACCTATTGGCTGCTCATGCTGGTAGGACGTCTCCTCTCCAGTTTCATCGCAGACAAGGTTTCCAGCCGTACCATGATGATAGCTGCCAACAGCATCGGCATCATCCTCATCCTCTTGGCTGTAGTTCTCGGCAAGTCGACCACCATCGAGATGCCTGTATTTACAGGTTCTTCCTTCCAGATGGTAACTGTACCCATCGCAGCCATGTTCCTCGTACTCTGCGGCCTTTGCACATCCATCATGTGGTCATCCATCTTCAATCTTGCCACAGAAGGCTTGGGCAAATATACGGCTCAGGCTTCCGGCATCTTTATGATGATGGTAGTGGGCGGCGGTCTTATGCCACTGGTACAAAACTTCATCGCTGACAAGGCTGGCTACATGATTAGCTATGTTGTGCCTCTGGTATCTATGGCTTACATGCTCTATTACGCTTTGCTCGGCTGCAAGAACATCAACAAGGATATTCCTGTAGATTAATATTCAAGGCGGGGTTCTAAAAAACCATCAAGGAGCAATCCGTCTAGAGAAGAAGAAATTTAATTATGCGTGGATTTTTTAGAACACGCCTTAACCTAAATACAGAAAAACTATGGATATTGAAAAAGTAAGAAGCCGTTTCATCAAGCATTTTGATGGCAAGACTGGTAACATCTACATGTCGCCCGGACGCATCAACCTTATCGGTGAGCATACCGACTATAATGGCGGATTTGTATTCCCCGGTGCCGTAGACAAGGGCATCATGGCAGAAATACGCCCCAACGGAACAAATACTGTCATGCTCTACTCTATCGACCTCAAGGACCGTGTAGAGTTCAAAGTGGACGACCCACAGGGTCCGCGCGCATCGTGGGCACGCTACATCTACGGCGTATGCCAGGAAATGAAGGCACTCGGTGTGGAGGTTAAAGGTTTCAATGCCGCCTTCTACGGTGACGTTCCTCTCGGTGCAGGCATGTCTTCATCCGCTGCACTGGAGAGTTGCTTCGCCTTTGCCCTGAACGATCTCTTCGGCGACAACAAGGTGTCGAAATGGGATCTTGTACTGGCAGGACAAGCCACTGAGCACAAGTATGTGGGCGTAAACTGCGGTATCATGGATCAGTTTGCGTCGGTCTTCGGCAAGGAAGGCAAACTGATGCGCCTCGACTGCAACAGTCGCGAATTCGAGTACTTCCCCTTCGAGCCTAAGGGCTACAAGCTCTGCCTTGTCAATTCCAAGGTTAAGCACGAACTGGCAGGCTCTCCCTACAACGATCGCCGCAACTCGTGCGAGAATGTGGTAAAACGCATTGCCGCCAAGCACCCGGAAGCTAAGTTTGAAACACTGCGTGACTGCACCTGGGAACAGCTCGAAGAAGTTCGCGCCGAGGTGGGTGAAGAGGATTACAGCCGTGCCCACTTTGTTCTCGGTGAGAAAGACCGCGTGCTCGCCGTGTGCGACGCCTTGGAAAAGGGCGACTACGAAACTGTAGGCAAGAAGATGTACGAAACCCACTACGGCCTGAGCAAGGAGTACGAGGTAAGTTGCGAGGAGCTCGACTTCCTCAACGACGTTGCCAAAGAAGATGGCGTAACGGGTAGCCGTATCATGGGCGGTGGCTTCGGAGGCTGCACCATCAACCTCGTCAAGGACGATGTATACGACAGCTTCGTGACTGACGTAAAGGCTAAGTTCTGTGCCAAATATGGTCACGAACCGGAGATTTATCCTGTAGTCATCTCTGAAGGCTCACACAAAGTTTGCTAAAGGCATATTCTCAAGACTATAAGCGGATTTTTCAGAACACGCCTATAGTGTAACAGCAGGAGGATGCACCGCTCTCTCATGAGACAGGCATCCTCCTGTTTTTTGTGGCAACCAGAATATTTCGTTCCGATTTATTGGCTGTTTGCAAAAAAAAGAATAACTTTGCAGAATATTAAGTAGGTGTTCAGAATTATTTGATATGGATATGCGCTTTATTTTTGTCTGTTTCGGATTGAAGAGGGAGTGTAGCGCGGGATACACGACCGATGAAAGCTGGACATACAGACAAAAAGAAAATGCAGAGACATGTCAAAGTGTAATAGGCGCCTGCTTGACCCATAAATTTTGAGCACCTACTTAGCAGCAAGATGCTAACTGAAAAAATCCACCAATAACAACAACCAGACTTCCAGAGAAAGAGGTATGCGCATGAAGAAAACATTTATCCTTACAGCTCTATTTATTTCCCTCCTCTGCGGATGCCAGAAAAGCGAAGACCGCGAAGAGGTGCTGAGAGTACTCAACTGGGCAGATTACATCGACCAAGACGTACTTGCCAATTTCCCAGAATGGTACAAACAGCAAACCGGAAAGAAGATACGCGTGGAATATGAAACCTTCGACATCAACGAAGAGCTGCTGAGCAAAATAGAAGACAAGCACGAAGACTATGATGCCGTATGCCCGTCTGAATATATCATAGAACACTTGCTGCGCAACAACCTCATACAACCTATAGACACGGCTTTCGGCCAGACCGCCAACTACCTGCACAATGTTTCGCCCTACATCACAAAACTGATAGACGGCATGAGCAATTCGGGGCGGATAGCCCACGAATATGCTGTACCTTTCATGTGGGGTACATGCGGCATCCTGTACAACAAAGAGTATGTTCCGCAAAAGGATGCACAGACCTGGACATCGCTATGGAGCCCCACCTACCAAGGCAAACTCCTCATGGTTGATGCTTACCGCGACTGCTACGGCATCGCCCTGATCTATGTACACCGCAAAGAACTGGAAGAAGGCAAGATCAGCGTCAACCAACTGCTGAACGACTTTTCTCCCAAAGCCATCGCAACTGCCGAGAAGGCACTCACAACCCTTAAGCCCAACGTGAAAGTATGGGCTGCAGACTTCAACGAGAAGGTCTTTGCACGCTACATGGGCCATATCAATATGGTATGGAGCGGAGATGCGGCATGGGCAATGGCGCTGGCTGCCCCACTGGGAATAGACCTGGGCTACGAAGTACCGAAAGAGGGCAGCAACGTGTGGGTAGACGGATGGGTAATTCCAAAATATGCCGGCAACCCCAAGGCAGCTTCCTATTTCATCAACTACCTCTGCCAGGGATATGTGGCAGTTGCCAACATGAACGCTTCGAAATACCTCAGTTGCGTGGCTAACAAAAAGGTACTGAAGGACATGACTGACGAAGATGCCTATAAGGAAGCGCGCGACCTATCCTACTTCTTCGGTTGGGAAGGGAAGAACGCCCACCTTAACCCTATCCTTTATCCTGACAGTGCCGTCTTGGCACGCTGTGCGCTGATGCATGATGCCGTAGAGCACACAGCCGAAATATACAGCATGTGGCAAAAAGTAATGAAGAGCGGCAGTGACACACGCAACAAACAGGGCACTGAATCACACGACAACTCATGGCACACTGGGCACCACCTTTGGTAAACTACAGGTGCAACGGTCACCGATGCGTAGCGGGCTGAAGACCCAACACTTCCATAGCTCAGGGCAGCCATAGGTTTGTATTTGATTGTATCTACACGCCCTGTAAGATAGGGTGTTCAAAATTGACTTTTTTTT
>CAVCGV010000095.1:0-12001 GCA_963601815.1 bacterium
GTGTCATGTAAAGTCCACGCATTGGTTCCGCTAAGTGTTATGTAGCTGCCCTTACTAAAAATGCATCCCGAACACATCCCGAACGCATCCCGAACGCATCCCAACAAACCAACATGCACACGATGGCAAAATTGGGTCCATGGGTTACCCCTTTTTTGTCGAGGTCTTAACCTTTCGCGCTCGAGGTTTTAACCTTTCGTGCTTGAGGTCTTAACCTTGTTGTTTTTTCGAGGTTCGAACCTTTCGTGCTTGAGGTTCGAACCTTAAGCACGAAAGGTTCGAACCTATGGTTTTCGTGTGCCCGCCGTACCTACTAAAAGCAGCGAACATGATGGGTTGTGTAGCGGGACGCAGCACCTACTAAAAGCAGCGAGCATGATGGGGTGTGCAGCGAGGACGCTGCACCTACTAAAAGCAGCGAGCATGATGGGGTGTGCAGCGAGGACGCTGCACCTACTAAAAGCAGCGAGCATGATGGGGTGTGCAGCGAGGACGCTGCACCTACTATGATGTGCGTTATCCGTACACTATAGAAACGCTTGTTATCCTCGTTTCAGTTCTTCTGCCAGGAAGGGAGGTGTAAAGCCCTTCTTGCTTTGGGCTACTTCCTCGGGTGTGCCGGTGCAGAGTACGGTGCCGCCGCCCCTGCCGCCTTCCGGTCCCATATCGATGATGTAGTCGGCAAGTTTGATGACATCGAGGTTATGCTCTATGATGACCACCGTATTGCCACGGTCCACCAACTTCTGCAGCACTCCCATCAGGATACGTATGTCCTCGAAGTGCAACCCCGTGGTAGGTTCGTCCAGGATATAGAGCGTCTTGCCCGTGTCGCGTTTCGACAGTTCGGTGGCAAGCTTTACGCGCTGGCTCTCACCGCCCGAGAGGGTAGTGGAGCTCTGCCCCAGTTTGATGTAGCCCAAGCCTACCTCCTGCAGCGCCTTTATCTTCTGCAGTATCTGCGGCACGCTCTCGAAGAACTCCACCGCCTGGTTGATGGTCATGTCCAGCACGTCGGCAATGCTCTTGCCTTTGTAGCGCACCTCCAGCGTCTCGCGGTTATAGCGTTTGCCGTGGCACACCTCGCAGGGAACCAGCACGTCGGGCAGAAAGTTCATCTCGATGCTCTTGTAGCCGTTGCCGCCGCAAGTCTCACATCGCCCGCCCTTTACGTTAAAGGAGAATCTGCCCGGTTTGTAGCCGCGTATCTTGGCTTCGGGCAAGGCCACGAAGAGGGCGCGTATGTCGCTGAATACCCCCGTATAGGTGGCTGGGTTGCTGCGTGGTGTGCGGCCGATGGGTGCCTGGTCTACGTTCACCACCTTGTCTATGTTCTCCATACCCTCTATGCTCTGGTAAGGCATGGGCTGTTTCAGTGACCGGTAGAAGTGTTGGGAGAGGATGGGCTGCAGCGTCTCGTTGATGAGGGTCGACTTGCCCGACCCGCTGACACCTGTCACTACTATCAGTTTGCCCAATGGAAACTCCACGTCCACGTCCTTCAGGTTGTTGCCTTTGGCTCCGTGTATGGTGATGCTCTTGCCGTTCCCCTTGCGCCGCACTTCCGGAATCTCTATGTTCATTTCTCCGTTAAGATACTGGGCTGTTACGGTCTTGGTCTTCAGCATCTCGGCAGGTGTGCCTTGGAACACCACTTCGCCGCCCTTGCGCCCGGCCTTGGGACCGATGTCCACGATATAGTCGGCAGCAAGCATCATGTCGCGGTCGTGCTCCACGACGATGACCGTATTGCCCATGTCGCGCAACTCCTTAAGACTGTGTATGAGCCGGTCGTTGTCGCGCTGGTGCAAGCCGATGCTGGGCTCGTCGAGGATATAGAGCACGTTCACCAGCTGACTGCCTATCTGCGTGGCAAGGCGGATACGCTGGCTCTCTCCGCCCGACAGCGAAGCCGACTGGCGGTTGAGCGACAGGTAGTTGAGTCCCACGTCCAACAGAAAGTTGACACGCGAGCGCAGTTCCTTTACTATCTCGTGAGCCACCTTAGCCTTCATCTTCGGTAGGTGTTCCTCCACATGCTCCAGCCAGTCGCGCAGCTCGTCTATGTCGAGCGACGCCACTTCCGTGATGTTCTTGTCCCATATCCTGAACGACAGCGACTCACGTTTCAGTCTCTGCCCTTTACATTCGGGACATTCTATGGTAGAAATAAACTGGTCGGCCCATTTCTTGCCGGCAGCCGTATCGTCGGTTTCCATCACCATGCGCAGGTATGCGATGACACCTTCGTACGAGCAGAAGAAGTCGCTCGACGTATGCACCCGTTCCATGGGAATGCGCAGTTTCTCTACCGCTCCGTGCAGTATCTCCTGCATGGCCTCGTCGGGAATGTCCTCGATAGGCGTCTTCAGCGTGAGGTCATACTTGGCGAGGATGGCCTCCACTTGCCAGAATATCATCTGGTTCTTGTATTTTCCGAGCGGCACGATGCCTCCCTCGTATATGCTCAGCTTGGTGTCGGGTATAATCTTGGCGATGTCTATCTGGTCCACTTTGCCCAGACCCTTACAGTGGGGGCAAGCCCCTTCGGGCGAGTTGAAGGAGAACATGTTGGGGGCAGGGTCCTGGTATGCGATGCCCGTGACGGGGTCCATGAGCCTCTTGGAGAAGTTCTTGGCTTCGCCGCTGTCCTTGTCTATTACCATCACCATGCCGTCGCCCTGCTTCATGGCTGTCGCCACGCTCTTGCGCAGTCGTTCCTCGTCCTCGTTGCGTACGGCCAACTTGTCTATCACCACCTCTATGTTGTGGTTCTTGTAGCGGTCCACCTTCATGCCTTCCGTTATCTCGGTTATCTCGCCGTCAACACGTATGGTGAGGTAACCCTTGCGGCGCATGCTGTCGAACAGTTCGCGGTAGTGGCCTTTGCGTTGCCTTACCAGCGGGGCAAGCAGGAAGATACGCTTGCCGCTGTAGTGGGAGAGTATCATCTCGATGACCTGCTCCTCGGTATATTTCACCATAGCCTCGCCACTGCGGTAGCTGTAGGCAGTGGCGGCACGTGCGTAGAGCAGTCGCAGGTAGTCGTATATCTCGGTGGTGGTACCCACGGTAGACCGCGGGTTCTTGTTGGTGGTTTTCTGCTCTATGCTGATGACGGGACTCAGTCCTGTTATCTTGTCCACGTCGGGCCGCTCCATGTTGCCGAGAAAGTTGCGAGCATAGGCCGAGAACGTCTCTATGTACCGTCGTTGTCCTTCGGCGAAAATGGTGTCGAAGGCGAGCGAAGACTTGCCCGACCCGGACAGACCTGTAATGACAGTAAGCGAGTTGCGGGGAATCTCCACGTCCACATTCTTCAGGTTGTGTACGCGGGCGCCCCATACGTTTATCTTTTCTTCTTCGTTCATGTGTCAAGTTTACTCGTTTGTTGTCGTTTGCGTGTACCCTCTCAGCAGGTTTACGTCTTTTTTGATGTTGTATGTCTTGCCGTCGGCACCTTTTGCCTTTACCAGACAGAAGTATACGCCGTCCTTTACGGGCTTGCCCTTGTAGGTGCCGTCCCATCCTCCGGCAGGGTCGGTCCACTCGTACAGTTTCTGCCCCCAGCGGTTGAAGATGTAAGCATGGAACTCCACGAGGCTCTGGTAGCCCGATTTCGCCTTGTAGATGTCGTTCATGCCGTCGCCGTTGGGCGAGAAGGCGTTCGGCATCTGCAGCTGGCTCTCTGCCACAGAGGCTGTTGCCACATCCGTCTCGTAGTACTGCTCCTGCACCCCATCCTTGTTGAAACGGGCAACGAGTTTGATGCGGTGCGTGCCGCTCTCGCTAAACTCCAGGTCTGTGTCCTGCTCATACCTTATTATATATGGCTCCTCTTCCGAGTCGCGGTAGATGCGCCATTCGTAGTAGGCGTCCCAGCCGGAATCGTCCGAGGGGTTGGCGCAGCAGGCCACCTTGATGGGGGCAGACCCCGTAAACGCACTCTCCGTACTTATCTGCCCGTCGGCAGCGGTAAACGTTACCGTGGGGTTAACCGAAGGGATATTGTCATCGGCATGGAGGGGAGACAGCAGCAGAAAAAAAAGCATCGTGAGGATGCCTGCTCTTAAGGTGTATGTCATGTCTAATGGTTTGCTTGGAGGCCGTAGAGCCTGTTATTTTGTGCAAAGTTACTAAAAAGATAACACATGAATATGGTTGGATAAGAGTTTTTTTGTATTTTTGCATACGAATAACCAAACGATTGCACGATGAAAGCAAAATTAAGATACTGGATGGCGGCCTTGGGGCTGGTGCTTAGCCTGTCTGTTACGGCACAGTCCATCAAGTGGCGCGACATCTATACGGTAAAGAAGAAGGATACCGTGTTCGGTATTGCCAACAAGTACGGACTCTCGTTGCCCGAACTGATGGAGGCCAACCCCGAAATGAAAAAGGAAGGCTATGTGCTGAAGAAAGGCGATACCCTTTTTATTCCCTACGAGAAGGATGCCAAGGCAGCTGCTGCGCCGGGTGCGTCTTCTGCCGTTGCTGCGCCCCTGCCGGCAAAGGCTCCCAAGGCGAGTGCCGCAAAGTCGAACGTGGTAAAGGTCGGCGTAATGTTGCCGCTGCATAATGTAGACGGCGACGGCAAGCGTATGGTGGAGTATTACCGGGGTATACTTATGGCGTGCGATGCGCTGAAGAAAAAAGGGGTTTCTACCGATCTGCATGCCTGGAATGTGCCGATAGATGCCGACATACGCACCACGCTCCTGCAGGAGGGTGCCAGTGATTGCGACGTTATCTTCGGTCCGCTCTACAGCAAGCAGGTGGCTCCGCTTGCCGGCTTCTGCAAGTCGTACGGCATCAAGATGGTCATTCCCTTCTCCATCAGTGGCGACGACGTGGAACATAACAAGGAGATATTCCAGGTGTACCAAAGTGCCGAGACGCTCAACGATGCTGCCATCAAGGCTTTCCTCAACCGCTTTACCAACGTTCACCCCATCTTTGTCGACTGCAACGACTCCACTTCGCGCAAGGGGGCCTTCACCTTCGGACTGCGCAAGCAACTGGAAAGCAAGAACATAAATTATAGCATTACGAATGTCAACTCCAGCATAGAGCAGTTTGCCAAGGCGTTCGTGCCGAGCAAGCAGAACGTGGTGATACTCAATACCGGGCGCATGCCGCAGATGACGCAGGTGCTCAACAAGCTTGACGAATTCAATGCCAAATATCCCGGTGCCATCATCTCGCTCTACGGTTACACAGAGTGGCTGATGTACGCCAAGTACGACCTGGAACGCTTCTACAAGTACGATACGTACATTCCCTCCACCTTTTATTATAATGCCAACTCGGCAGAGACGCAGGCGCTGGAGCGTACCTACAAGCAGTGGTTCCATCAGCCCATGCAGGTGGCCATGCCCCGCTTTGCCCTCATAGGCTATGACCACGCCATGTTCTTCATCAACGGATTGTACGCACTGGGCAAGGACTTCGCCAGCTCCAACAGGATACAGAACGACAAGCCTGTGCAGACCCCGCTCCGCTTTGTCAGAACCTCTAAGGGTGGCTATCGTAACACCTGCTTCCAGTTGATACACTATACGTTCAACAAGCAGATAGAGGCTATAAACTATTAATGACGGCACTATGATGAGCAACAGGCTGATTAGGAAAATATTCACACTCGTGCTCCTGATGGCTGGCACGGCGGTTTACGCCCAGGTGGGCGAGCACCGCAGCGACTTGGCCATAGGCGTCAACGGCGGATACGTGCTGAGCAAGGTTGGCTTCCAGCCCGAGGTGCAGCAGAAGCAGCACGGCGGCATTACGGGAGGCTTCTCCGTGCGCTACGTGTGCGAGAAGTATTTCAAGACCATCTGTTCTGTCTACGCTGAGGTTAACTATGCCAAGGTGGGATGGAAAGAGAATATTCTGGATATGGACAACAATGCCGTACTGCTGACGGGCACCGACCAACCGTTGGCTTACCAGCGCGACATTACCTACGTGCAGGTGCCCATATTCGCCCATTTGGCATGGGGTAGGGAAGTGCGCGGTCTCAACTTCTTTGTCAATGCAGGTCCGCAGTTCGGGTTCTATCTCGGAGAGAGTACCACGACAAACTTTACCGACCCGCAGTTGGACGACCGTTCCTCACAAACGGTAGCTCAGTACGACATGCCGGTGGAGAAAAAGTTCGACTATGGTATTGCTGCCGGTGCGGGACTGGAATACAGCTTTCCGCATATAGGTCACATACTGGCTGAGGCGCGCTACTACTATGGACTGGGCAATATCTACGGTTCTTCCAAGCGCGACTATTTCGGTAAGAGCAATTACGGGCAGATCGTATTCAAGGTATCTTACCTTTTCGATCTCCTGAAGACCAAGGATGTGAAACGCAAGTAGATTAAAAGGCGCTCCTAACCCTGAACCAACGAAATATTGGAATAGCATGCAGTTGCCCTTACAGGGCGCCGTAGCTCCTAACAACTCCCTTCCCCTTCACAACAACGAAAAAATAACAACAACATAAAAATGAGTACAACGGAAACAATTCAAAAGAAACTGAGCGACTCACCGTCAGCTCGCTGGACAGCCCTCCTCATCGTGAGTGTCACGATGATGTTCGGCTACTTTTTCACAGATGTGATGTCACCTCTCGAACCGCTCTTGACAGCGGCTAAGGAAGATGGCGGACTGGGCTTGGGATGGACTTCGGATGAGTACGGGTTTTTCTCGGGAGCCTATGGATACTTCAATGTGTTCCTCCTGCTCCTCTTCTTTGGTGGACTGATACTCGACAAGTTCGGCATCCGTTTTACGGGTGTCCTCTCTACCGTCCTTATGTTTGTGGGAGCCCTCGTAAAATGGTACGCCGTAGGACATGAGTTTGGCGGTACGGTGGCTGTTCCTTTCTTCGGTACCTACAGTACCCAGGTAGTGCTCGCCTCGTTGGGCTTCGCCATCTACGGCGTGGGTTGCGAGATATGCGGTATTACCGTCAGCAAGGTCATCGTGAAGTGGTTTACTGGCCATGAGTTGGCGCTGGCTATGGGTGTACAGGTAGCTACTGCCCGTCTGGGTACGTGGGCTGCGCTGGGTGCCTCGCTGCCCTTTGCCAAGATGATGGGCGGTGTGGCTACATCTGTCGGTCTGGGTGCTGGCCTGCTCTGTATCGGTGTACTCGTATACCTCGTCTATTGCGTAATGGACAAGAAGGAAGACGCTTCTGCCGCTGCCGTTGCCGGCGAACCGGAAGAGGGATTCAAGTTCTCCGATCTTGGCGGTCTGTTCAAGACCACAGGCTTCTGGTACGTAGCCTTTCTCTGCCTCATGTTCTATGCAGGCGTGTTCCCATTCCTTAAGTTTGCCACCAAAATCATGATCTTCAAGTATGGTGTTCCTTCCGATATGGCTGGCTGGATTCCTGCCATGCTGCCTTTCGGCACCATCTTCCTCACGCCCCTCTTCGGTAGCGTGTACGACAAGTACGGCAAGGGCGCCACGCTGATGATTATCGGCAGTTGCCTCCTTACCTTGGTACACGTGGTGTTCGCATTGCCCATCAACTCGTGGGTGCTTGCCGTCGTCATGATGATCGTCCTCGGTATTGCCTTCGGACTGGTTCCCTCTGCCATGTGGCCTTCTGTTCCTAAGGTTATCCCCATGAAACTTCTGGGTACTGCGTATGCCCTCATCTTCTATATCCAGAACATCGGACTGGCCCTCATTCCCGTATGGATAGGCAAGGTAAACCAGGCAAACACGGCGGCAGACGGATTCATAGACTATACCCAGACGATGACTATCTTTGCTTGTTTCGGCGTGGTGGCCATCTTCATCTCGGTTCTTCTTCTCTTCGAGGACAAGCGAAAGGGCTATGGTCTGCAGAAACCTAACAGCAAGTAACTATCCTAAAGGCTAAATGCCTCAGGACACGACAATATACTAACCGGGAAACTGCGGGCGTATAGTCCGTGGTTTCCGTAAAACAACAGAAAGGGAAAAGCCATGAACTCGACACCGGAATCATTGATCAGGGAATATGCTGACCCCATAGAGCAGCAAGAGATAGACAAGTTTGTGTGTGCGGAGATGGGACGACAGATACATCGTTACATCAAAGGCATGTCGGGCACGAAGCAGGCTATGCTCGAGTTCGAGAAGCGTTTGTCCACTCTCTCCGTACCGGAGAAGGAGCGTGCCATTGCCCGCTACATTGACCTTAACCGAAGGGCGGTAGATGGCTTGGACTTCAAGATGGTGCTTGCGCGTTCCGTCGCCAACTATTGCGACACGTACCAGTACATGCTGGAGTTTATCAACGACAAGCGCAAGATGATTTTCTACTATCTGCGCATGAAGGACAAGTATCTGCAGTTTCACGAAGTATTCGAACAGGACGGCAAGTTTGGCATGAAAGACCACAACGGTGGGCTGATGCTTGCTCCTCAGTACGATTTCCTGCGTACCTGCTACATATATGTCGACGACCTCAGCACCATGCCTGTCATTGCCGAGAAGAACGGTAAGATGGGGCTTGTCTTGCCCGACGGCAAGGACACCGTGGTAGCCGACTTCGTATACGACGAAATATGTCTGCGCGACGAGTATCCTTATTTCGAGGCTTCACGCGATGGTGTAACGGGCTTGATAGACAAGTTTGGCAATTTCCAGAAACACTAAACCACGCTTAGTCCAGGTCAAAGAGTATTCGTGGTTAATACTCTCGCGGATTTCATAGTAGTACGATGCGTCCCCGCGTCGTAACATGTTGTTTGTGGTAAAAAACTCTCGCAGATTTTGTAGTAGTGCGATGCGTCCCCGCGTCGTAACGCGTTATCGTGGTAAAAAACTCCCGCAGATTTCATAGTAGTGCGACGCGTCCCCGCGTCGTATCTTAAAAACTCTCACAAAATTCGCAGATGTTGTAGTAGTGCGATTGCTCCAGCACGCCCTGAAAGGGCAGAAGCCCATAGCCCAGGGCAAGCGAAGCGGCACCCTGGGTTTAGGAGAACATTCACACTCTCGCCCTGTAAGGGCAAAAGCGTTTTAGTACATAGATTAAATCTCCCACGGATTTTTCCGTGTTAACATATTTGTGAGATTCGTCTGATTCGTGGTTAGACATTAATTCCCTGTAGAAATAAACATCTAACGACAAAGGGCAAGCAAAACCGCAATGTTGCAGTAATGCTTGCCCTCTTCTTATATAGAATCTCTCTCTCTTCACTTATCCCAGGTACTTCATCAGGATACGAATCTGACCGCTGTCACGCAGTTTCAGCACACTCTTCTCCCTAATCTGGCGTACACGCTCACGGGTAAGGTTAAACTCGCTGCCTATCTCCTCCAGGCCCTTCTCGTGGCAACCGATACCATAGCAGTAGCAGAGAATCTTGCGCTCGCGCTCCTTTAGAACCGAACGCAGCACACGCTGCAGCTCGCTGCTCATCGACTCGAAGTCGACGTTACGGTCAGTACGGCTGTCGTCGCCCGAAGCCATCACGTCCACCATCGCGTTGTCGTCATCGTCGCTGCCAAAAGGCGCGTCGATACTCATGTGGTGGTTGTCCGCCTTGATAGTTTGGTCAATCTTCGTCTCCTCCATCTTCGTAATCTGTGCCAGCTCCGTAACCGACGGCTTGCGCTGGTGCTCCTGCTCAAACTTGCTAATCTCCGCCTGAATCTTGCTGAGCGCACCCACCTGGTTCAGCGGCAGACGCACAATACGGCTCTGCTCAGCGATAGCCTGCAGAATGCTCTGGCGAATCCACCATACGGCGTATGAGATAAACTTAAAACCGCGGGTCTCGTCAAACTTCTCCGCAGCCTTCACCAGTCCGATGTTACCCTCGTCGATGAGGTCGGTAAGGCCCAGTCCCTGGTGCTGGTACTGCTTGGCTACAGAAACGACGAAGCGCAGGTTAGCTTTCACAAGTTTCTCCTTGGCGCGCTCGCCCTCACGTCCGCCTTTGCGTATCTTCTGAGCAAGCTCTATCTCCTCGTCGATGGAGACCATAGGTTCACGACCAATCTCTACCAGGTATTTGTCGAGTGCCTCACTGGAGCGGTTGGTAATGCTTTTGCTGATCTTAAGTTGTCTCATAATCTACTTTTTACCTTATGTTTTGTGTCTGATTTCTCTTGGTGGTTATGTGCCAGAAGTGGCGAAAGCCTTGCAAAAATGGCAATCGGGCTGCAAAGTTACAAAAAAAATGCAATATAATTGTCATAACTGCCCAAAAAGTTGGGCAGAACACCCACCTTTTCTTTCTCTCTCCTGCCATGCGTTTGCGTATGCTGGTGCCGCGTTTTGTGTCAATTATCCCCCGTGTTTTGTACGTATGCTTGACTAAAGATGTGTTTTTATGCGTTTTTGCTGCATATTGTTGGTTTGTTCGGAAAATATGTGTACCTTTGCAAGGTCTTTTCCACGGGCTGCCGGTTAGCCGTTTGCCACAGACATCCCGCCGGAACTGCATCATTAGGAAAATAACAATAAAACAATAAACAACAAAAAACTATGTTTGAAAATCAACCGAAAGGTCTTTGGACCTTAGCATTGGCCAATACGGGAGAGCGATTTGGTTACTACACCATGCTCGCCGTATTCGTACTCTTCCTCGGTGAGAACTTTGGCTTTGATGCCGGCACAGCATCCGACATCTACACATGGTTCCTTGCCGCAGTTTATTTCTTGCCCTTGTTCGGCGGTATGGCTGCCGACAAGTGGGGCTACAACAAAATGGTAATCATCGGTATCCTTATCATGTTCCTGGGTTACCTGTTCCTCTCCATCCCCTTGGGCGGAGGCACGGCCGCTGTGGCAGCCATGGGTGCCGCCCTGCTGCTCGTCAGTCTCGGTACAGGCTTCTTCAAGGGCAACCTCCAGGTAATGGTGGGCGACCTCTACAACGACCCCAAGTATGCCAACCAGCGCGACTCGGGATTCTCCCTCTTCTATATGGCCATCAATATAGGTGCCCTCTTTGCACCTACCGCAGCCTCCTCCATCATGGCGTGGGCACAGAACGACCTCGGCTACACCAAGGCCGACTCTTACCACTTTGCCTTTGCCGTTGCCTGCGTGTCGGTTATCGTCTCCATCCTTATCTATTTCTTAGGCAAGAAGACCTACCAGCAGGTCATTGCCACCGACAAGAAGAAAGATGCCGGCAAGGAGGAAGTGGTAGAGGAGATGAGTCCTGCCGAGACCAAGGAACGCATCATCTGCCTCATCCTCGTTTTCGCCGTCGTTATCTTCTTCTGGATGGCTTTCCACCAGAACGGACTTACCCTTACCTGGTTCGCCGACGAGTTTACCGCTCGTGAGGCTACAGGCATCACTGGTATGGAGTTCAATGTGGTGAACCTTGTATGGTGCATCTTCATGGTGTTCGGTATCTGTGGTCTCCTGTCCTCTTCCAAGGAGTCAACCACCAAGGGCAAACTCATCAACGCAGCCCTCATCGTCGTACCTGCCGCCATCCTGGTATACAACTACGTACAGCATAGTGCAGAAACGGTAGTCATCGATGCCCCCATGTTCCAGCAGTTCAACCCCTGCTTCGTTGTGGCGCTTACTCCGGTGAGCATAGCTCTCTTCGGATGGCTGGGCCGTATCGGCAAGGAGCCTAAGGCCCCTGTCAAGATAGGTTTGGGTATGCTTGTGGCAGCCGCCGCCTACCTCCTCATGACCGTTTCCAGTCTCGGCTTGCCAGCTACCGACTACCCCAACCATGTGGCAGACGTCACCCCCAATCTCCTTGTCACCACATACCTCATCCTCACCTTTGCCGAGCTGTTGCTTTCCCCCATCGGTATCTCTTTCGTTACCAAGGTAGCACCCGCCAAGTACAAGGGTATGATGATGGGAGGCTGGTTCGTAGCTACAGCCCTCGGCAACAAGCTCGTGTCCATCCCCGGCCACATGTGGGACAAGCCGTTGCCCGTAGTATGGGGAACCCTGATGGTTATCTGCCTCCTCGCAGCCCTCTTCATCTTCTCCATCATCAAGAAGCTCAACAAGGTTAGCTAA
>CAVCGV010000096.1:0-11831 GCA_963601815.1 bacterium
AGCCATATTGCAAAGGTGTGATAGAAAGATGAAGATAAGGTTAACCTACCGTTTTCCGTAGTTTTTGTTTCGCTTATGCCATTTTTGTTCTTGTTTTTCCATGATTGACACGCTTTATCCCTAACTTTGGCGGTAGAAAGAGAAAGTCGCAATAGCCGACGCCCCTCTCAGAATAATCATCAACACTATCTATTTTTTTTATGACAAGAATTACATCTCTTTACATGCGAGTGTTTCTCGCATTTCTTACTGTGTTCATGCTGGCTTCGTGCTCCAAGGACGACGGCGACATCAAGATGAAGACCCCCGGCGAGATTACCGTCTACGCCGACGACACCAATGCTTCTGACGTTATCCGCTTCGACGCTTCCGATTCGTGGAAAGCCTCGGTAAACTATCATGCCGGCGAGGGCGGGACAGACTGGGTTTCGCTGAGCGCCTACGGCGGTGGAGTGGGCGAGAACACCATCAGTCTTACGCTTAAGGCGAACACCACGGGCAAAGACCGCAAGGCTACCATTACCATCGACACGGGCGATGCCGTCGTCACGATAACCATAGAGCAGAAGGCCACTACGAAAGACGGAAAAGAACCGGCTACCGATCCGTCTACCCAAATCGTCGACGGTAACCAGATTGCCAAAATCATCCAGCACAACTATTACAAGCGCGGGGAGAAACTGGAAGACGACGGCGAAGATACCTACGAGTTCTTTTATGACAGCAGCAACCGCCTTGTCCGTATCGTACAGACCGAAATAAACCAGGTGGATTACATCGGCGGCTATACAGGGCCCAAGGAGACGGAAACACAAATCACGACCGTAGACATAACCTACCAAAACGGAACGGTGGCCTACGAAATAACCACCACCATAGACGGTGTGGAAGAGAAGGAGAAGCCGTCGGGAAGCATCGTGCTGGAGAACGGACGTGCCGTGAGCGGAACATCAGTCGACTACGATGAAAAGGATAACGGCAACTATTATAAATATGTGTCTACCTACACCCTTACCTACGACGACAACGGCTACCTGGTGAAGTCGAGCCGCGTGGAGGATGGCGAAGACGCCGATGACGAGGTGATAAGCTGGACTAACGGTTGTCCTACACAGGTGGTGTGGGGCTATACGGGCAGCACCCTACTGGTGGACAAGGCCACTTACGGCAATGTGAACAACTGGAGCAACCTCGACCTGAACTGGTTCCTCCTCGATTCGGAAGGATGGGACTTTGCTGCCGGCGACCCTTACAAGATATTCGCCATCCTGGGCTATGTGGGCAAACGCTCTACCTATCTTGTCAGCACCATGACCGACGGCGCGGAGCACGCATACTCCAGCGACCGTTTGTACACATTCGCTTATGAGCGCGACGAAATCAACGGCTTGCCGCTGAAAGTGACGATGAAGACCTCTGCCGAATATGGCGAAGAAAAAGAGTACACCATTGTCTACAAGGAATAAGGGAACAAGGCAGAAAGGTAAAAACATTATACTCTTGATACACAATAAATAGCGCGAAAAACGTTATTATTGTGTATCTATTTATTTTGACAACCATGAGAAAGTTACCTCTCCTGACAGCCGCTGCCCTTGCCCTGCCCCTGTTGGCATCGTGCGGGAAAGACACGAACCCCCCAGTTCCCACTTCCGCTTGCGAGGTGCTGCTCGACAGCGCCTCCAACCTTACAGCCCTCTCGCGCGCCGCCGAAGCCCTTCCTTTGCTCGACAGCGTCATAGGCAATGCACATGCCAACGACACGCTCCGTGCGATGGCCATGGCCGAAAAGGCCAACACGCTGCTCGTTCTTGGCCGTATGCACGAGGCGCTGCCCATTTGCCGACAGGCCATTGGCGAGGGAGAGCGGTTACGCAACGACGAGATACTCATCAACCAATACTCTTCCTGCGGCATTATCTACCGGCGTGTGGGAATGCCCGACTCTGCCCTGTGGGCCTACCGCAAGGGCGTAGACGTGGCGAAGCGTGTGGACGCCAAGGACTATGTGGCGAACCTTTACAACAACATCGCCGTGGTGTATGTGGAGACCGACCGCTACCAGGAGGGAATAGACTATACCGACACGGCTGCCAAATGGGCACGCGAGGCGGGCGACTCCGTAGAACTGTACTCCTCGCTTGCCACCAAGTCGGCAGCCCTGCTCAGACAAAACAAATACACTCAGGCGGCCAGTATCATCAGCCGCGAGTTTAACCGCATCATGCAGCTTGGCAGCACGCCACTCGTACTGAAGACCGCTTCGCCCATGCTCAGCGCCATGCTGAAGGCAGGGCAGGTGGATTCTGCCCGCCACTATTTGCAGCTTGTCGAACCCGTGCTGGCCAAGGCGTCTCCCGAGAGCAACGGCGCATTGGGCATCCTCGAGATACGCGCCCAGTTGCTGCACGCCCAGAAGGAATGGGAGAAGGAGCTGCTGTTGTGGCAACGCATCGACACCCTGTCCAGAAAGAACAAGGGAATACCCCAGGCCCGTATCCTCTCCTCCATGGCCGACTGCCTGCAGCGTATGGGCCGAACCGCCGAGGCGTACCCGCTGCTGAGCAGGGCTTACGCCACGGCCGATTCGCTGAAGAACAACGACGTCAGCCGGCAGTTGTCCGAGTTCAGCGTGCGCTATAAGACGCAGGAGAAGGAACTGCAGATAGAGCGTCTGCGGTCGGAAAAGGCAGAACAGCAGGTGCGGTTTATGACCGTCGTATGGCTGTTGGTGCTGCTCGTCGTCTTGCTGATAGCCGTAGTGGGCTTCGTGCTCTACCGTCGCCGCCTGATGCGCCAGAAACAGGAACTGGAGTTGCGGCGCAGCTACATAGAGGGACTGGAGAGCGAGCGTTTGCGACTCGCCAAGGAACTGCACGACGGCGTGTGCAACGACCTGTTGGGCATACAGATGCTTATGGCGGCAGGCAGCGACGCATGCGCAGGCAGGCTGACCGTCGTTACCCAGAGCGTGCGCCAAATATCACACGAGCTCATGCCGCCGAGTTTCGACAAGTGTGACCTCCTTACCATCCTTGCCGACTATGTGGAGAATTATCCCTTGCCCCATTGCGAAACCGTGTTTGCCTGTTCGGCAGAGGAGGCACTGCGCCATGTGGACAGGCTGAAGGCTTTCGAACTGTACCGCATCGTGCAGGAACTGCTTGGCAACGTGGCGCGCCACTCCGCTGCACGCCATCTCATGGTAACTATTGCCGAAACAGCCGGAAACCTACGGCTGACGGTGGAGAACGACGGTGCAGACGGCAGGATGGCGGAAGACGGTCGCGGCATAGGTGTCCGCACCACGGCCGAGCGTGTACACAGTCTGAAGGGAGACATCAAGAGCAGCGTTTCCGCAGACGGCATTTACAAGGTAGAAGTAACATTAGGAGCAAAGCAACTATAGAAAACGAGCAATGAAAGAGAAGAGCAGTCCCTGCATCCTGGTCGTAGACGACCACCCCATAGTGCGCGAAGGCATCAAGGCGCTGTTGGCGTCAGCCTGTCCCGCAGCCCATGTCCTGGCGGCAGCAGACGGCAGCGAGGCCATGCAGACAGTAAAGACGGTGCGGGTGGATACCGTCATCGTAGACCTGGAGATTCCCGGCATGGACGGCTTCCTGTTGATAGAACACTTGGCAGAGCGTCCCTTCCCGCCACGCATCGTGGTGTACACCATGCACGAGGAGCCGTGGACCGTAGCCCGCTTGCAGGAAACGAAGGTGGACGCCATCGTGCTGAAGGGCGACAACCCCATGGAGATAGTTACGGCGGTAGAGTCGGCAAATGTCGGAATACCCTATTACAGCCAGCGGTACGCGTCGCTCGTAGAGCAGTCTGCCCCCATGCTCACGGCGAGGGAGGCCGAAGTGCTCGCACTACTGAGCCGCGGCTATTCGTCCCGGCAAGTGGCCGACCGGCTTTTCGTCAGCGAAAACACCATCGAGTACCATCGCAAGCAGATTCTACGCCGGTTGGGTGCCCGCAACTATGTGCACGCCGTAGCCATCGCCATGCAGAGGGGGCTCATGCCGTCCGGATTTCTTGGCGACAATAAATAACCCGTAAACCGGCAATACATACTATGCCCAAATTGGCATCATGTGCCACCCCTTTTTCTTCTTCGATCTTAGACCCCTTTTTTTCGAGGTATTAACCTCAAGCCTTCGAGGTATTAACCTCAAGCCTTCGAGGTCTTAACCTACCGTTTTTTTACGAGGTTCGAACCTCGAGCGCTTAAGGTTCGAACCTCGAGGGGTTAAGGTTCGAACCTATGTTTTTCGGGTGTCTATGCAAAGGGCTTCGTTCAGGGGGCTGTTGTCTTTCATCGTGCGTTGGTTTATTGGTTTGTGTTCGGGATGCGTTCGGGATGCGGGTGCACGCCTTATCTTGTTCACAAAATAACCGTTTGCATGGATTTGGCTATCATGCCGACATAGCCTTCAAGCTCAAGTATCTGGGATTTTTCCCCTTTTTATTGCTTTTGTCAATTCTTTTGTTTAACTTTGCAGAAATTAAACAGTACATGTGTAAGAATCATGGAACAGCAAACGAAACAGGTATGTGACACGGAAGAAAGTCCTCGGTTTATGCAGCCGCCTCTGGAGGAAGTAAAGCTGGTTTTCGCAGCCCAATGTGTAGAAGGGGTGGCGAGCAAACTTGGCGTACCATACATAGACGTGTATAACCGGATGAGGAAGGTAGACTTGATAAACAAGTTTATCCTTCCGCACTATGACATGCTGCATACGGAAAGCTACGAATACCTCATAGAAGATGTCATAGAGTGTCTAACCAATTGGGAAAGGAAAACCGTATGAAATTAACCGTTTACCATGGAGCAACGCAGATTGTGGACCGCCCTTCATGTAAGTCTGGAAGACCCAATCTGGACTTTGGACAAGGATTCTATCTGACAGACATGAAAGAGCAGGCCGTCAAGTGGGCGGAGATTGTTGCGTTGAAAAGAGGAGAGAAGCCCCTTTTGAATGTTTACCAGCTTGACAGGGACGCTATTTTGGCAGAAGGCAAATGCAAGATATTTACTACGTACGACAAGGAATGGCTCCGCTTTATAGTAGGTAACAGACAAGGGCATAACCTTGCAAAAGAATACGACTATATAGAAGGGGGTATTGCTGACGACAGGGTGATAGACACGATAAAATTCTATATTGGGGGGATCATAGACGAGCAGGCTACCCTTCGGCAACTGGCGTTCCATAAGCCCAACAATCAGATATGCATTGTCAATCAAGATTTACTGAATAAATACTTAACGTATGGCAGAACCATTTCAATATAAGCAGATAGACATGAGTTCTCCCCAACTGCAGAACTTGTCCATGAGCCTTACTATAGGTGGGGTGGCTTATGAGCTTTCACATAGGCTGGGCGTTTCGCCTGCCATTGCTCTCGATATGTTTTACCGCAGCAAGACGTGCGCCAACCTGCACGACAAGAAGACAGGACTGTACCTGATGGGCAATGCCTATATAGCCGATGACTTCATCAGTGAGAAGCCAGTATCTTTGCACTTAGAAAAAACAGAAAACGTATGAAGCTGACAGAAGGAGTATATGAGAATCTCATCGATGGCAATCTTGCCAAAGATATGATGCAAACGGAGGCAGAAGGATTGGTCTGCAAGACTGAAGAGATAGACGCAGCCGAATCTTCGAAGATGCTTGCCGAATTTCTGACGGATGCCATCCGCAAAAAGTTGGAAGACCAAGGTACTACCGTGGAAGAGAAGATTAACTTTGTAAATGACATTCTCCTCTCCGCAGATATGGATGATGAGGAAAAGCTCATAGATGCTCCCAAACTGCTTGCTGCCGTCGTCAGCCAACAGAAGGACGAGGAACTGAGAGCCACCCAAAAAGACATCGTCAAGCCTCTCTCCGGCTTCCGAAGCAGCAACCTCTTTACTGGCGGTCAAGGAGGTGTGTCGCTCGGCGAGGAAATCATGCGCGACATTGCTTCTGCCGACAGCATCTGCATCATCGTTTCCTTCCTCCGCCTGTCGGGCATCCGAATGATGCTCGACGAACTGAGAAAGTTCTGCAGCACAGAGGGGCACAGCTTGCGCATCATCACCACGACCTATTGCGGCATTACCGAGGCAAAGGCCGTAGAGCAACTGTCCGAACTGCCTAACACCGAGATACGCATTTCGTACAACGCCCAGATAGAGCGGCTTCACGCCAAATCGTATATCTTCGAACGAAACTCCGGATTCAGCACGGCTTACATCGGTTCGTCCAATCTCTCCCGGTCTGCGCAGACCGACGGACTGGAATGGAACATCCGTGTCACGAATGTCGAGAACCCACATATAATAAAATCGGCTCTCGCAACCTTCGAGATGTACTGGAACAGCGATAATTTTGAGGACTTCCGTATTGGCGGCATCGAGAAATTCAACAGGGAGCTGGCTATCCAGAAGAACCCCAACAACAGGCTTCGTACAGACATATTCCAGCGCTACCAGTTGCTGCCCCACCAGAAGATGATTCTCGACAAGTTGCAAGTGGAAAGGGAGGACAACGGCAACTACCGCAATCTTGTCGTTGCTGCCACTGGTACAGGAAAGACAGTCATCTCCGCCTTCGATTACAAACGATTCCGTAATGCTCACCCGGGAGAACGTAACCGACTGCTTTTCGTGGCGCACAGGGAGGAAATACTCAAACAATCCCTCCACACCTTCAAGAGCGTATTGGGAGATGCCAACTTCGGCGAGCTATGGGTAGGCAACTACAACCCGAGCGACAACCTCGACCACCTGTTTGTGTCTGTAGCCACCCTCAACAACCAGTTTGACGTGTTCCGGCGCTTGGGAGCCGACTACTATGACTTTATCATCATCGACGAGGCTCACCACGGTGCTGCCATGAGCTATCGTCCGATTTTCGGATTCTTCAAGCCACAAATACTCTTGGGCCTTACCGCCACCCCCGAGCGAATGGACCAGCAGAGCCTTCTGCCCGACTTCGGCGGAAAGATTAGTGCCGAAATCAGATTGCCGCAGGCTTTGGACGAAGGATTGCTCACCCCCTTCCAGTACCTTTGCATTTCGGACAGCACAGACATTTCGGGCAACGAGCTTTGGGCAAACGGCAAATACATTATCTCCAAACTTACCGACAAGTTGTGCAACGAAGAACGTGTGGGGCTCATCGTACAGAAACTGCAGGAATATCTGCCAGACGAGACACAGTGCCACGCCCTTTGTTTCTGTTCAGACAAGCGGCACGCAGACTATATGGCAGCACAATTCTGTAAAGCAGGATTAAGGGCGGCAAGCCTCACGTCCGAGACGAATGCAGAAGAACGTGTACAACTCAACCGCGATTTGGCTGCCGGAAAGATAAACTATCTCTGCGTGGTAGATATCTTCAACGAGGGTGTGGACATTCCGGAAGTAGACACCGTCCTGTTCCTTCGTCCCACCGAGAGTTTGACCATCTTCCTGCAGCAATTAGGACGCGGTCTTCGTCTCAGTGCCGGAAAGGATTACCTCACCGTACTCGACTTTGTGGCTCAGGCTAACAAGCAGTATGATTTTGCAAGCCGTTTCCGCGCTCTGTGCACCCGGAAAGACAAGGACATCACCGGTCAGATAACGAAAAGATTCACCTTGCTCCCCCGTGGTTGCGCCATCTATATGGAGCGCAAGGCCAAGAGCTACATTCTCAACAACATCAAGAGTGCCATCTACAATAACCGCAGACTGGTAAAGGAACTCATGTCGTATGACACCACCCCCACATTGGCACAGTTCATAGCCAACAACGGGCAGGATGTCCGCCTGCTCTACAAGGGCAACAACTGCTGGACATCGCTGAAGCGGGATGCCGGCAAGTGTGAAAGGTATGCAGACGACGATGTGACGAAACGCCTGGTAAAAGGCATGGGCAATCTTCTGCACATCAACACGGTTTCGCTCATTAAGTTCGTACAGCGTTTCCTGGATTGCCATTGCGATGTCGACACTATTTTGGCAAGTGGACAATTTACAACAGACATTACCCGGCGATTCTCCACCATCTTATATTATGCCCTGTTCCAGGACAAGTTGTCCAAGACAGAATTTGAGAGTATTCCGCAAGCGCTATCGACAGTGGAGCATTACCCGCTCTTCAAGCAGGAGATGGCAGAAATCATGTCTTATCTTAGAGAAAACCTTGAATTCAAGACCTACCAGATGGGTGAAACATATCCGGAGGGGCTGGAGCTTTACGGCTGTTACACACGAGAGGAAATCTTTACGCTGTTCGACCTGCAGACTGGCGATAAGAAGATGCAAGGTGTGGCTGCAGGAGTTTTCAATATCGAAGGGTCGAATACCGAATTGTTCTTCGTCACCCTGAACAAGTCGGACAAGGATTTCTCCCCTACAACGCAATACAACGACTACTTCATCAGCGAGAACAGGTTCCACTGGCAGTCGCAAAACACGATGTCCCATTCCAACGCAGGAAGCAGATACACCAACCAGCGCAGCAACGGTCGCCGTTTCATCCTGTTCGTGAGGGAAGACAAGAAGGACGGCTTCGGCAATGTCAGTCCATACTACTGTCTGGGGCTGGTGGATTACCTGTCGTCTCATGGAGATTTCCCGATGAACATAGAGTGGCAGATGGAAAAGCCGGCATTGGCCAAGTTTGTCAAGGCAGTGTAAAACATCAGACTTTTATAGTAGGTACGGCGCCCCTCGCCGTACCCACGATTTATTCTAAAGCACAATCGGCACCACTACTTTCACGCTGAAGTTGCGCCCCATGTTGTAGACGCCTCTCCTGCCTGTCGCCGTGTTGGTGTCGAGATACTTCAGCCGGCTTAGGTGGTTCTGGTAGGCACGGTCGGTAAGATTCTCGCCCGAAAGATAGAGGGAGAGGATGCGCCTGCCGTGGCACTTGATGTCGGTGCCCGCATACATATTTAATAACGTATAGGAGGGCGTGGCGGTCTCCGTATCGTTGGCAGCGAGGTAATGGTTCTGGCGGAGATTGCAGTCCACCTCGAACTTTACGAAGAGATTGTCGAAGGTTTTTCCATTGCAGATAAACTCATACTTCACGTCCGACACCCATCGGGGAGCCGGGGTGAAGGGCAGGTACTTCGATTCGGCAGGCTGGTGCAACTGTACGGAGTTGACGTAAGAAAAAGTGTTGCCGAAGTGCAGATGCTCTATGGGGTGGACGTCCACACTTGCCTCACCGCCCAGGATGCGGGCGCCGCCCGATGTGAAGCGGTAGGCAGGCGTGCCGTCGATAAGGACAGCCTTGCCGTTCCCGTCCGCCACTTTCTCGCTGAAGATGTAGTGGTCGATGCGGTTGGCAAAGAGCGACAGTTCCGCCGACACGATGGGCGAGGAATAGTCCAGTCCCAGGTCGAACTGCCAACTGGTCTCTGGCTTCAGGTCTGTATTGCCCAATTCGTATCGCTGCGTGCCCTCATGCACGCCGTTGGAGGCAAGTTCGCTGATGTTCGGCGCACGGAATCCGCGTGAGGCGTTCACCTTGACGTTGAGGTCGGGCAAGAGCTCGTAAGTCAGTCCGATGCTGCCGGTCACCCCGTTGAAGTTGCGCTTGAAGGCCTGGAAGCGGATAGATGTTTCTTTGCCTTCCTCCCCTTCTTCCGTCAGTTCTTTACTGTTGAGGTGACGGTGGTCGTAACGGATGCCGCCGCTTATGTTCAGCTTTCCTATCTCCTTGCTCACGTTGGCAAACACACCGTAGTCGAAGAGGTGGTAGGCGGGAATCAAAAACTCCGTACCCTTGTTCTCCGACTTCTGCCACATGCCGTTGAGGCCCGCGGAGAACTTCCATCCGTTCGTCTCGGGCGAGAGGTAGTGCAAGTCGTAATTCACGGTGTGGAGTTTGAAATCGAGTCCGCACTCGTCGGGATGCTCTTCCTCCTCAAACTCCTGACGGCGGTTCTGCTGATAGCCCAAGAGCAGCTTCAGGTTGCCGTCGCCCAGGAACCATGAGTTGTCGAGCACCGCCTTGTAGTGGTGAATCTGCTGATAGGGCATCGGTTTGCCGTAGCTCTTCGCGTCGTAGCCTTCGGGCACGATGAGGTCGCCCGTCTCCTCGTTACGTTCCCCCTCTACGATGCCCGGCGTGCTGTGGTAGTAGTCGAGCGTGAGGTGGGAATGGCCTTGGCGGTAGTTCCAGCCGAGGAGTTGTGAGAAAGCCTGCTCACGGAACGACGATCCGAACACGTAACCGTCGTACTTGTTCTTGTAGGCGTGCGCCATCTTGCCGCTGTATCGGGTATCCCACACGAAGCCTCCTTGGTGGCCGGCGAAATTGAGCGAGTAATCGAAGAGGCCGTTGTTGGTCTGGTAGCCCGTGGAGAAGTTCGCCCTCATGTCGCCCTTGGGCAGTGTGGGGGCAGAATGGAAGATGATGACACCCGCCATCGCGTCCGAACCGTACGTCAGACTTGCCGGTCCTTTCAGAATCTCCACGGAGTGAACCGATGCCGGGTCTATCTCGATGCCGTGTTCGTCGCCCCATTGCTGACCTTCCTGTCGTATGCCGTCGTTTACCACTACCACACGGTTGTAGCCCAGTCCGCGGATTACGGGCTTGGAGATTCCGCTTCCCGTGGTAATCTGCGAGACACCGGGCTGATGGGCAATGGCGTCGATGATGTTGGTGGAGGGCAGCATCTCCAGTTGGCGTGGAGAGATGATGGAGATGGGGGCTGGCGACTGCTTCAGTTTCTGACTGCCCGTAAGGCCCGTTACCACCACTTCGTTCAGTTTTACGTAGGTCTCCGTTATGGGTTGGTGCTTGATGGAGTCGTTCTTCTCGTCAGCAACAAGTGTTGTTGCCTTGTCGTTCTTTGCCTCGTTTATAGCCATGGCATGGGCTGTTGCCGACGAGCACAGGCCCATCAGCAATATCGATTTCAATATTGTTCTCATTTGTTTCCTTGTTTTGTGTTGATTAAAATATAGGCACAAAAGACTTTAGCCTGCACCGTTACGGCGCAAGCCCTTTTGCTTTTTTTTACCCTTTTGCTTTTTTACCTTTAAAAACAAGGTGGTGCCCTTGCAGACTTTACGTCATTCGCACGGCATAGGCAAGGAGAGCAGTCGACACGGCGAATGACATGGAAAAGCACGACAACGGCTGTCCACAGCAAGGGAGTGGCAGCCAGACAAGGCGTAGTCTGCCATTGGCAGATTACACAGTCGTGCAGGGAATGTTGCAGAGCAAGGAGGTGCCCGTCGTGACGGACATGATGGGCACAGTCAGCACAATAAGTTTCGGCATCAGCAATCTGCGCCTCACCATGCTGGTGAAACGTAACGGCAAGCAGCATGGGCAGGTAAACCAACAGCAGCAGCCAGGAGCATCTGAACCTCTTATTGCGGAAAGATCTCTGCATCACGGGTATAGGCGTGTTCTAAAAAATCTTCAAATTCAAGTGCAAAGATACAGGGAATTTTTCATTTCCAAACCCAAAAGAGGAATAAATCTGACTATTTCCAAACCAAAAACACGCAAAAACGGGAGCGTTCCCAAAGTAAAATGCCAGTCTTTATGGTTTCTGCACCCGCTTATCCTTATCGTCTGACGCGAGGATGCGTCAGCTACAATAACGGCGGGCGACTTACTGAGCTTGCTTCGTTATTGTATGAAGCCAACTTCATTTGTGTATGAAGCCTATTTACTTCTGCTAAATATAACCTCTATTGCCCTTCTGTGTCTTTAGTAATGTGTAAAAAATAACTTGAGCAGATTTGTCCTGCACGCCGGTGACCGTTGGTTCAGCCCGTCGTTGGCACATTTCGCGAATCAAAAAAA
>CAVCGV010000097.1:0-11441 GCA_963601815.1 bacterium
ACGAATCAAACAAACGTGCATGGGGTAACGAACGTACGTGCATGGGGTAACGTACATACATGCATCTGGCAACGAACGTACGTGCATTATAATTCCCACTCGTAAGTATCGTAAACCACGCCTCTTCCGCCGAAGCCTTCCTTTTGGTAGATGAGCGAAGTGTTGAGTATCTTTCCGCCGTCTTCATTGGAAGTGCCGAAGTCGAAGAACAGGCAGTCTTTGTATTCATGCTGTATGAGTTGTAAGAAAAGTGCATCCAGCGCATGCTTTTGCTTTCCTTCTTCCGACGCCGAGATATATTGCGTATGTACCACTTGTGGCGTTATATATAATAAAGTGCCGCCAAGCATCTTGCCGTCTTCCTGTAAGGCTACGTACAACTTGATGTTTTCGGGAAAGCGCTCGTGCAACATTCTGATTTCTTCCAGTGTATGTACTGGTTGGGCGTGGTATGTCTGCATGAGGTTGGTAGAGAGTATTTCCCAGAAGTTGTTGTAGTCTTCGCTGTATTCTATGCGTATACCCTGACTTGTTGCTTTCTTGGCACCTTGTTTCCTGATGTTGTACCACTTGAGGGGGTGCTGTAGGTCGATGACTGCCGATATGTTCCGGGCACAAATCTGGGCACGACATTCCTTGAAGAGCGCATAGAGGTCTTCTTCGGCAGGCAACTGGTGGTATATGCGAGGAACGGATTTGTATATGACCTTTTGGAATCCTTGTTGCTTTAGGTATTGGTTGATTTGTGCGAATACCTTGCAGACGTCATCTGCCGTTGCCTTGCTGTTGGTGATGAGTCCACCGTAGGTTAAGCCCTGGTGGGAATAGAAGGTATGGTCTGATTCGTTGCCGGGAAGGATGGCATAGAGCTTGTCGTTCTTGTAAATCATCAATGAGTGGTCGTGGAAACGGTCGCTATGATAGTCCATATACGAACGTTCGAGCAGGAAAGTGCCCTGTTTGCTGTTCTTTACAAACAGGTCCCATTCTTTCTGGTCGTTTTCTCCGTTATATCTCTTGATGTCAAATGCCATTTCTTTCCTTTGCATATTTCATGAAATCCTCGTATTCATAGATATAGTCTTCCGCATCGTATAGCTCCGATGCCAAGACGAAGCAAACCGAACCGGAGGCGAAATCCTCTAAGGTTCGCCAGATACCCGTATTGACAAGCAGTCCTTGGTCGGGGCGGTTGAGGTGGTAGGATTGTTGGGTCTTGCCGTCATCGAGGGTTACGGTAAACGACCCTGCGGCAGCAATGATAACCTCCAGGCATTCCTTATGGGCATGACCGCCACGGGCAGCCCCTGCCGGAATGTCGTACGTCCAGTAGGTGCGCTTGATGTAGAACGGCACACCGACAGCGGATGTTACGGTTGTGCAGAATCCGCTGTCGGTTTGCTGTTTGCTTAAGTCTATGATCTTCCCGATTTCTTTCATGGGTGCTTTTGCCTTTTCAGGGTGTTATTTCTTCATGTATGGGTCGGTGCCCAATACTGTTTTGGCGAGTCGTTTAGCCTTGTCGCGGAGTGCGTTCAGGTCTTCGCCCACTTCGCCATAGCAGAGTACGACACCCATACGGCGTCCTACGTGAGCTTCAGGCTTGCCGAAGATGCGGATGCGTGTGTGGTCTTCCTTCAGGGCATCTACGAGATTGTAGTTGAGTGGCTCGGTGCTTTCCTCCGGAGAGAGGATGACGGCAGAACAACCTGCGTGCTCCAGATGTATGCCGGCGATAGGCAGGCCCATCACGGCGCGGAAGTGAAGCTCAAACTCGCTGAGGTTGGTGGTATGTCCAAGGGTTACCATGCCCGTATCGTGTGGCCGGGGACTCAATTCGGAGAAGATAACCTCGCCTTGCTTGCTGAGGAAGAACTCTACACCCCAAAGGCCGGCACCGGTCAATGCCTTGGTTACCTCGGCTGCGATATGCTGCGCCTGCTTCAGCGCCTCCTCGGGCAACTGGAACGGTTGCCAACTCTCACGGTAGTCGCCGCCTTTCTGTATGTGTCCGATAGGTGGGCAGAAGAGGGTAGGACCATCCTTCTGGGTAACGGTAAGGAGCGTAAACTCTGAGTCGAAGTCGATAAATTCCTCGATGATGACTTCCTTTACGTCGCCACGGCCTTCCTCCATAGCCTCCTTGTATGCTTCCTTCAGCTCGTCGTCGTTGTGAACATAGCTCTGTCCATGACCGCTGGAACTCATAAGGGGTTTCACCACACAGGGGAACCCTATCTCGTCGGCAGCATTCTTAAACTCCTCGAAGGTCTTGGCATAGAAGTATTTGGCTGTGCGAAGTCCCAGCTCCTTGGCAGCAAGGTCGCGGATGGCACGGCGGTTCATCGTGTAGTTGACGGCACGTGCCGACGGAACGATCTGGATGCCTTCCTTCTCGAAGTCGAAGAGGCGTTCGGTACGGATGGCCTCTATCTCGGGCACGATGATGTCCGGGTGGTGTTTCTCTACGACAGCGGTGAGGGCATCGCCGTCGAGCATGGAGAACACCTCACGTTCGTCAGCTACCTGCATGGCGGGTGCATTGTCGTACTTGTCACAAGCTATCACGTACTGACCGGCACGCTTGGCTGCGATGGTAAATTCCTTGCCCAGTTCGCCTGAGCCCAAAAGCATAATCTTTTTCATAGTCGATGGTATTTGGGGCGAAGTTAAGGTGTTAAAGGAGTTAAGACGTCTGTCCAACTTCTTTACTTCTCAACTCCTATAACGTTAACTTTTTCTTGATAAACTCCGCAATAAACTTCTCGGTCTCGTCCAGTCCCAGCAGACTGCTGTTGATGCAGAGGTCGTAGCTCTCGCTGTGTCCCCACTGCTTTCCCGTATAGTAGTTGTAGTAGGACGCACGCTGTTCCTCATGGTTCTCGATAAACTTGTGGGCGGCTTCGGCTGTAATGTCCCTGCGCTCGCTTACTGCCTGGATGCGGTCTTCCATATTGGCGGTGATAAACACGTTTACCACGTTCTCGTAGTCGCGCAGTACATAGTCGGCGGTTCTGCCCACGAATACACAGTTGCCTTCATCGGCTGCCCGCTTGATGGCATCGCTCTGAAACTTATAGAGTCCTTCCTGCGAGAAGTCGTTGTGGTATAAGGTGCTGCCGCTCAGGAATGGCAGGTGTGTGGTAAAGAGCGACCGCAGGAATCCTTTCTGCTCGTCGTTCTGCTCGAAGAACTTGGCAGAGAAGCCGCTCTCTTCTGCTGCGAGGTTCAGCAGTTCGCGGTCGTAGCATTTACAACCGAAGTCTTCTGCCAGTTTCTCTGCTATGATATGGCCGCCGCTGCCTATCTGGCGACCTACGTTGATGATGATTTTCTTGTCCATATTTTTTTGTTGTTTAGGGGGATAGGATTTAGGAGTTAAAGGAGTTAAGAAGTTAAAGGGATTTAGAAGTTAAGAAGTTAAAGAGGTTAAGGAGTTAAGACAACAGCCTTTGTGGCGCCAGCCTACTTTTTCACTTTTCTCTCTTCACTCTTTGTTCTTCACTCTTCGTTCTTCGTTCTTCATTCTTCACTCTTCTTTTCTTGCTTCTTCAGGTTGTTAAGGAACGACACCATGATGACTGCAGCCATGGCAGAGGACGCAAAGTCGGAAACAGGCATGCTGTACCATACACCCTCGATGCCCCAAATCATGGGCAGAACTCCCAAGAGCGGCAGGAGGATAATCATCTGTCTGGACAGTGACAGGAAGATGCTTATCTTCACCTTGCCGATACACTGGAAGAAGTTGGTTACCACCATCTGGAATCCTATGACGGGGAAACAGATCATCATTACCCTGATGGCCTTGATGCCCATCTCTATCAGCGTCTTGTCGGTGGTGAACAGTCTTGCACAGTAGTAGGGCAGGAACATGGCTATCAGCCATCCTACCACCATCAGGGCCGTGGCGGCAAGGATACTGAGGTTGAGCACCCGTTTCAGACGGTCTATCTTCTGTGCACCGAAATTATATCCGGCGATGGGCTGCATGCCCTGGTTGATGCCTATCACCAGCATGACGAACACCATGGCGATACCGTTGGCAATGCCGTAGGCACCCACCGAGAGGTCACCGCCGAAGCGTACCAACTGGTTGTTTATGAATATCACCACCACGCAGGCACATACATTCATGAGGAAGGGCGACACGCCTATGGCAAGGATATGCTCCACGAGTTTCTTCTTCAGGCGGTAGATGCCGCGCTTGAAGTGGAGCAGTTCGTTCTTGTTGCTGAAGAGTTTGAACTGCCAGCACAGCGCCATGAACTGAGAGAGGATGGTGGCGATGGCTGCGCCCTCTATGCCCCAGCCGAAACCGAGGATGAAGAGGGCATCGAGTATCACGTTCATCACCACCGTGAAGATGGTGGCAAACATGGCCTGTTGGGGCTTGCTTGCTGCCCGGAGCAGGGCATTCATGCCGAAGTACATATGGCTTATCACGTTGCCTATCAGTATGATGACCATGTACTGGTGGGCATAGGGAATGGTCTGGTCGCTCGCTCCGAAGAACCGCAGGATGGGGTCGAGAAAGAGCAGACAGATAATGCTCAGTCCGATACCGATGATAAGGTTCAGCGAAAAGGTGTTGCCCAGGATGTTCTGTGCCGTAGCGTAGTCTTTCTGCCCCAACTTCACGCTGATGGCAGTGGATGCTCCCACGCCCACACCGGCACCGAAGGCAGAGGTAAGGTTCATGAAGGGGAAGGTGATGGCGAGTCCCGAGATGGCCATTGCTCCCACACCCTGGCCTATGAACACGCGGTCCACGATGTTGTAGAGAGAGGAAGCCGTCATCGCAATCATCGCCGGCAAGGCATATTGTACCAGTAGCTTGCCCACGGGCTTGGTGCCCAGCTCTAATGTTGCTTGTCTGTTTTCCATTTTGTCTTTTCTAATGCTGTCTTTATGTTCTATCAGTATTATAATATCGTTAGAACACTGCAAAAGTACAAAAAAAAAATCATAGATGTATATGCTCGGTACCCAAATGTGTGCTTTTGGACCAAGACTGGACTTTTATTGCCAAAAAGGAGCACACTTATTTGGCTGTCTCGCAAGAAACGTGTAACTTTGTACGCTTGTACAGACGGGTTCTTAAAACCCATGAGCAATCTGTCAATCATACTATATATTAACCGTGCGTGCTTTTTAGAACACGCCTATAAAAGACAAAATCCAATAACGCCACGACCTTAAGCATGAAACGAACCTTATATCTTTTCTGTTTCCTACTCGTTCTTCTCTGCCCGCAGACGGCAGAGGCTGCCACGGAAATGGTATCCTATCCGGGCGGCAAAACCCTCATGTACCGCCTTTATCTGAAGGATAAGGATGCAGCCCACAGCCCCTATACCGTCCACAAACCGGAGGACTTTCTGTCGTTGCGCTCCATAGAGCGGCGCAGAAGACAAGGACTTGCTGTGGACAGTACCGACCTGCCTGTGGCTCCGGCTTACGTCAAGGCGGTACAGGAAGCCGGCATTGAAGTGGTGGGGTGCAGCAAGTGGAACAATACCCTTCTGGTGCGCATACACAAGGAAAAGGAATTGAAAAAACTCGACCGCCTCGCCTTTATAGACCGTCGCCTGAAAGTGTTCTCTTCGCCCGACAGTATCAGCGAGCGCAGGCGCAGCGGTCTGCGCAAGGCTACGGAGACCATAGAGATGCAGGGTAAGGAGAACGGAGCCTCCGAGGCGCAGATTCATGCCCTGAACGGTGAAGCCCTGCACAACAAGGGCTTTCGTGGCAAGGGAATGATGATAGCTGTGTTCGACGGCGGCTTTATGAATGCCGACAAGATACAGGCGCTGCACGATATCCGTTTGGCTGGTGTCAAGGACTTCGTGGTTCCCAAGTCCGACAATGTGTTCCAGGAGATGGACCACGGCACGATGGTGCTGTCTACGATGGCTGCCAATACTCCTTATTATTATATGGGTACGGCCACGGAGGCGGAATATCTTTTGGTGAGGTGTGAGGACGAACGTACGGAGAGCCTTGCCGAAGAAGACTACTGGGCCGAGGCTGCCGAGTATGCCGACAGTGTGGGAGTGGATGTCATCAACTCGTCGTTGGGGTATCACGGCTTTGACGATGCCAAGACCAACCATACCTACAGCGAGCAGGACGGACTTACCGCCCTTATCTCGCGTACCGCCTCCATGTGTGCCGACAAGGGTATCGTCTGTGTCAATTCTGCCGGAAACGAGGGGATGGGCAGTTGGAAGAGAATCAATTTCCCCGCAGATGCACGCGACATCCTTACCGTGGGCAGTATTACCGAGTTTGGTGTGAATGCACCTTTCAGTGCCGTAGGACCTACTGCCGACGGGCGGATTAAGCCAGATGTCATGGCGTACGGCAGTCCGGCATCTGTGATAACAGGGCGCGGTGCCGTCATCAATGACAACGGTACCTCGTTCTCTTCGCCGCTTATTGCCGGCATGGTGGCTTGCCTGTGGCAGGCGCTGCCCCACAAGACGGCACGCCAGATAGTAAAACTTGTACGTCTCTCGGGCAATAACCAGCAGCATCCCGACAATGTTTACGGATACGGCGTGCCCGACTTCGGCAAGGCTTACCAGACGGGAAAGACGATAGATTAAAGGTAAAAAAGGTAAAAAGGTAAGCAGGGAGTCTGGCGCCACAAAGGCTGTTGTCTTAACTCCTTTAACTCCTTTAACTCCTTTAACTCCTTAACTCCAAAACAGATATGGTCAAACACTTGTCACTATACGAACTGAATGCGCTGGTGCGCGAAGTCTTGTCGATGTCGCTGCCGGACAGTTATTGGGTGGAAGCCGAACTCTCCGAGGCACGCGAGGCTTACGGAGGCCACTGCTATATGGAACTTGTCGAGAAGGACGAGTCCTCTAATACCCCTATCGCCAAAGCACACGCCTCTTGCTGGCGCAACCGGTGGATGGCGATAAAGCCCAAGTTCGAACGGGTAACGGGGCAACATCTGCATGCTGGCATGAAGGTACTGCTGAAGGTGCACGCCCAGTTTCACGAGAGTTATGGCTTCTCGTGGATTGTCGACGATATAGACCCTAACTATACGCTCGGCGACATGGCACGCAAGCGTATGGAAATCATACAGGTGTTGAAGGAGGAAGGGGTGTTCGACCTGCAGCGCGAACTCTCGCTACCCATGTTCTGCCAGCGCATAGCGGTCATTTCGAGTGCTACGGCTGCCGGTTACGGCGACTTCTGCAATCAACTTGCCGACAATGCTTACGCCCTGCAGTTCCGTACGGCACTCTTTCCGGCTACCATGCAGGGCGAGGGGGTGGAGCAGAGTGTCATCGAAGCACTCAACCGCATCTATGACGAATGGGAAGAATGGGACTGTGTGGTCATCATTCGGGGCGGCGGTGCCACGAGCGACCTCTCGGGCTTCGATACCTTGGCATTGGCAGAAAACGTTGCCAACTTCCCCCTGCCTATCATTACCGGTATCGGTCACGACAGGGACGAGAGCGTGCTCGATATGGTGTCCCACCGCAGGGTGAAGACGCCTACCGCTGCTGCGGCATTCCTTGTGGAGCACCTCGCCGGCGTGTTGGCAAGAGTGGAAGATGCACAGGAGGCTATCGCCAACTGTGTGCAGCGCCGCCTGCAGGTGGAGCGTATGCGCTTCGAGCGCCTTTCGGGAAGCATTCCTACTCTCTTCTCTCTTGTCAAGACCCGACAGGGGGCACGGCTCGACCGTTTGCTTGACCGACTGAAAATGTCGGTGCAGAAAAGACTGACAGACGGAAACCACCGCCTTGACATCCTTTCACAGAATATACAGCCCATACTCGAACGGAAACTCATGAACGAGAGCCACCGCCTTGCCATGCTCTCCCAACGCATCAAGGCACAAGACCCGGAACTGTTGCTCAAGCGAGGGTACAGTATTACCGTAAAGGATGGCAAAACGGTGCGGGCGGCTTCGCAGTTGTCTCCAGGAGACATCATCTGTACTAAATTCGCCAAAGGCAGTGTGAAGTCGGAGGTAAAGTCGTAAGTATTGGTCATAAAATAAATTGGTATATTTCTTAATGTCAAGAATTAGAGAATTGAAGAATTCCAAGACTTCCGCGGCTTGACTTGTCAAGCCTTCCCGGAATTCTATATTTTCAGGATATATGGGAAATTCTTTAATTCTCCAATTCTTGACCTATAAACTTGAAGCAGAAGTTTACCAACTTATTTTTGGGTCGTTACTAAAGGAAAGATGCCGATTGTTTAACTTATCTAAGTAAAATATACAACGAACTATGAAAAATGAAGAAATGAAATACGAGGAGGCTGTAAGGCAACTCGAGACTATCGTGCGCAAGATGGAAAACGACGAACTGGACGTAGACCAGCTCTCCGAACAACTGAAGCGTGCCAAGACGCTCGTCAAACTCTGTAAGGACAAACTTACCAAGGCGGATGACGAGATTAAGAAACTCCTGACAGAGGATTAAAGCCGCCAAATATAAAATAGTTATGCAGAAGTTGACCGAAAAGTTGTAAAATATCAGAATAATTTGTACTTTTGCAGCTAAATATTAGTAGAACATTAAATTGATATGTTATGAAAGACTTGGACTGGTCTAATTTGTCGTTTGGCTACCGCCAGACCGACTACAATGTTCGCTGCTACTATCGCGACGGCAAATGGGGCGAGATAGAGATATGCTCCGACGAGTATTTGAAACTGCACATGGCTGCCACCTGTCTGCACTACGGACAGGAGGCTTTCGAAGGCCTGAAGGCTTACCGCTGCCCCGACGGTAAGGTGCGCGTGTTCCGTATGGACGAGAACGCAGCACGCCTGCAGAGCACATGCCGCGGCATCCTGATGCCGGAGGTGCCTACCGAATTGTTCGAGGAAATGGTAAAGAAGGTGGTGCGCCTCAACCAGGAGTGGATTCCTACCTACGAGAGCGGTGCCACACTCTATATCAGGCCTTTGCTCATAGGCACAAGCGCACAGGTGGGTGTGCATCCCTCTACAGAGTACTGCTTCCTCATCTTTGTTACGCCGGTAGGCCCTTACTTCAAGGGCGGATTTGCCAGCAACCCTTATGTCATCATGCGCGACTACGACCGCTCTGCTCCGCTCGGAACGGGTATCTACAAGGTTGGCGGAAACTATGCCGCTTCGCTCAAGGCTAACTCCATCGCCCATGAAAAGGGCTATGCCTGCGAGTTCTATCTCGACGCCAAGGAGAAGAAATACATGGACGAGTGTGGTGCTGCCAACTTCTTCGGCATCAAGAACAATACGTATGTTACGCCCAAGAGCACTTCCATACTGCCTTCCATTACCAACAAGAGCCTTATGCAGCTTGCCGAGGATCTTGGCATGAAGGTGGAACGCCGTCAGATTCCCGAAGAGGAGCTGGAGACGTTCGAGGAGGCAGGTGCCTGCGGTACGGCTGCCGTCATCTCGCCCATCAGCTATATCGATGACCTGGAGACAGGCAAGCGCTATGACTTCGGTCCTGACCCCGGCCCTGTATCCAAGCACCTCTACGAGACGCTTCGCGGCATACAGTATGGTACCGTGGAAGACAAGCATGGCTGGACAACGGTAGTGATAGAATAATAAATGAGCAAAGGAAAATTAGCAAAGTTTGCCGATATGGAGGCATTCGAGAATGTCTTCCAGTATCCTTACAGCGTGGTGGACGATGTGCCTTTCGACATGAAGGGCAAGTGGCGCGAGATGTATTTCCATAACGACAACCCCATTGTTCTTGAACTGGGGTGCGGCAAAGGGGAGTACACCGTGGAGCTGGCAAAACTCTATCCCGAGATGAACTTTATCGGGGTGGACATCAAGGGCGCACGCATGTGGACAGGTGCCAAGAAAGCGATAGAGGAAAAACAGAAGAACGTGGCTTTCCTGCGTACCAACATCGAGATTATCGACCGCTTCTTTGCGCAGGACGAGGTGCAGGAGATTTGGCTTACATTCTCCGACCCGCAGATGAAGAACCCGCGCAAGCGTCTTACCTCTACCTACTTCATGAACCGATACCGCCACTTCCTCGTGGACGGCGGTGTCATTCATCTGAAGACGGACTCCAACTTCCTCTTTACCTATACTACATACATGGTGGAGGAGAACAAGTTGCCGGTGCTCTTCCGTACCGAAGACCTGTACCATCATGAGGGCATTGACGAGGTGACACGCAAGATTCTCTCTATCCAGACCTACTACGAGAGCATGTGGATAGAGCGTGGCTTGAACATCAAGTACATGAAGTTCGGGCTGCCGCGCGAGGGTGTGCTCGTGGAGCCTGACAAGGAGATTCCGCTCGATGACTACCGCAGCTATCGCCGCGACAAGCGTAGTTCGAAGGAAACTGCCAAGTAGACAGAAAAATGATATTATCGAAAAGAAAGAATGCCAAAAGCCTGCATCGTTAGCGGGCTTTTGGCATTCTTCTGTTGTGTAATGCACACTGACAAGTAGTTTTTGTCGTTACATAAGCTTGCATTGTCAAGGATTTTTTTGTAACTTTGCCGCATCACATCAAAAAGGAGAAGAACATGAAGTACCTAGACCCCAAGGCAGACTTGACCTTCAAGAAAATCTTTGGCAAGCATCCCGACTTGTTGACGAGCTTGCTCAATGCCCTGCTGCCACTTGGCGAGGACGAGCAAATACGGAAAATCCAGTATTTGCCCACCGAACTTGTGCCAGAACTCTACCAACACAAGAACTCCATTGTGGACGTGCTATGTGAAGATATTACGGGCAGAAAATTCTGTGTTGAGATGCAGATGGAGTGGAGTAACTCCTTCAAGCAGCGTGTGCTCTTCAATGCCTCCAAGCTATACGTCACGCAGGCGATGAAGAACGAGAAATACAGCGAGCTGCAGCCCGTATACTCCCTCAACCTCGTGAACGACATATTCGAGCACGATATGCCCGACAGGTTCATACACAACTATCGCATCGTGCATGACAAGAACAGCGACAAGGTGATAGAGGGGTTGCACTTCACCTTCATCGAATTGCCCAAGTTCACTCCACACTGCATCTCTGACAAGCGCATGATGGTACTCTGGCTTCGCTTCCTTACCGAAATAGATGCCAATACCCAGGAAGCCCCTGCCGACCTGCTCAATGACCCGGATATCAGCAAGGCGTTGGAAGAAGTGAATGTATCGGCTTTCACCGAAAAAGAGTTGCGTGCGTACGATAAGTTCTGGGACAGCGTGAGGGTAGAGAAGACCCTGCAATACGACAGTTATCAGGAAGGACGAGCCGAAGGTGCTAATGAGGAGAAACTTGCCACAGCAAAGCGTATGCTTGATGCAGGTTTCACGCCAGAACAAGTCTCCGTCGCCACTTCGCTTTCCAGTGCTGACGTGGAGAAACTGGTATAGGCCTTGCCTAAGCCGGATGTTCACCGGCATAGGCATAAAGGGGTAGAGCCAGC
>CAVCGV010000098.1:0-11289 GCA_963601815.1 bacterium
TAAATATAGTTGAAACCATGGATCGTCTGCACGAAACGCTCGGCATAATCCCACGAGGTGTAGGGCCAACGGAAGCCAAGACGATGGAGCACCTGGGTGGTGTAGCTGTTCTCATATCCGAGCCAGCGTACCACATGCTGGGTATTCGCCTCGTCGTAGGCGAAGAGCGGTTGCAGCTTCGCTACCACCTTCTCGTCCTTGAGCATCTCCTGCACCTTCTCGTTGAACTGTTCGCTCTCCATGGGCTGAATGTCCACGCCGACGGTGTGGAGAATCTCCAGCACGTCGCCCAACGGCACGTGGTGGTTGTTGTAGGGATGGAACACCACCATCTCCTTCGGGGTCTTCGCCAACAGGCGGATTGCCTGGCAGACGGCGTCGATGGGCGAGAACTCGCAGGGTTCGTCGAGCGTCTCATAGCTTACACAGCCTAAGGTGGAGAGCGCCACGATGCGTCCCATGAAGGCATTGTTCTTGAAGTTGATCTGGAACTCGCCGTCACTGTTACGGGGAGCCAGGTTGCCAACACGCATAATTTTGCCGCCCAGTCCCTTGTCGCGTATAGCGGTAAGGACAATATTCTCAGCGTTGTACTTCGACCTAACATACTGGTTGTCGAGCCCCTGTCCATAGTCGAACAAGTGTTCGTTGAGCAGCGTGGTAGCGGCAGGAACGCCATCTACACTCTGTCCGGCGATGCTTGCCGTAGACACGTGTACAAGACGAGCCTGGTGAGCCAAACACCAGTCGACGAGCAGACGCACACTCTCCACGTTCACCTTCTCGATGTCGTTGCCTGCAGAGAAATGCTTCACGTTAGCGGCACAGTTGAACACCGTGTCGATGTCGTCGGGCAACTGGTCGAGGCAGTGCGGGTCGGTAAGGTCGCCGCCAATAATGCGGATATGCTTGTCGAATACCTCTTCATCGATACCGTTGAAGTAATAGAAGAAGAGAGTACGCAAGCGCTTCTCCGGCGTAAGGTCGCGCTTGCCACGCAGCACACAGTAGATGGTGCCCGTCTCGTTCTGCAGCAGTTCGTTGAGCATGTGGATGCCTAAGTAGCCCGTGGCTCCAGTGAGCAGCACATTGCCGATGTTCTGCATCTCGCCCTTGTGCAAGGCTTCGAGCGTGTTGCCCGAGAGCACGTCGGCAAAGGCAGATTTGGGCAACTCGACCTGTTTGCCGATGACCAATGTCTCAGTGGGGACGGCGGGAGCAGCCATGTTCTGCGTAATGTCGATGAAGATGGCAAGACTGCGCGGCGTCTTATACTTGAACAAGTCCTTGTAGGTGACATTGTAGCCCTTTCCCATCAAGCCAGCCACCACCTTGATGGCGCTGAGCGATGTACCGCCAAACTTGAAGAAGTCGTCGTTGGCCCCCACCTTCTCTTTCTTCAGCACATCTGCGAAACACTCGGCAATAGCATTCTCTATCTCTCCCTCGGGAGCCACAAAACTGTCTTGCTGCGCCTCCAATAACTGCGGCTCGGGCAGCGCACGGGTGTTTGCCTTGCCGTTGGGGGTGAGGGGCATTTCGTCGAGCTGCATGTAGGCAGTAGGCACCATGTAGTCGGCAAGTCGCTCGGCGAGGTAAGCCTTCAGCGCCTCCACGTCTATCTGGTGCTCGGCGGTAAAGTAGGCACAGAGGTGCTGCACACCGCCTATCTCCCTTACCACCACGCTCTTCATGCGGATGCCTTCGTACTGACCGATGAGGGTCTCTATCTCGCCCAACTCGATACGGAAGCCACGCAACTTCACCTGACTGTCTATACGTCCCAGGAACTCAATCTGTCCGTCGGCATTGTAGCGCACGAGGTCGCCCGTATGGTAAACCTTCATCTTTCTCTCACCCAACTGCAGGTCGCAGAAGCGTTCAGCCGTCAGTTCCTCACGGTGCCAGTAGCCACGGGCTATCTGCGTACCGCCCATGCAAAGCTCTCCGGCAATGCCCGGTGGCAAGAGGTGGCCCTCGGTGTCTACGACAAGACCATACTGGTCGTAGAGGGGACGTCCGATGGGGATGTTGCGGTACTCGCGGCCCGGCTCCACATCGAAGAAGGTAGACATGACGGTAAACTCCGTAGGCCCGTAACCGTTGATGAGACGGCACTTACATTCGGGAGCCACCGTCATCTTCTCGCCTCCCACCAAGAGGTACTTCATGGGCAGGTCGGGGTACATCTGCAGGAGCATCTGCCCCAACTGTGTGGTGAACGTGCCGCCCGTAATGCCGTTCTTGCGGATAAACTCGTTGAGCAGGGTGAAGTCCTTGCGCGCCTCCTTGGGAACAGGATAAAGGGTACCACCCACGGTAAGCACGGGATAAAGACTCTCCACCGACGTGTCGAACGAGAAGCTGGCGTGGCAGCAGATGCGGCTCGTCTCGTCCTGTCGCCACTCATGGGCGGCAAACTGCACAAACTGCGCCTTGCCCCGCTGGGGAATCATCACGCCCTTGGGCTTGCCCGTAGATCCGGAAGTATAGATCATATACGCCAGGTCGTCGGGCGTGGCAAGGTTGGTGTCATTGGCGATGGAGTCGTCGCACTGGCTCAGGTAGTCGTCCACAAAGAGAATCTCGCCGTTGAAACCACTGAAGTCGCCGTCGGCATTCTTCTCGTCGAAGACAACGTGTGAGGTAACGAGCACCTTGCTCTCCGAATCCTCCAGCATGTAGAGCAGACGGTCGGTAGGATAACCATAGTCGAGCGGAATGTAGGCGCATCCCGCCTTCTCGATACCGATGGCAGCCACGACAAACTCCTTCTGGTAACCCAGCATGATGCAGACGAAGGGCGACTCGCCCTTGCCGATGCCCATCTCCACGAGGTGAGAGGCAAAGGCGCCGGAGAGATTGTTGAGCTGGGCGTAGGTGTAGTGCCCGCTCCCGTCCACTACGGCGATGTTCTGCGGAGTCTTTGCCGCCTGGCGCATGAAGAGAGACGGGAAGGTGTCGTCGGGGTTTACGTCGAGGTGCTTGCCTACAGACATGGTGAGGATTTCCTCCATCTGTCGGGCGCCGACCAACGACACGTCGTGCAGGGTCTCACTCTGGCAAAGTTCCTGCGCCACGTTGGCAACGGCATGGAGCAGCACCTTCATGTCCGCCTCACCGTAGCGCATTCCGTCGTACTCGATGGAGAGACTGTAGCCAGCCGCATCGGGAAGGACGGTAAGCGTCAACGGGAACTTGGTCGTATCCTGTCCCAGTATCCATTGCTCCGCCCCGTTGGTCTCCGTCACGCCACCCTGGTACACGCACATAATCTCGGCGTGCAACTTGAAGCGCTCCACGAGGTGAGTATAGGGGAAGAAGTCGCGTGCGTAACTATCTTGCAGCACTTTGTGGACATCCTTGAGGAAGGTGGCAGTAGGAGTCTTGCCCTCCACACCGATGGTCATGGGCAGCGTCTTGACAAACATGCCCACGCTCTGCATCAACTGCGGACTGGCTCCGCGGCCTCCCGAGATGGTAAGGTAGAGCGGATTGCTCTGGCGCGTCAGACGACTGAGCGCCAAGGCAAACACAGCCTGCATGTAACTGTTCACCGTAATGTCGTTGTCCTGGCAAACCTTGTTGATGTTGCCTGCGGGGAACACGGTCTGCACCGTTCCCACTGCCACCCCGTCGGGCACTGCAGAATCGGGGTATGAGGTTACTTCGCCTGCGCTGACGAGCGTCTCGTAATACTGTTCCGCCTCACTGTAAGCATCGCTCTTCAGCACGTCCTGCTCGTAGAGGGCGTAGTCGAAGGCTGTTACTGTCTCTCCCTGCGGTTCCTTACCGTCGTAGGCGGCGAGGATGTCCGCCATGAGAACGTCGATGGACAGTCCGTCGAACACCGTATGGTGGAAATCCAGGAACAGGTAGACAGCCTCAGGCCCCTGTGCAACTTCGATGCGCACGAGGTCGTCGGCGAGCAGGTTGAACGGATGAACTTTCTTCTGGAAATACTCCTTCATGGGTTCTTCTTCCAGGCGCGCCACGCAGACGTGATAGTCCACCGCGTCCCTGCGCTCCATCATCGTCTCGCCGTCGACCACAGAGAAGTGGGCTTTGAGTACGGGATGAGCCGCAACCGCCTTCTCTGCCGCGAGAGCAAGTCGGGCGGCGTCCTTGTCGGTGAAGCGATAGACTACGGGGATGTTGTACTGCGTAGTGTCGCGGTTGATTTCCCAGTCGAGGTAAAGACCGCGCACGTTCTCCGTGAGCGGATAGAACTCCCGTTTGTCGTACTGCATCGTAACCGTATCGCCACCCTTTGCCTCCATGATGTTGGCGGCAATGCTGCGCACGGTAGCTTTGGCGAGGATGTCCTTGATGGCTATCTGAATGCCAAACTCCTGGGCAATCTTGGCGCCCAACCGCATGGCGGCGATGGAGGTAACGCCCAGGTGCAAGAGGTTGGAGGTAACGCCAAACTGGTCGGTACGGAGCAATTCGGCCACTACGTTAAAGACACTCTGCTCCAGTTCGGTCTGCGGCGCCACCATCTCCTCAGCCTCCACCTGCGGTTCGGGCAGGGCACGCGTGTTCACCTTGCCGTTGGGGGTAAGGGGCATTTCGTCGAGCTGCATGTAGGCAGTAGGTACCATGTAGTCGGTGAGTTTCTCTGACAGGTAGTCTTTCAGGGCATTGGCGTCAATCTCCCTGTCGGCAGTATAGTAGGCACAGAGGTGCTCCACGCCACCAATCTTCCTTACCACCACGCTCTTCATGCGAACGCCCTCATACTGGCCCACGAGCGTCTCAATCTCGCCCAATTCGATGCGGAAGCCGCGCAGTTTTACTTGACTGTCTATGCGGCCGAGGTATTCTATCTGCCCCTCGTCGTTGTAACGTACGAGGTCGCCTGTATGGTAAACCTTTATAGCCTTGCCGTCGATGGTAAGGTCGCAGAAGCGTTCTTGCGTCAGTTCGTCACGGTGCCAGTAGCCACGTGCTATCTGTACACCGCTCATGCAGAGTTCTCCGGCAATGCCCTGCGGCAGGAGGTGTCCCTCGGTGTCCACGACAAGACCCAGTTGGTTGTCGAGCGGCCGGCCGATAGGAATGTTGCGGTACTCCTTGCCCGGCTCCACGTCGAAGAAAGTAGAGATGACGGTAAACTCCGTAGGACCGTAGGCATTGATGAGGCGGCACTTGCATGCTGGTGCGACAGTCATCTTCTCGCCGCCCACCACCATGTATTCCATGGGCAGGTCGGGGTACAGCTGCAGGAGCATCTGTCCCAACTGGGTGGTGAAGATGGCACCGGTAATGGCGTTCTTCACGATGAACTCATGGAGCAGTGCGAAGTCCTTGCGCGCCTCCTGCGGCACGGGATAGAGCGTACCGCCCACGGTGAGCACGGGGTAGAGTGATTCCACCGAAGCATCGAATGAGAAGCTGGCGTGACAGGCAATGTGGCTCTTCTCGTCCTGGTGCCACTCGTGGGTAATAAACTGCACGAAGTGCGCCTTGCCAGTCTGCGTTATCATCACGCCCTTGGGCTTGCCCGTAGAGCCGGAGGTATAAATCATGTAGGCAAGACTCTCGGGCTTGGCGAGGTTGGTGGCGTTAGGCTCGGAGCCGTCGAGGGGACTGAGGAAGTCGTCGATGAATACCACCTGTCCCTTGAAACTGTCGAAGTCGCCCCCGGCGTTCTTCTCGTCAAAGATGGCGTGGGAGGTTACGAGCACCTGGCTCTCGGAGTCCTCCAACATATAGAGCAGTCGGTCGTTGGGGTAGTCGTAGTCGAGCGGCACATAGGCGCATCCGGCTTTCTCGATACCGATGGCCGCCACGAGGAACTCCTTCTGGTAGCCCAACATGATGCTGACGAAGGGCGACTCGCCCTTACCGGCCCCTATATTGACAAGGTGTGAAGCAAAGCTGCCGGAGAGGTTGTCGAGCTGGGCATAGGTATAGTGTCCACTCTCGTCTGCCACGGCGATGTTCTGCGGGGTCTTCCCTGCCTGGCGCATGAAGAGCGAGACGTACGTGTCTGCGGGGTCTACGGCGAGCGGCGCACCCTGTGAAAGGGCAAGGAGCTGCGTGCGTTCCTCGGCGGATGTAATCTCTATGTCTTTGAGCGGAGCGTTGAGGCCAGCCGTCATGATGTTGTGCAGGCACGCCTCTATTGCCTTGGCAACGGTATGGAGGAGTGTAGGAGAAAGGCGTGCCGGACAGCCGTTGGCATTGATCGCATAGCCGCCGTCGGTGCCGAAAATCTCCACGTTGAGGTCGGAGTCGGTCACCATGTTGCGGCAATAGTGCCAGTGGTGGGGCTTGCCGTCGATGACAGATTCCGTCATGTTTACCGTACGTCCGAGGAAGTTGAACTTCACACTCGGCAACCCATGCAAGTCGTTGTAGAAATGGGTGAGCGGATAATCGGCACATTGCGTCTTGGCAAAGCGCCATTCGGTGCGGAAGTCGGCGAGGTACTGTGCCACGGTCTTCTTGTAGTCCACGTCGATGTGCATGGGGAGTCCCTTCACGTACATGCCGTAGTTGGTCTTGGTGTCAGCCGTACGACCAGCATATTCAGCCTGGTAGCAGAAGTCGCTGCGGCGCATCATCTTCGCCAGGGCAAGCGTGAAGGCAGCATGGAAGAGCTGCGAAACCTGTACGCCGTTCGCCTGGCACCATGTTTCCAGGGCGTCGCCGTCGGGGACAGCTACCGCTTCCTCGTGCATTTCCAGCCATTCGTCAGCGCCCGTCTCCGAGAAAGGAGCAAATTCGCAAGCGGCGAAGTGGTCCATCACCGCCTTCCGTGTCTCCTCGTAGCTTTGCGTACCGAGGAATTCCTGCTCCTGCTCAGCTGCCTCTAACAGGCCATAGGCAAGGGGCTTGCGGTGAGAGGGATGACGGTAATAATAGTCGAGGTCATGGAGGAAGACGGTTTGCGACGTACCGTCGTAGATGACGTGGTGGATGTCCATGAAGAGATAGTTGCCCGTCTCTGTATGGGCGATGGTGAAACGGTGGAGTGGTTCACCGCCGAGCAGGTCGAAGGGGCGCATGTAGGCACCGTCGGCAAGCCGTTTTGCCTCGTCATCCGTCATTGTGACGTTCTCGATATTGGGCTTCATGTCCTCGTCGCGCCATTGCACAGGGGTGCCGTCCTCCATGCGCATCTGCATGAAGAGGTCGGGGTGGTCATAGACGATGCGCTCCAGGGCATCGGCGAGCAAACCGGTGTCGATGCCTTCGTCGAGCCGTGTACAGAAAACTAAGTTGTATTTTGTGGCAAGGGGCTTGTTCATCCATTCGAGGAAGATGCCCAACTGTGACTGTAACAATGGATGTGTATTCATAAGTATGGCGTGTTTAATGATTATGTTGACTGTACGGAGAAACGAATGTTACAAACCGAAAAGAGTAGAAAAGTCTGTCATGTCAAAGATTTCCCTGACAGTGCTGTTAAGGTTCTGCACCTCTACCTTTCCGCCGTTCTTCTGTACTTTCTTCAGCAGGGTGATGAATACACGGAGCCCCGAACTGCTGATGTATTCCAATCCTGCACAGTCTACCACTATGTGGAGCATTTCTTCGGGCGACAGCTTGTCCACGATACGCAGAAACTCATCCGCGCTTATAGCGTCCAGATATCCAGCTATCGCCACTGTTGTATTACCTTCTGTTTTTTTGCAGTTTATTTCCATAGTCTTCCGTATTTATATATTTTATATTATCCTTTGTTCCCCCTGACAAATCAGCACACTAAAACATGTCACCATCTTAGCACGGGCTAACGTAACAGGAACTATCAAACACATGGCAAAGATAAGTAAAATAAATGACAAACTCCACCCTCTTTTCGAGATTTTTTTCTCTGACTGCACATTTCGCGCAAAAAGCAAGCGAGCGTGCCACTGTTATGCTTCCAGCCGTTTGATCATCATCAGTTTGTTCATGTCGTTTTCACGCTTGTATTCAACCACGTCCATCCTCTTCTTTATCAAGAAGATACCGAGTCCACCCACAGGTCTTTCCTCAACGCCGAGGCTCAGGTCTACATCTTCCACCTGTGTGGGGTCGAAAGGCTTTCCGCTGTCGGTGAGCTCGAAACGGATGGCTTTCTCCTGTGGCTTGTACAACGCCTTCAGGTTAATCTTGCCCGTTTCGTGACCAGGATAGGCATAATTGATGACGTTTACCATAGCCTCTTCCAGGGCAAGACGGACAGACATCACCACGGCCTTCTGCAAACCGAGTTCTTCCTCCAGTTCTTGAATGAAAGGCGGCAACTTCCTGAGTTCTTCCAACTTATTTTCGATGATGAGCGTCTTGCACGCCTTGTAGCCGATGGCAAAGAGGGTAATGTCGTCGCTCTGCTCTGCCCCGTTAACAAACTGGTCGAGCTGCTGCCTGATGTTCAGGATGACTTCGTGTGCAGTACACTCGCCCATTGCGCCGAGAATACGCTCTACCCTATCGGTGCCCATCTGCTCCTTGCGGTTGTTCTCCGCCTCGGTAAGGCCGTCGGTGTAAAGCAGGAGCGTCTGGTTTCTCTTAAGCTGATACTTCTCTTCCACATAGCACACGTTGTCGAAGAGCCCCAAAGGCAACTTGGGGCGGACGGGCAACTTCCAGCAGCCCTCCGCTTCGGAGAAGAGGTACGGGGCATTGTGTCCCGCATTGCAATAGGTCATGTCGCCCGAGACGGTATCGAGAATGCCGAGGAACATGGTGACGAACATCTCTGCCTCGTTGTTGTACGAAAGCGCCTCGTTCAGCAGTCCCATGATTTCGCTCGGCGAGTCGTGCTTGCTTACCAGACTGCGGAACAGCGTGCACGTCATTGCCATAACGATGGCGGCAGCAATACCCTTGCCCGACACATCGCCTATGGTAAAGTAGAGTTTTCGGTCCTTTTTCCAGAAGTAGTAAAAGTCGCCACCCACCTGGCGTGCGGGGTTCAGGAATCCATCGATGTCAATGTACTCATAGCCCTGCGGCAACACAAAGTCGGTGGGCAGAATCTCGTCCTGTATCCGGCTTGCCACCGACAGTTCGCTGTTGATGCGCTCCCTTGCCTGTGTGGCATTCTCCAGGTCGCGAATATAGGTCTTTACCGACTTCTGCATGTGCGTGAAGGCATCGTGCAGTTTGCCGAAATCGTCGTTGGTACGCACGTCGGGAAGCGAAGCGTCGAAGTCGCCCTGCGCTATGCGGTAGGCGTTGTCCGTCATCTGGCGTATGGGCCTAACCATGTGCTCCAACAGGAAATGGATGCACACCGCCAGGAGCACGATACCGACCAGAAGGATGGCAAGGATGACGAAAGTAAGCGACCCCAGTTCGGACATGATTGCCGAATAAGGGCACACACTGGCGACAGACCACCCTACGTGCCCCAAGGGGGCGTAGCACACGAGCACATCGACACCGTCCAGTTCGCAGCGCAGCGAGCCCTTCTTCCCCTCCAGCATCTTGCGGCCGATGGCGGCATAGTCCTCATCGTCCAATTTCTTCCCTAAGGTGAAGATGTTGTCCTTCATGATAAACCGGGTGTCCGGGTGAGCTATGACCGTACCTTTGCGGCTCAGGATAAAGGAATAGCTGTCTTCGAACGGTTGCACGGTGTTCAGTTCGTCGGTAAGGTCTACCAACGCCACATCGGCGACCACCACACCTTTCAGTTTGTTGTCGGCATCCCTTACGGGCAGCGCATACGAGGCAATCATCTTGTGGGGTCCCGTGCTGTCCATGTAAGGTTCCGTCCATTCGCCCTTTCCTGTCTTCACGGCAGTATTGTACCATTGCGACTTCTTGTAGTCGTACTGCTTGCGGGGAATATGGTTATGGTGTATGGCGCCAGTACTGTCCTCGTACACATAGTCGAGTACCGAATGGTGCGTCTCCTTGTCATCGTACGAGACGTAGCCCAGCCCCAGGATAAGCGAGTTGTTCTTCACCAACTGCCCCAGGAACTCCACCGCCTTCTCGTGGTTCTCTACCGGGGTGCAAATCACCTGCTTGATGGTCAGTTCCACGGACGACTCCATCCACTCCAGTTCGTCTTCCAGATTCTGTATGGTGGTGTTCTGCAGGGCAAAGGTATAGAGCGCAGCCTGCTCCTCTTCGCGCGACTGGCTAAACGTGTGGTACACAATAGCAATGCTGCCGAATATCAGAATAACGACAAGCAGGATGTACACATACAAACGTGACTGGAAGGACAGGGTTATTTTTTTCATGTTATCGATGTGTTTTAAGTGTACTCTAAATAGTTAGAAACCGATGAATGTTCTGAAACGTCTTCATTTTGGGACAAAGATACGATATTTTCCGAAATATTCCATGAATAGCAATGAAAAAACTGTCGATTTTAGAAGTTTTGGCAACACAAAGAGGGTTTTCTTCAGTTGCAGGGTTCATAGCGTGTCGGCTTATACGGCTTTTGTTCGGGATGCGTTCGGGATGCGTTCGGGATATGGACGCTACTTAACGCCTGGAGCAAACAGTATAGACATAACCGGCACGGAGACACACCACCGTCTGGAAAGCGACCTGCTGCGCCAAGGGCGAAGCCATAAGCGAGGGCAGCCTGTCGGTTAACCCTATGCCATGCATCTTGAGGAGTGCTTCCTTACGTGTCCACAGCTTGGCAAACTCCACCCCGGGGTTCTCGGAACACCTTATCAGCTCCTGCTCTTCGGGCGAGAAACACAGGGCAAGCACGTCCTCGTCCACCTCGCCCGGAATCTCCTCCACATCGCACCCTACGGGCTCGGTGCCCAGCGTACACATCACGGCTTTGGCGCAATGGCTCAGGTTGAAGTGCAGATGGGGCAAGTCAGCCAGATGGGGTTTGCCGTACGTGCCATAAACGAAGCGGGGGGCGGCAACGGGTTCTCCAGCCACTTCTTCCAGGAGTTGGCACAGAAGGAGGTAAGCCTTGGCGCACTGCAGTCTGTCCGTAAGAAAGCGGAACGACTCAGCCTGTTGCCTGCGCCAGCGAGGCAACCGTTCGAGACTCGCCTGGCAAACTTGCTCGGCGCCGTGTTCCGGCAACTCGTATATAAGGGTTCTCAACGGGTTCTCTTTCATATCTTCCATGCTCACATCACAATTCGTCTACAAAAGTATGAATAATATTCCACAACCATTAGAAAGTACCAAGTTATTTTTTACATGTTACGCACTTCATCCTCTAAGGTAAGGCTGACTTGCCAAGCTTTGCTGCCCCAATCTGTCACCCCAAGTGCCGTCGACAGCCATCGTAAATGCCATAGTTGGAATCTGCGTTGGTTCAGCCTGCCGAGGCAGCCGTAATAGTTTGCAGCGTCC
>CAVCGV010000099.1:0-11111 GCA_963601815.1 bacterium
GCACTGTTTACCGTTGGTTCAGCCCGTCGTTGATGAATGCGTTACATGATTCTCAAAAAAATGCTCAAGTTATTTTTTACACATTACTTACTTGGCTTTGTAAATCAATGTCGCCCCATTCGGAAACGGCCTCTTTTCCGACTTCCGGGCGAGGAGTAGCTATTTTGCTGTTTGGATATTTGGGCATAACATATTTTTTTCGTAACTTTGCGCCAAAAAGTAAACAATAAATAAAACATACGAGACATGGCTAAGAAATTTGCCGAACACAAGGGTCTCAATCTTACAGAGACCAACAATCAGGTATTGGCAGCGTGGGAGAAGAACGATATCTTCCACAAGTCTATCGACGAGCGTGAAGGCTGTCCTCAGTTTATCTTCTTTGAGGGCCCTCCATCTGCTAACGGTCACCCCGGTATTCACCACGTGTTGGCCCGCAGTATCAAGGATACTTTCAACAGATATAAGACGATGAAGGGTTTTCAGGTTCACCGCAAGGCTGGATGGGATACCCACGGACTTCCTGTTGAACTGGGTGTCGAGAAGGAACTCGGCATTACAAAGAAAGATATTGACAACAAGGCTTCTGAAAAGTATATCTCTACAGAAGACTACAACCACAAGTGTCGTGAGAACGTGATGAAGTTTACTGCCGAGTGGCGCGAACTGACCGAGAAAATGGGTTATTTCGTAGACCTCGACCATCCTTACATTACTTACGACAATAAGTATATCGAGACTCTCTGGTGGCTTCTCAAACAGCTCTATAACAAGGGATTGCTCTACAAAGGGTACACCATTCAGCCATATTCTCCAGGCGCAGGTACAGGCTTGAGCTCTCATGAGTTGAACCAGCCAGGCTGCTATCGTGACGTGAAGGACCTTACCACTACTGTACAGTTCCTCATCAAGGATCCTAAGGCGGAGTGGACCAAGTGGGGCAAGCCTTACTTCGTGGCATGGACTACGACTCCTTGGACATTGCCATCTAACGTGGCACTCTGCGTAGGTCCTAAGATTGACTATGTGGCTATTGAGACTTACAACCTCTATAGCGGCGAGCCAATGACGCTTATTATGGCTGAGGCTTTGGTAGGTTCTTATCTTAAGGTCGACCAGGAGTGCAAGGAGGGCGACCTCTTGCCGTTCGACAAGGAGAAGAAACAGTGTCCGTGGCGTGTTGTCGGCCATTATAAAGGAACAGACCTCGAAGGCTTCCACTATGAACAGTTGATGCCTTGGGTAAAGCCATGCGAGAAGGTAGACCTCTTCGCACCGGCATTTGTTACAGAATACGCAGCAGCCCACAAGGACAAGGTGTTTGCGTCTGAGGATGGCCGCGATCAGTTCGTGGAGATGGAGAGCGAGGCTTTCCGTGTTATCCTCGGCGACTATGTTACGACCGACGATGGTACGGGTATCGTACATATCGCTCCTACATTCGGTGCAGACGATGCCAAGGTGGCTAAGGATGCAAATATCCCCGCCTTGTACCTTATTAATAAGAAGGGCGAGACCCGCCCGATGGTTGACCTTCAGGGCAAGTTCTATGTCTTGGAAGACCTTGATGCCAACTTCGTGAAGGCTTGCGTTAATGCAGATGCTTATGCTCACCATGCAGGCCACTACGTGAAGAATGCCTACGACCCACAGTTCAACGTGGATGGTGTCTGGGACAAGAAAGCTTCAGATAAGGCTGAAGACTTGAATATTGTGCTCTGCTACGAACTCAAGCAAGAAGGCAAGGCCTTCAAGAGCGAGAAGCATGTTCACAACTATCCTCACTGCTGGCGTACCGACAAGCCTATCCTTTACTACCCCTTGGATAGCTGGTTTATCAAGGACACTGCCCGCAAGGAGCGCATGGTAGAGCTGAACAAGACTATTAACTGGCAGCCAGAGAGCACCGGTACTGGTCGTTTCGGCAACTGGCTGGAGAACCTGAACGACTGGAACCTTTCCCGTTCCCGTTTCTGGGGTACTCCGTTGCCTATCTGGCGTGACGAGAATCGTGGCGAGAAGTGCATCGGTAGCTTGGAAGAACTCTACAACGAGATAGAGAAGTCTGTTGCTGCAGGTATCATGAAAAGCAATCCGTTGAAGGATAAAGGTTTCGTGGCAGGCGACTACAGTCAAGAGAACTATGACAAGATAGACCTCCACCGTCCTTACGTAGACAATATCGTATTGGTGAACGATGAGGGCAAGCCCATGTATCGTGAGAGCGACTTGATCGACGTTTGGTTCGATTCAGGTTCTATGCCTTATGCCCAGCTCCACTACCCGTTCGAGGGTGAGATGGCCAGCGGCACAGAGACAGATCGTGACGCCTTGGTTCATAGTACCTACGATGGTTATGCCATTCCTCCTAAGTTCTATCCCGCCGACTTCATCAATGAGGGAGTAGACCAGACACGCGGATGGTTCTTCACGCTTCATGCCATCGCAACTATGGTGTTCGACAGCGTAGCCTTCAAGAACGTAATCTCTTCTGGCCTTGTGCTCGATGCCAAGGGTAACAAGATGAGTAAGCACGTGGGCAACGTAACCAACCCGTTCGAGATGATAGACAAGTATGGTGCCGATCCTGTACGCTTCTATATGATGACAAACAGCGAGCCTTGGGACAATCTCAAGTTCGACCCTAACGGTGTGGACGAGACACGTCGCAAGTTCTTCGGCACATTATATAATACATATAGTTTCTTTGCCCTCTATGCCAACGTGGACGGTTTCGACCCACTGACGGCACAGGTGCCGACAGAGAAACGCCCGGAGATAGACCGCTGGATTCTCTCTTCGCTCAATACCTTGGTAAAGGGTGTGGACAACGAGTTGGCAGGATACGACCCAACCCGTGCGGGCCGATTGATAGATACATTCGTCAACGACGACCTCTCCAACTGGTATGTTCGTCTGAACCGTAAACGTTTCTGGGGTAAGGAGATGAGTGAGGATAAGCTCAGTGCTTACCAGACGCTCTACACCTGCCTGATGACTGTGGCCAAGCTGTTGGCTCCGTTTGCTCCGTTCTATGCCGATGAGTTGTATCACGACTTGGGTGGAGAATTGGAGAGCGTACACTTGGACAAGTTCCCTGTAGCTGATGAGTCAGCCATTGATGCTGACCTTGAGGAGCGTATGGCCATCGCCCAGAAGATTACTTCTATGGTATTGGCATTGCGTCGCAAGGTGAACATCAAGGTTCGTCAACCGCTCCAGCAGATTATGGTTCCTGCCGTGGATGATACCCAGAAGGCACACATCGAGGCTGTGGCAGACTTACTGAAGAATGAGGTGAACGTAAAGGAAGTGAACTTTATTGAAGGGCAGGGTATTCTGGTCAAGAAGGTGAAGTGTAACTTTAGGGTGATGGGTAAGAAGTTTGGCAAGTTGATGAAGGGCGTAGCTGCCCAGATGTCTGCCCTCGACCAAGACCAGATTGCGGCTTTCGAGCAGGTTGGTAACATCACGTTGAACGTAGACGGACAAGAGGCAGTGGTAGAGGTGGCCGATGTGGAGATTATCTCTGAGGACATTCCGGGATGGCTCGTCTCCAACGAAGGCAACTTGACTGTAGCCCTCGAGGTGGAGCTCACTCCCGAACTCAAGAATGAAGGTATGGCACGTGAACTTATCAACCGCATCCAGAACCTCCGTAAGGAGACAGGTCTTGAGATTACCGACCGCATCAAGGTGACTGTGGCTCCTCACGAAGAGACCAATGCTGCTATCGAGGCATTCGGTGACTACATCATGGGACAGGTATTGGCCGACAGTATTGCTGTAGGCGAGAATGTCGGAGTAGAGACCGAGTTTGATGATTTCAAGCTGAACATTCTTGTGGAGAAAAACTAAAGGCGGGTCCTAAAAAATACATAAAAGAACTATCCGTCTAAATAAGAAGTGTAACTATACGTGTTTTTAGACACGCCGAAAAAGTATTATGGCTTTAGAGAAGAAACGTTATAGTGACGAGGAACTCGAGGAGTTCCGCACTATCATTAACGAGAAACTCAAGGTAGCTCGGAGCAACTACAAGGAACTTATGGCTCAGCTCAACCATTCTGACAGTAACGATGTTATAGACACATCGCCTACCTACAAGGCACTGGAAGAGGGGAGCGACGCGCAGAGCAAGGAAGAGATTATCCAGATGTCTCAGCGTCTGCAGAAGTTCATTATCGGTCTTGAGGCAGCACTTGTGCGCATCAAGAACAAGACGTACGGCATAGACCGTGAAACGGGCGAACTGATTCCTAAGGAACGACTTCGCGCCGTGCCCCACGCCACACTAAGCGTAGCTTCAAAGCAGGCCCGTAAACACTAAGCTATGAGCGAAATGCAAGGATGTAAAAAGCACACGGGATGGCTCGTCACGGCTATGGTGCTCGTACTGTTGGTAATCGACCAGATTATCAAACTGTATGTCAAGACGCACTTTTGCCTGGGCGAGTCGGTACGTGTGACAGACTGGTTTTTCATCGATTTCGTCGAGAACAATGGTATGGCCTGGGGCATGTCCTTTATAGGCAAGCTGTGGCTCAGTTTGTTGCGCACGGTAGCCATCTGTGTATTGATATGGTATCTGGCACGCATCATAAAGAGAGGTCTGCGTCCACTATATATATATATGGTGGCACTTGTGCTGACAGGGGCTATCGGCAATATGGTAGACTCTATGTTCTACGGCCTTATATTTGATGCATCCACCCCCTTCAGCGTGTCGCACATGGTAGACTTTGGTACTGGCTATTCGGCTTTTATGCTCGGCAAAGTTGTAGACATGTTCCACTTCCCGCTTTTCACGTTCACGTGGCCTGCATGGGTGCCTCTTTGGGGAGGCAGTGAGACTACCTTTTTCGAACCGGTATTCAATTTTGCCGACTCGTGTGTCACAGTAGGCATCTTCAGCCTGCTCCTCTTCTGCCGCAAGGAACTGGAGGAACTTGGCAAGAAGGAAAAAGACGAGAAAAAGGAGGTTACGGAATGAAACGGTTGGCTCATACTGTGCTGGGTGCATCTTTCTTGCTACTTGCCGCTGTCATGTTGTTGGGGGCATGCAAGCCCGGACGCCCCGGAGGCATACTCTCACAAGACGAGATGACGGATCTGCTCTACGACTACCATCTCGCTATAGCCTTGGCACAGACTGAAGGCAATGGCGATGCAGCAGTCAAGGAGATAGCGTATAAGGATGCCGTGCTGCGCAAACATGGGGTAGGGCAGGCTGAGTTCGATTCGTCCATGGTGTATTATATGCGTCATGCCGATCAGATGCACAGTATCTATGCCGGACTGAGCGACCGCCTCGACAGGGAAGCTGTCTCTTTGGGAGCTAATGCCAGTGACTTGAACCGGTATGGCAATCTTGCCTCTACGGGTGATACGGCCAATGTCTGGAAAGGTGCGTCCTCCTTGGTGTTGGTAACGCAAAAGCCGCTCAACTATTACAATTTCGAGATAAAGGCAGACTCTTCTTTCCGCAAGGGTGACTGTTTTATGCTCGATTTCGATGCGCAGTTTATCTACCAGGATGGAACTCGAGACGGACTGGTGGCTCTTGCCGTACAGTTTGAAAATGACAGTGTCGCTTCGCAGACCATTCATGTGCAGAGTTCGCAGAGCTTTACCGTGCGTGTGGAAGACAGGGACACTCTGGGCATCAAAGCCGTCAGGGGGTATTTCCTTCTCAACAATGGCAACTTTACGCAGGATGGCGGTTCGGCCACAACCCTGAAACTGATGTTCATTGAACGTATACGTCTTATCAGGATGCACAGCAAGAAAGCTGAGAAGGCAGCCGTAACCGATGCTGATACTGTCAAGGTGCAAAAAGACTCTATCGGTAAGTCTGGCATACAGCAGAAAGACTTGCGTAAGTTGAAGCCTGTAGAGGGCGCTGTCATGCAGGCAGAACCTATAGGCGGACGTACATTGCCACCCCCTCCACCGGTCAACAGACCGCTCAAGAAGGGACCTCTCAAGGATAATGCTACTATGGCAGTACCGCGCGAGATGAAGAAAATAAACGAATCGGATGTAAGATCCATACGCAGATGACAAACTGTCCCCACGCAAACTTTCGCCGCATAGCAGCCCATCAGGTACTGCTCGAAGACGGGTTGACTGTCAGTATGGCCGTTGTGACGTTGGTAGACGGCAAGGTGCTCTCGGTAAGTCCGCTCTGCGGCGAACAGCCCATGACGGAATGGTTAGGGGGCGAGATAGAGGTTAGACAGGGGATGGCCTATTGGAAGGGTACACGCCTGTAGACGTTTATGCTAATAGCTTTGCTGCAGTATGGCTGTAAATACGAAAAATAGTGTGTGAGATTTTCAACACGCATCTAATAATATAAAAGTAAAGAAATATGTTAAGTGTAGACCAATTGGAAGATAAGTTGATAGACTTGGCTTTTGCCGAGGATATCGGTGATGGCGACCATACAACACTGTGTTGTATTCCAGAGGATGCCATGGGCAAGAGTCACTTGCTCATCAAGGAAGATGGCGTACTGGCAGGTGTAGAGATGGCGAAGAAGGTTTTCGCCCGTTTCGACCCCACCATGAAGGTGGAGGTGCTTATTCAGGACGGCACTCCTGTAAAGAAGGGTGATATTGCTATGGTAGTAGAGGGCAAGACACGCTCGTTGCTCCAGACAGAACGACTGATGCTCAACATCATGCAGCGTATGAGCGGTATAGCCACCATGACAGCCAAATACGTAAAGCGTCTCGAAGGTACCAAGACCCATGTGCTCGATACCCGTAAGACTACCCCTGGTCTTCGTATGCTCGAGAAGCAGGCCGTGAAGATAGGTGGTGGCATGAACCACCGTATCGGACTCTTCGATATGATTCTGCTCAAGGACAACCATGTAGACTTTGCCGGTGGCATAGACAATGCCATTGACCGCTGCCACGCTTACCTCAAGGAGAAGGGACTCGACCTGAAGATTGAGATAGAGGTGCGCAGTTTCGACGAACTCGACCAGGTGTTAAAGCACGGAGGCGTAAATCGTATCATGCTCGACAACTTCTCGGTAGCTGATACCAAGAAAGCTGTTGACATCATAGCCGGTAAGTATGAGACAGAGTCTTCTGGCGGTATTACCTACGATACCATACGCGACTATGCCGAGCAGGGTGTCGACTTCATCTCTGTCGGTGCATTGACCCACAGTGTCAAGGGCTTGGATATGAGCTTCAAGGCATGCGAATAAGAGGGTTGTGAAGAACGAAGAGTGAAGAATTCAATACTTTCTCAAGAAACAGGAAAATATGAAAAAGAATATATTGGCGGCAGCTCTAATCGCTGCCGCTTCTTTTAATGCAGTCGAGGCAGATGCTTGCACCAATTTCATTGTGGGCAAAAAGGCTTCTGCCGACGGTTCGGTCATCTGCTCGTACAGTGCCGACGATTATGGTATGTTCCAGAGCTTGTGTCACTTCCCTGCAGGTAAGCACGCTAAGGACGAAATGCGCAAAATTTTCGACTGGGATACCAACAAGTATCATGGAGAGATACCCGAGGCTGCCGAGACTTACAATGTTATCGGCAATATCAACGAGTGGCAAGTAACCATAGGCGAGACAACCTATGGCGGGCGTGAGGAAATGGTAGACAGTACGGGTATAATTGACTATGGTTCGCTTATCTACATTGCCCTGCAGCGTTCCAAGACAGCACGCGAGGCTATCAAGGTGATGACCACACTGGCAGAGACCTACGGCTACAACAGTGAGGGCGAGACATTCACCATTTGCGACCCCAACGAGGCTTGGATAATGGAGATGATGGGCAAAGGTCCTGGCTCGAAGGGAGTGGTGTGGGTGGCCCAGCGTATACCCGACGAGGCCATCTGTGCCCATGCCAACCAGAGCCGCATCGGTAAGTTTGACATGAAGGACAAGAAGAACGTGATGTTCTCCAAAGATGTTGTCAAGTTTGCACGCAGCAAGGGATGGTTTACGGGCAAGGATACCGACTTCTCTTGGAAGATGGCGTATGCCAAGCCCGATTTCTCTGGCCGTCGTTTCTGCGATGCGCGTGCATGGGCGTTCCTTAACCATTTCAAGGATATGAGCCGTTACCTGCCTTGGGCCTTGGGAAAAGACCCTAATGCAGAGGATATGCCCCTTTGGGTAGTGCCCGACAGAAAGGTGAGTGTGCAGGACGTGGAGGCTTGCATGCGTGACCATTATGAGGGTACTCCGCTCTCTGTGGCTGACGGCGATGACATTGGCGGCGGTATCTGGCAGATGCCTTATCGGCCTACACCGCTCATGTTCAAGGTCGACGGCAAACAGTGTTTTAATGAGAGACCAACGAGTACCCAGCAAAGCGGTTTCGTGTATGTGAGCCAAATGCGCTCATGGTTGCCACGTGAGATAGGCGGCGTGTTGTGGTTCGGTAATGATGATGCCAACATGGTAGCTTTTACTCCGATTTATTGCAGTTCTACCGTTCAGCCCGAGTGTTACAATACGCCAGGTGCCGACGCACTTCACTTTAGTGACAAAAACGCCTACTGGGTATGTAATATGACCAGCAACATGGTCTATCCTCGTTACAGTCTGATGTTCCCTTCACTGAAGGAGGTGCGCGACAGTCTGGACAACAGTTATTTTGCAGCGCAGGCGCAGGTAGAGGCCAAGGCTAAGGAATTGTATGCGCAGAATTCACAATTGGCCGTCAAGTATCTCAATGACTATGGTGTCGATAAGGCACAGCAGATGCTGGACCGTTGGAAGCAACTCTTCCTGTTTATGGTGGTGAAGTATAACGATATGATCATCAAGCCTACCGGCAAGAACGGTAATTTCGAGAAGACCCCTGAGGGACTGGGCGCCAAGGTAGCTCGTCCCGGTTATCCCGAGAAATATGCTCGCGAACTGATTAAGCAGAATGGTGACAAGTTCGTATGTCCGGCGGAGTAACAGGTTTTTCTAAGGAATATACTAAATGCAGAATAAAGACTCCCTCGTCATTTCCTTACAGGTAGGACGAAGGGGTCTTCTTTTTTTTCTCTTACTGCCGTGCAAGATTTCAGGAGGGGAGCTGTTTAGTATATATATGTACGTATATAAAAATGTAAAAGTAGGATTAGGATTAAAATGAATAGAAAACTGACAAGTATGGCCGTTATGGGAATGGTGGCAGGTCTCGCTGTTTCGTGTGGGTCGGCCAGTAAAACGCAGGGGCAGACTAACAACGCTTCCTCCACAGCCGAGGCGGAAAATACAAATACAGCCGTGAAGATGAATGAGACAGAAGTTGACAGTATGGACGCAGCGTATCTTTATCTTTCCGATGCCCAGCGTTCTTTTGTTGTAAAGAACAACCAGTTTGCGCTCAACTTCTTCTCGAAGTTAAGCGACAAGGATTCGTATGTGGTTTCTCCCTTGAGTCTCACTTATCTTATGGGCATGTTGGCCAATGGGGCCAATGGTGTTACCCGCGAGGAAATACTGAAGACTATAGGTTGTGACAAAGACTTCTCCTTGTCTGACTTGAATGACCTCTGCCACTGGATGGTTACGCATGCCGGTAAACAAGACCCTGCAGTGAAAGTGAACATAGCCGATTACATTGCTCTTAACAACAGGTATTCCTTGAAGCAGGATTTCGCCAAATTGATAGCCTCTCAGTACAATGGTGGTGTGGAGAGCCTCGACTTCAGCGACAGTAAAACTACAGACCGAATCAACGGGTGGTGCAAGAAACAGACCGATGGTATGATACCTAAGATTATCGACCAGGTGGATGCCGGTGCCATATCCTACATTATGAATGCCATCTACTTCAACGGAACTTGGAAGGACAAATTCCGGAAAACTGAAACGAAACAGGAGAACTTTAAAGGGTATACGCGCAACATACAGCGTGTAAACATGATGCACCGTAACGGCAAGTACCAGTATATGGACAATGCGGATTTTGCTGCTGTAAACATACCATATGGCAATGGTACATATGCCCTTACCGTGGTGTTGCCACAGGAAGCCAAGTCGATAGACGATATCATGAAAGTGATGGACGCTGCAAAACTGTCTGCTTTGCGCAACGAAATGGAGGAGTGTGTGGTAGACTTGAAACTGCCACGTTTCACAACCGAACTAAATTTGGATCTCAATGACATCGTCTCGCAGTTGGGGGCTTCCTCTATGTTTGATGCTTCGCGTTCTGACTTCAGCTATTTCTGTAATGAAAAGGCGTATGTGTCCAAGATGATACAGAAGGCAAAGATAGAGGTGAGTGAGGAGGGAACAAAGGCTGCTGCTGTGACGGCAGCCGTCATGATGATGACTTCGCTGGAGGCACATGTGCCGCGACGTGTCGACTTCCACGCAGACCGACCTTTCGTCTACATGATTACTGAGCGTACTACCGGTGCAATCTTCTTTATTGGGCAGTTTGTAGGGGAAGAATAACTTTTTTTGAAAATATTTTCTGAAATATTTGGTGGAATAAAATAAAAGTGCTACCTTTGCACTCGCATTTGAGAAATGATGCTTGAGTTCGGTTTGACAAAGTCCGACAAGGGAAGGTTGGGTGAGTGGCTGAAACCACCAGTTTGCTAAACTGACGTGCGGGTTTACCGTACCGGGGGTTCGAATCCCCCACCTTCCGCAAGCAGAGTTTTGAGGGTGTAAAGTTGGTCGATTCATCTAATGGTTAGGATACAAGATTCTCAATCTTGGCATAGGGGTTCGATTCCCCTATCGACTACTAAACTTTTAACTGAAAATTGTTTCAGATATAGAGTTTAGCTTAACAATTCTTCTTTTTGGTCGATTCATCTAATGGTTAGGATACAAGATTCTCAATCTTGGCATAGGGGTTCGATTCCCCTATCGACTACTAAACTTTTAACTGAAAATTGTTTCAGATATAGAGTTTAGCTTAACAATTCTTCTTTTTGGTCGATTCATCTAATGGTTAGGATACAAGATTCTCAATCTTGGCATAGGGGTTCGATTCCCCTATCGACTACTAAACTTTTAACTGAAAATTGTTTCAGATATAGAGTTTAGCTTAACAATTCTTCTTTTTGGTCGATTCATCTAATGGTTAGGATACAAGATTCTCAATCTTGGCATAGGGGT
>CAVCGV010000100.1:0-11103 GCA_963601815.1 bacterium
TTAGTACTGCATCATGGGGTGCAGTACCAATCTTTTTATCTAAAGGTTCGAACCTTTTCGGCAAAAGGTTCGGCTCTTTTCATCAAAAGGTTCGAACCTTTTGTTCGACAGGGCTAAACCCCGTAGTAAAAGTGTCAATCTTTTTTACTAAAAGTGTTATTCGCTCAGAAGATAGTTCTTGAACGAGGCAAAGTCTTTCGTCATTTCTATGCTCTTCTTCTCGCCCTTCATAAATTCGGCAAGGCGAGCCGGAATCTCGATGTCGCTGCCGAGGATGCTGTCCACCTTCTCCTTGAACTTGGCAGGATGGGCAGTCTCCAGGAACACGCCTACCTCGCCTGGTTTCAGTTGTTCCTTCAGGGCACGATAACCGCAAGCTCCGTGAGGGTCAAGTACATACTTTGTGTCGTTGTAGCATTGCTTCATGGTCTCGGCTATCTGCTCGTCCTTGTAGGTAGCGCCGCTGATGTAGGCGGTGACGGCATCGTGGTCGCCCTTGTAGAGGTCGTAGATGCGAGCGAAGTTAGACGGGTCGCCCACGTCCATGGCGTTGGCGATGGTCTGCTTGCTGGGCTGCGGGTTGTATTCTCCCGTCTGGAGATAGTTGTAGAAGATGTCGTTGGCATTGTTGGCAGCTATGAAGCGGTGGATGGGCAACCCCATCTCATGGCCGAAAAGACCAGCCGTGATATTGCCGAAGTTGCCGCTTGGCACGCAGATAACGAGCTTGTCCGCCAGGCCCTTCTCCTTCATGCGGGCATAGGCGTTGAAGTAATAGAACGCCTGGGGCAGGAAGCGTGCCACGTTGATAGAGTTGGCGGAGGTGAGCTTCATGTGCTTGTTGAGCTCCTCGTCCATAAATGCCGACTTCACCAATGCCTGGCAGTCGTCGAATACGCCGTCCACCTCCAGGGCTGTGATGTTCTGACCGAGGGTGGTAAACTGGCTCTCCTGAATCTTGCTCACCTTGCCCTTGGGGTAGAGCACGTACACATGGATGCCGTCCACGCCGAGGAATCCGTTGGCTACGGCCGAGCCTGTGTCGCCCGATGTGGCGACGAGCACGTTCACTTCCTCCTTGCCCTCCTGGCGCACGAAGTACTGCAAGAGGCGAGCCATGAAGCGGGCGCCCACGTCCTTGAAGGCGAGGGTAGGGCCATGGAAGAGTTCCAGCGAATAGATGTTGGGTTCAACCTCGACCACGGGGCAGTCGAAAGCCAATGTGTCATAAACAATCTTCTTCAGCGACTCCGCGTCCACGTCCTCGCCGAAGAAGGCGTCAGCCACCTTGTAGGCGATTTCCTGGAAGGAGAGTTTCTCGATGTTGTCGAAGAAGTCTTGGGGCAACTTCTTGATGATTTCAGGCATGTAGAGACCACGGTCTTCTGCCAATCCCTTTACTACCGCCTTGTGAAGGTCGGCGATGGGTGCTTTCTTATTTGTTGAATAGTATTTCATTTTTTCTTGTTATTTGGGGGAGTTAAAGGAGTTTAGGAGTTATCGCTCCCTACGGTCGCTGAGGAGTTAAGACAATAGCTGAGACCAACTATGTTTTGTATCTTTAAACAATTGTCTTAACTCCTTTACCTCCTTAACTCCAAATTTTACTTAATCTATTGCCATGAATGTGTTCATAAAGTCTTGCAGCTGAATCAAGCCGTAGCTGCCTCGCACGCAACTCACCTCGTCGTACTTGTCCACATCATCGGCCTCAATGCCCGGATAGTAGATGATGAACGGCACAGGCTCCTTTACGTGGGTGCGAATCTCGACGGGGGTAGGGTGGTCGGGCAGTACGGCGATGCACACAGGCTCGTCCCAAGTGGAAACCTCGTCGAAGATAGGCTTGATGAGACGACTGTCCAGGTTCTCGATGGTCTTGAGCTTCAGTTCCAGGTCGCCGTCGTGCCCTGCTTCGTCGCTTGCCTCCACGTGGACATATACGAAGTCGTCACCCTCCTTCAGCGCCTGGATGGCAGCCTGCGCCTTGCCCTCGTAGTTGGTGTTGGCAAGTCCGGTGGCGCCCTCCACGATGATGTTTTTCAGTCCGGCGTAATGGCCGATTCCCCGTATGAGGTCTACGGCACTGATAACCGAACCCTTCTTTATTTGCGGGTACATCTGCGAGAGGGTGAGCATGTGGGGACGGTAACCGCCTCCCCAAGGCCATATGAGGTTTGCCATGCGTTCGCCACGCTCTCGGCGTGCCACGTTGAACGGATGGTTCTCCAGGAGTTCCTGACTCTCGATGATGAGCTGGTTCAGCAGGTCGGCGGTTTCGCTGGCTGCAACATGTCCCTCTTCCTGAATGCCCGAACCGTCAGGCTTAACCATGAGGTTGTGCCATTCCTCGTTGGGGTGGTCGTGAGGCGGGGCGCAGTCTATGTGCTTGTTGCCGCCGTGTACCACCAGGAGGTGGCGATACTGTATGCCTGTGACAAACTCCACCTCAGGGTGTTTCTTGCCCAGCGTCTCGTTCAGGTACTTGATGAGCACATCGGCGTCCTCCGTCTCCAGGTTGCCGCCGTTGTGTGTGATAATCTTGCCGTCCTGCACATGGATGATGTTGCAGCGCATGGCCAGGTCGGTAGGCTTCAGTTCGTAACCGATGCTGGCAGCCTCCAGGGGTCCGCGTCCCTCGTACACCTCGTTCTGGTCGTAGCCCATGATGGCGCTGTTCGCCACCTCAGACCCCGGCAGGAATCCGTCGGGAACGGTAATGAGTCGTCCTGTCTTGCCCTTCTTGGCAAGCATGTCCATATATGGTTTGTCGGCGTATTGCAGGAGTGTCTTTCCCCCCAGTCTCTCCACGGGGTGGTCGGCCATTCCGTCGCCAAGGATAACTATATGCTTCATGTTAATCAATCATTAATAAGGTACTACTTGCTTACTTAATCTGCATTGTCCATTAGATGTTGGCGATACTCATGATGTTGGCGAAGACACCGGCAGCCGTCACGCTGGCTCCTGCACCGTAGCCCTGAATCATCATGGGGTACTCCTTGTAGCGCTCGGTGGTAAGCAGCACGATGTTGTTGCTGCCCTCCAGATTGTAGAACGGGTGCTCAGGCCCTACCGCCTGCAAGCCTACGCTCGTCTTGCCGTCCTCCAACTTGGCTACGAAGCGCCAACGCTTGTGCTCCACGTCGAGCGCCTTGCGCTTAGCCTCGAAGTCGGCATCGAGTTCGGGCAATTTGCTCCAGAAGTCGTCTATGCTGCCCTGGAAGTAAGAGTCGGGCACGAAGAGGTTCTTCTCCACGTCTTCCTGCTCTACACGGTAGCCCGACTCGCGTGAAAGAATCACGAGTTTGCGCACCACGTCCATACCGCTCAGGTCGATGCGTGGGTCTGGCTCGCTGTAGCCCTTCTCCTTGGCGAGGCGCACGGTCTCAGAGAACGGGACAACGCTCGAAATGGCATTGAAGATAAAGTTGAGTGTTCCCGAGAGGACAGCCTCAATCTTGAGTATTTTATCTCCGGAATTGCGCAGGTCGTTGATGGTACCGATGATAGGCAGACCGGCGCCCACGTTCGTCTCGAAACGGAACACCACGCCGCGCTGGATGGCTGTGCGTTTCAGTTTGATGTAGTCCTCATAGTTGCCCGAAGCAGCCACCTTGTTGGCGGCAATGACGCTGATGTTGTGCTCCAGGAACGTCTGGTAGAGCGCCGCCACGTCGTGGCTTGCCGTACAGTCTACGAACACGCTGTTGAAGATGTTCATGCCGAGAATCTTTTCCTTCAGACTTTCGTTGGTGCTTGGCTCCGATGCGTCCAGTTGTTCCTGGTAGTTGTCGAGGTCCAGTCCTTCGCGGTCGAAGATGGCATGGTGAGAGGTGGCAATGCCTACCACGTTCAGTTTCAGTTTGCTGCGGTCTTTCAGGTCTTCGTACTGTTTCTTTATCTGCTCTATCAGTTTTCCGCCTACGGTACCCACACCGCAGATGAAGAGGTTGAGAACCTTATATTCTGAGAGGAAGAAACTGTCGTGCAGTACGTTGAGCGATTTTCTCAAGTAGTCACTCTTTACGACGAAAGAGATGTTGGTCTCCGAAGCACCCTGTGCACAGGCGATGACGGAGATGCCGCTGCGGCCGAGCGTGCCGAAGAGCTTACCGGCGATACCGGCAGCATGCTTCATGTTCTCGCCCACGATGGCGATGGTGGCAAGTCCCTTCTCGGCGTGCATGGGGAACATGGCGCCGTCGGCAATCTCGTTCTTGAACTCCTCGTTCAGGACGCGTACGGCCTCGTCGGTATCCTGCTCCTGTACACCGATGGAAGTGGAGTTCTCGGAAGAAGCCTGTGAAACCATAAACACGGAGATGCCTTCGTTGGCAAGGGCGGTAAAGATGCGGCGGTTCACGCCGATGACACCCACCATCGAAAGGCCCGTCACGGTGATGAGGGCTGTGCCGTTGATGGAGGAAATACCCTTGATGGGCTTCTGGTCGCCGTCAATCTTGTTCTTGATGATGGTGCCGGGAGCGTCAGGGTTGAAGGTGTTCTTTACCTTGATGGGAATATTCTTGATGCAAACTGGGTAGATGGTAGGAGGGTAGATGACCTTTGCACCAAAATTGCAAAGCTCCATCGCCTCGATGTAACTCAGTTCGTTGATGGTATAAGCTGATTTGATAACACGTGGGTCGGCAGTCATGAAACCGTCCACGTCGGTCCAGATTTCGAGCACCTCGGCGTCGAGGGCTGCAGCGATGATGGCTGCTGTGTAGTCGCTACCGCCGCGTCCCAGGTTGGTGGTGCGCTCGGTGTGCTTGTCGCGGCTGATGAAACCCGGTACGAGAGAGATGCGGGGCAGCTCGGCAAAGGTCTCCTTCACCAGTTTGTTGGTCAACTCGCTGTCGAGCGTATGCTTTCCCTTTCCGTTCAGACGCTCGGTCTTGATAAAGCTGCGTGAGTCGAACCACTTGGCGCCACGAATCAGCGTGGCGACAATCTTGGAGCTGAGCCGCTCGCCATAGCTCACGATGGCATCCTGTGTCTTCTCGCTCAAATCGTGGATGAGGTACACACCAAAATAGATGCTCTTCAACTGTTCGAAGAGGGCATCGACCGACTTAAAAAGATTTTCTCTGTCTGTGGTGTCAGTGATGATGGTGTCTATCATCTTGTGGTGGCGGTCAACCATGGCGTCGAATTCGACTCTCCACTGTTCATCGCCCTTGAGGGCAAGCTGTGAGGTTTGCAAGAGTTTGTCGGTGATTCCGCCAAGTGCGCTCACGACAACCACTACACTCTGTTTCTTGGCCTCATTTTCTACGATACGTTTCAAGCTGAGGATGCTCTTTACGGAACCTACAGATGTTCCGCCGAATTTTAGTACTTTCATATTCTTTTATTGTTTGGTATTGCTCTGCCTCCCCCGAAACGACCGGGGCTGAAGCAAAACTTGGCGGCAAAAGTACTAAAAATATGATAAACTGCCAAGAAAAATAAGTGGAAAAGTAATAAACTGTAGCAAAAATACCCTAAACAGGGTAGTGGTTTATTACTTTTTCTTGAACTTTTTGTACAGTTTCCATGCAAGGATGGCACCGTCTATGGCGCCTGCACTCATGGAAACGAAGCTGCTGATGCGTTTGCTCGTGCTTGCCGACTTGCAAAGGGCATCCGGCTTTGTGAACAGAGAGTTCCAAAGCTTGTGCAGTTTCTTGTCATCGGCCTCGATGTCTTTGCGCAACATTTCCTTGCGCAGTCTGAGGTCGCTGAGCGAATTGTATCGGGATCCGTTCGGGATGTCTTCGGTAACCATCATCTTTTTGTTCGGTTCTATTTCTGCATGAGGATGCCTGCCAGAATCTTTACCAGCGGTTTCTCTATCCACTGGTGGCGGAAGGCAATGAAAAGGACGAGTATAAGAATGTAGAACAGCGCCACGATGCAGAATCCGCCCACCAGTCCGGTAAGCGGTTGCAGGGCATAGGCGGCTGCGAAAGACAAGTAAATGAGGGCCATGGCCAACAAAAACAGCAATGCCAAGGCGATGGCCATGGCTGTAAGCAGGCGTACCACCTTGTCCACCACATCGAGCTTCACGTATTCCGTCTGAAGCCCGATGTAGTGTTTCAAAGTCTCCACCAGTTGCCCGATGGTTTCCACATTCTTGTCGCTGGAAAACAACATATTCTTTTCCTTTGGTTAGTGACTGTGTGTAATGCCTTGTCGCGATTAGTCTTCGCTGGCGGCATCCTTGATGTCTTCTACCAAGTCGTCCATGTCCTTACGGCTCAACTTGATGTCGTGCTTCTTGCAGAAGTCGTCGATGGCACCTGAAATCTTGCTGCGTGTGTCTGCACCTTTCTCAGGAGCGAATATCAAACCCAATGCACTGCCGGCGATAGCACCGCCGAGGAATGCTCCAATGTAACCTAATGCTTTCATAGTCTACTTTGTTTTTAGCGTTAAACTTCTCTTTCTGTCTTCGGCATGTGTGCCGTTGAATGTTTTGCAAAAATACAAAACTTTGCTGACAAAACAAGAAATCCGGTCTTAATTTTTCGTTAAAAATGTTGTTTTACCTTGAATTAACAAACTTTATGCGCGCATTATCCCCTTTATTCCAATATATTTTGTATTTTCGCAGAACAAAAACAAATAGAACGAATTTATACATATTTATTTTAAGGATTATGAAGAAGATTTCAATAATGGGTTTGGGCATGTGCACTGTCTTGGCACTTGCAAGTTGTGGAACATCCAAGGAGAGTGCTTACCGCAAGGCTTACGAAAAGGCGCAGGCACAGGAGCAGCAACAGCAGCAGGCCCCTGTTACTACCGAACCGGTGGTGACACCTCTCGAGACAGCTCCCGCCACCGAGACAACTGTGACCGATGTGGACAACGCCACTGTACGCCAGGAGAGCGTATCGCTCATTACAGGTTCCGGTCTGCAGAGCTTCAGCGTAGTGGTTGGCTCGTTTGGTGTGAAGGCCAATGCAGAAGGTCTCTACAACCAGCTCAAGAGCGCAGGTTATGATGCCCAGATTGTGCAGGGCGACCGCAACATGTACCGTGTCGTAGCTTCTACATTTGCCGACAAGTCGAGCGCGGTAAAGAGCCGCAACGAGCTGCGTGCAGGCAAGTATCCTGACGCTTGGCTTCTTTTCAAGAAATAAAGTAAGCGCATACACCAGTACATGTTCGCGTATGCGTATATTGTCGATAGATTACGGAAAAAAAAGAACGGGACTCGCCGTGACCGACCCTCTGCAGATTATCGCCGGAGGGCTGGCCACGGTGGCTACCACTGAGCTTTACGGTTATCTGGAGGAATACATGAAGCGGGAGCCGCTGGAGCGTATCGTCATAGGCAAACCTATACAGCCCAACGGTCAGCCAAGCGAAAACTTGGTGCGTGTAGAGAATTTCTACAACCGCTGGCGTAAGGCTCATCCGGAGGTTCCCATCGAATATTATGACGAACGTTTTACTTCTGTCTTGGCGCATCGTGCCATGATAGACGGAGGTGTCAGAAAAAAGGTACGTCGCGAAAACAAAGGACTGGTGGACGAAATAAGTGCCACCATTATATTAGAAGATTTTTTGCAGTCAAAAAGATGATTTTACCTATTTATATATATGGGCAGCCCGTGCTGAGAAAGGTTGCCGAAGACATTACACCCGATTATCCCGGCCTGAAAGAACTTGTGGCCAATATGTTCGAGACACTCGATGCCAGCAATGGTGTGGGGCTTGCCGCTCCGCAGATAGGACTTTCCATCCGCGTGGTAGTCATCGACCTGGATGTGCTGAGCGAGGACTATCCCGAATACAAGGGCTTCCGCAAGGCTTTCATCAATGCGCACATCCTCGGCTACGACGAGGACAGCGAGAAGCTTACGTCTGAAGAGGGATGTCTCTCCATTCCCGGCATCGCCGAGAAGGTGGTGCGCCCCACACGCATACACGTAAAGTATCTTGACGAGGAACTGCAGGAGCACGACGAGTGGGTAGGTGGCTATCTTGCACGCGTCATGCAGCACGAGTTCGACCATCTGGAGGGCACCATGTTCATCGACCGCCTTTCACCGCTTCGCAAGACGATGATAACAGGCAAGTTGAAGAACATCCTCAATGGCAAGTTCCGTGCTTCGTACCGTACCAAGGTACGCCGGTAGTATGACCCTTTGTGCCCGTGGCATTGTATAAAAAATAGGTATAGTTGATTTATGATAAAAAGATTGTTGCTGGGGACAGTGTGTCTGCTTGCTACGACAGGAGCGTCGGCGCAGTACCGCGTAGACAGGCTCATTACGGCAGGACGCAGTGCGCTTTATTATGAGGACTTTGTCCTTTCCATCAAGTATTTTAATCTTGCTATCGGTGCCAAGCCTTATCTCTATGAGCCTTGGTATTATAGGAGTGTGGCGAAGTTTAACCTCGACGACTTCGTAGGGGCGGAGAGTGATGCTACGGAGGCGCTGCAGCTCAATCCTTATATCAACGACATCTACGACCTGCGTGCCATTACCCGCATACGCCAGGGGCGTTACGAGGAGGCCATTGCCGACTACGATGCCGCCATCAAGTTGGAACCGCGCAACCGCAACTATTGGTTTAACCGCGCCATCTGCAAGATGGAGGACAAGAAGTATGACGAGGCCATCAGCCAACTCGACTCCATCGTGGCACGTTGGGACAAGTATGCTAAGGCTTATTCGCTCATGGCCGAGGTGTACCTGCAGAAACAGGATACCGTAAGTGCCGAGAAATGGCTCGACAAGAGTCTTGCCCTTGACCCCTACGACGGCGACTCGTGGACCACACGTGCCTACATGGCGCTGGCAAGACGCGAGTGGAAGACTGCCGACGAGGCACTCACCAAGTCGCTGCACTTCAAGCCCAACAGCGTGAATGCCTACATCAACAGGGCATTGGCGCGCATCAACCTCAACAACCTGCGTGGTGCCATGGACGACTATGACAGTGCGCTGGATGTAGACCCAAACAGTTTTCTCGCCCATTACAACCGTGGACTCTTGCGCGTACAGTTGGGTGACGACAACCGCGCCATCTCCGACTTTGATTTTGTCATCAAGATGGAGCCGCAGAACTATATGGCCATCTTCAACCGTGCCCTCCTGCACGACAAGACCGGAAACCTGCGGGCGGCCATCAAGGACTATACGGCGGTCATCAACCAGTTCCCCAATTTCTGGACAGGTCTCTCGTATCGTGCCAGTTGCTATCGCCGCCTCGGTATGACGGCAAAGGCAGAGCTCGACGAGTTCCGCATCTTCAAGGCACAGATGAACAAGCACCTTGGCATTCAGCCACGCTGGAGTGCGAAGACCAAGAAGGAAATGCGCAAACGCTCGGAGATAGACCCCAATAAGTTTGCCTCGCTCGTGGTGGACGATGCGCCCAAGTACGAGCATGAGTACAAGAGCGAATACCGTGGCAGGATACAAAACCGCATAGTGGAGGAAGACTACCTTCCCATGTACCAGCTCTCGTACTTCCCCAATGACAAGCGACTTAGCGGCGTGCAGGCATACGACAAGGAACTGGATGCCTTCAATGCGCAGGACAAGACCGGGAAGCATCCCCTCTACCTGGTGTGCAGCAAGGAACAGCTCGACGAACAGAAGTCGATGGATGTCTTCGCGCTCATCGACCGCCTCTCGGCAGCCTTGAGCGTGGTGAAGTCTGATGCCGACAAGCAGAACCTGCTTCTGAGGCGTGGTGTGGCGCATGCCGTCCTGCGCGATTTCGAGGCGGCCATCAGCGACTTTACCGATTATATCGCTGCAGGCGGCCGCAGTTCGCTGGCGTATTGGCAACGTGCTGTCTGCCAGAGCGAACTTGACGAGTTTAATATGTTCGAAGGCAAGGGCAACGTCAACCTCCATTCGGCTGAGGCCGACTTCAGCGATGCTATCAGGCAGAATGCTGCAAGTGCCTATATCTATTATAACCGTGGCAACCTGCACGCTTCGCGCAAGGAGCTGGGCAAGGCGATAGACGACTACACCATAGCCCTGCGCTACGACCCTAACCTGGCTGAGGCTTACTACAACCGAGGCATTGCCCGTTACAAGGCGGGCGACAAGCAGACCGCCACGCAAGACCTCTCCAAGGCAGGCGAACTGGGACTCTTTGATGCCTACGCCGTCATCAAACGGATGGGCGCTAAAACAAAAAACACGAAATGATGGAAAATATAAAAGCAGCATTATTCGATTTGGATGGTGTCGTTTTCGACACAGAGACACAGTATTCCGTTTTCTGGGGAATGATAGGCAGGGAGTATCATCCTGAGATGCCCGATTTTGCCCAGCGCATCAAGGGGCAGACCCTAACCCAGATATACGACGGGTATTTCAGTCATGTGCAGGACGAACAGGCTACCATTACCGCTCGCCTCGATGATTTCGAGCGCAATATGCAGTATCTTTACATTCCCGGTATTCAGACGTTCCTTGCCGACCTCAAGAGCCACGGCGTAAAGTGCGCCGTCGTAACAAGTAGCAACAAGGCCAAGATGCTCAATGTCTATGCGCAGCATCCTGAGTTTGCAGCTTACTTCGACCGCATCCTTACCAGCGAGGACTTTGCCGAAAGCAAGCCCCATCCCGACTGTTACCTCAAGGGAGCGGCAGCCTTCGGTGCGACACCTGCCGAGTGTGTGGGGTTCGAGGACAGTTTCAACGGACTGAAGGCTGTACGTGCCGCAGGTGAGTTTACCATAGGACTTTCCACTACCAACCCTGCTGACGCCATTGCTCCTCTTTCCGATTGCGTCATCCCCGACTTTACAGGCTTTACATACGCTCGCCTTGTAGAAATGGTTTCTGCACACCGTCAAAAGTAAAAGGATAATCTTTGTACGATTAACCTTTCAGGGCGAACCTCGCTATAGGTTGCTTTTTTAGGTGGTACAGCGCCTTCGCCGTACCCACAGTCTCTTTGTCGTTACGGGCTATAAGCCCAGCTACACATAGCCCAGGGCAACACCCTGGGTAAGAATAGTCCTTCTAATCTTTGCGCCCTGTAAAGTAGGGTGCTCAAAATAGAGTTTTTAGCAGAGACTAAAAATGGGGCATAAAATGTCTATGGCACTTGGTCGTCCTAACGATGTTG
>CAVCGV010000101.1:0-10989 GCA_963601815.1 bacterium
GAGGGAGGGTGTAACATTGGTTACGCCCTCCCTCTTGCGTTTTTGCGATTGGCTTAATTGGCTTAGAAATTCCAAGCACTGTCATCTGTGGTGAACGACTTGTTATCGTCGATTTCCTTTTTGATGTCGTTGGCTGTCATGGACAGCGTGTTCTCCTCCTTGATGTCGAAACCGGCCAATTTGCTCGTGTCTACACTGGCATTCACGGGCTTGCCCTCCTCTGTGAAGTTCTTCCGATACTCCTCCAGTAGTTTCTCCTGTTGTTTGAGGGATTTCTTTTGTTTTTTGGCCATCTTGATGTCATCGATGCTGGCAAGTGCACCGGTTGCAGCTCCTGCAGCTGCTCCTGCAGCCGCACCAGAGCCTCCCGAAGTTAATCCGGAAAGTGCGCCTAAGGCTGCACCGCCACCTATTTTCAGTAGAACATTGCCTACTGCTTGTTTTATCTTCTTCTGCTGCGCCTCCACTGTGGCAGGACTGCGGCGATTGCCAAACTGATCGACGAGGTACACGCGATAGTCAGGAGTACCGTCGGCATTCTGTACCTTGTTGCCTTGGTTGTCCACGACGTACACCTTCTGGATGGAATAGACGGGAATCTTGCTCCAGTCAATCTTGGTAGTGTCTGCCGATGCCTCAGTTGTAGCTGTACCTGTAGCGGCACTGGTTGCCGATTTTGCGAGTTTCTTCAGAAATTGTGCGTTGGCACTGTTGCTTGTGAGTAGGAGAGCTGTAACGACAGCTGTTTTCCATAAAATTGTTTTTTTCATAAACCTTGTGTTTTTATTAAAGTTAATTGTATAAAATGATTACTTCATGATTGTGTACATCTTGAGTCTTATCTGGCGTTTGCTGTATTCGCCTTCCGACTGTAGCATAATTTCATTGGCATCCATGTACTTGATCTTGACACGGTCGCCATAGCCCACAGGGCGGAAGAAGAAACCTTTTGGCAAATCTTTGCGTACCAGATGGATATCGATAACACCCTGACTGTCTGATTCGCCCAACTGCTTGAAATGGGAGGCGTCATCGTCTACCATGTCGAGAAATTTCTTGTCGCTCTTGTAGTCCTTGATAGAGGGTGTGCCATCACCAGAGTAAGCCCACAGTTCCACATTGCCCAATGTGCCGTCTTCGTAGAATCCAGAATAGTCGTTTACCCATTTGGCGATGGTAAACTTCAAGTCGAGAGGCATCTCTTCTATAAGTTTCTCCAGTTTGTTGATTCGTTCAGCATAGAAGTCACAGGGGTTGTATTTGTTCAGGACATTGAGAAACTCCGTAGCGCCTGCTGCATATTTCACCACGTCCTTCTGGTTGGCCTCGCCTGCTTGGCGCATCTGCTTCATTTTTACCAGTGAACCCATGGCGTACTGCTCGTATTTCAGACAGGTGTCACACTGCTGTATGTTGCCGTTGATGGAGGGAATGATGTCGGCAGGTGTATCTTTGGCATTGAGAGCATTGACAAAGTTGCGGCGGGCGTTGTCGTATTGTCTTAGGCCGTAGAGGCGTGCGCCTTCTGTCATCAAGGCACTGCACTCCGTTACGTACACCTTTTCTATCTGCTTGAGCAGCAAGACACCATAGCATAGTTTTACCCTCGGTCCTAACGGTTCGAGATCTATCTGCTCGCGATTGGTACCAGGGGCAAAGACATCGATGTGCATGGAAGAACGGAATTCCTCTTCAGCTTCGTGCAATTTCTCTTCCATGGCATCGCGCTTGTTCCACTCTGCATCTGAAGCCGAGGAACCTTTCTGGTTGATGACCTGTTGTATAGACATGAACTCTTTGCGTGCGTCTTCTACAGTAGCCTTCATGGCATTGATGTTTTCCAAGGGAATGATAATAGTGGTTATAATGATAGACTGGTCGGTCTTTTTCGCCTCATGCGTCACTTTGGCGTTGAGTCTGGATGGTACCTTCACCTGTAGGTCTTTTATGGTAGAGGTAATCTCCACTTCAGCCAGCTTCTGGTCGAGTATGGCATCGTTGCCTTTGGTTTGGTTCTCCATGCGTATAGGATTCTTTACATATCCTATGGTATATGCCTTCATGAAGTCGGGTTTGAGCGAAACGACAAAGTCGGTCTTGTATATTTCGCCGCGACGGTTTACCTCTATCTTTGGTGTCTTGTTATCTTTGAGGTCTATCACTATTTCGTAGGCATACAGTCCGTCTGGTCTTTTCCCCTTGGGAGTGACAGTGGGACTCTTGGCATTGTTGATGGTTATCACCAGGTCGTTGAGCTCGGAGAGCAGAAGTACGCCGCCTTTTCCTGACAAGGTGGCGATGCAGTCTTCTTCATTGTCCGGACTCGAAGAGATGAAATCATCTTGTGCGTGTATGGTAAGGGTAAAGACGAAGAGTGCAAGTAAACTCAGAATTCTTTTCATAGTTGTGGTATAGAATGGATAATGTGATGACATGTTCTTTGAAAAAGTCTACGCCTTACAAGTCGAAACCGCCGAGGGTAGAGATGTCGTCGTTGGGTTGCTGGCGCTGTCCGCCGGCCCATTGCGGCTGCCAGGTACGTACATGGATGATGGGAGAACCGCCGTTCTCGGGGAAATCCCATAAGAGGAAGAGATAGCCCTCGTCACTGTAGTTGCTCGATTTCCATGACTGGTGGAGACGAACACCATACTTCGTGGGGTCTTTAGTAGACCGGGTGATGCCCTGGCATCCGCCAGCCTCGCCGTTTTCTCCTATCTGGCTGAACTTTACGTCAATCCATTTGTTGCGCATGAAAGCTAACTTCAGGTTGTTTATGTATTGCTGTTTGTTCTGTTTTGTGTATTCTACCTTGAAAGTATTGCTCTGCAGGTCGCTCATCTTTTTCTTCATTACGACCTTTCCCGTGATGATCAGAGCGTCATCGCTGAACATGTCTTCGATGGTTTGCAAGTCTTTCATGTTGTAGGCGGTACGGAATCGCTCTACATACTGCAGAATAATCAGCTGTTTCTCCTTGTCCACCACAGAGCCGCATCTCTCCATACTTTCGGCAGTCTGTGCATCGAGAGCAAATCTGAAATCTGTCAGGTTGCCCCTGTTGTCAAATTCTACTACGGCTTCCTGATAGTTTCCCAGTCCGAACTTTTCGTCTTCTGGTGTGATGATAAGGGGTATATGGCTTACCATCATGTTACCATTCTTGAATATCCAGCAGCGTTCTACCACTTCTTCATCGTCGCAATAGAAAGGAGTTACTGCCCATAAGCGTGCCAGTGACTTCTTGGAAAATTCGTCCATCTGCAGGTCTTTTACCGATACGGGTACCTTGGCTTTCTGTGCTCTGTTTATCTCGGTAAGCACGGCTGCAAGGTTTTTCTCGGCATTGCTCACGGCAGCAGACCGTTCTTGGTTTCCGTCGGTGGTGAGAGTTACGTCTACAGCCCATGCCTGTAGTGAGCAGGTAAGGCCGACCACAAAGAGGATGGCGTATTTCAGTTTCTTAATTTTCATCATTATAATAGTATGTCTTATGTTGTAAGGATGGTCGAAAATCATGGGTAGGGGCTCATTTCACGGTAAATCCGATGGCTCCGCATCCGGCATAGTTGGTTACCGCATCAGCTTGACCGGTAACGACGTTGGTGCGTTCATTGCCTGGCGAGAGCACTGCTTTCACCTTTCCGGTCTTGTCGTAGATAGCAAGGTAGTAGTTCTCGGGTTTTGTGAGAGAGGCATAACGTGCATAATGCTCTATCTTTCCCTGTGCTTCCATTTCCTTGATCATGTTTGCCATCTCGGTATATTCCTGGCAGGCGGCTATCTTAGTTACGGTTTCCGGGTATGCGTTCGCGGCTTGGTTTTTCATCTGTTCTACGGTAGAAGTCAGGTTGTCGTGGTTGTCATTGCTGATGATTTCCGTGTTGTCAGCAGACTGTATGTTGCTCTTTTTCACGTAGATGAAACTGCGGTACATGTTTCCGCGTGGCAGAGATACCGTTGCCCATAGCTCCTTTCTGTCGCTGATAAGGATATCGCTGCTTTGTCTGAGTTTTTTTTGGGAGGCTACCCATTCGTTTATCTCTTGGTAGAGTATTTCCTCAGCCAGCTCCTTGGCTTCCTGCTCTGTGGCTGCAGTTGCTTCGGCATAGATATACTGGCTGCTTTTCTTTATTTTGTTGATTTCCTTCTTTTTTTCGTCTACGGTTTGGGCAGAGAGGATAATCGAAGGCATCAGCAATAAGGCCATGACGATATGGCGTATGCTCGTTGTTCTCATAGTCTTTTACGATTTTAGCTATTGGTGAATGCTCTGTGTAAAGAACTTTTCCGTTACGTTCTGCAGTGGAATATAGGCATAGGCAGTGCCCGTTATGCCTGTCTTCTCACCGCTGATGATACCTGTGGGTACATCGACAGACAGTACATGGCAGAAAGCCAACTTTTCGTTGTAGGCGAAGAGTGTGCCCGTAATATGGGTGTTGTTTGCTGTTTTGATGCCGAAGTAGAGCTTGCATCCCTCGTTTTTGCAATAATCTATAAACTGTTGTAGGGAAATGTTGATCTCGTCTTGTTTGTAACCGTACTTGTCAAGTTTAAGATAGAGGTGTATCCTGTCGCGGAACTGTCCTGTCAGCATGATGTTACTGATGCTTACCGGCACGTTCTTGCGACTGCAGTAGAGCTCTCGTTTGCCGTTGATCTCTGACAGATAGATGTCGCCCCTTATCATGTCGCTCAGAAACTTGCCGTTGTCTATCACTGTCATGTTCTTGGCCCGTGTACCTTTGGCGTGTTCCCATTCTGGTATCAGTTCGTTGCTGGCAAGGGGGCGGGTGCGTTGTAGGTCTCGCAGCATGATTTCTTCCAGTTCCACGGCGTTGGCACCCTTTAGCAGTTGGCAGTCTGCGGGAAAGGTGAGACTTACCGTTTGTCCCTTTACGGTCCACTTGATGCGGTACATTCTGCGTTTCACCTCGTCTATGGAAAAAGATGTGAGTGAGTCTATGCGGTGGAGAAGCTGGAGAGTTCCTTCGCTCATGGTTACATGGTCTATGTCCATGCGCACAAGTGGCTCGCGTCCGTCCATTTTCATGTCCAGTTCGAGCAGGTACCGCTCTATGAAGTCGAATACTGGTGTGTTTCCGCCCGTTCGTACCGCCTCGTCGGCGAATAGCTTGTAACCTATGTGCGAGATGTCGCCTAAGGCATTGGTCTTGACCCTTACCGTCTTGCCGTATGCCTGCATATTGTCAGGGACGGCAGAGGGTGTCAGTCCAAGCGTCGTCGCCATTTGCTGCAACCGTCGCGTATGGAAGCCGCCAGCCACACATACATTGGTGGCCAGCAGCGTAAGAGTCAGTGCGAAGATGGCTTTCATGGCTTGATGGAAGTTATGTCTCCGTCATGATACCAGTCGCCGATGCCTCCTGATACCACACCATCTCGGAACTCTCCCTCGTACCTGTCTCCAGGCTGTGCCACGAAGTCTTTGCTGGCCACTATCTTGTGTGCCGATGTAAAGGTAATGGTGCCGTGGCCGTGGGGCTTGCCGTTCTTCAGTTCGCCCTTGTACTTGCCATAGCCCAGATTGACGGTACCATAGCCGTTCTGCGGAGTGGTAGCGGTGGTTGTCGCCTTGCCGGAGCCCGTATGGGAGCTTTTCTCCTTTTCGGGCTTGGCTGCTGTAGATTTGGCGCTTTCTTTCTCCGTATTGTCGGGAGCAGGCTTTGCTGCGTCGTCCTTCACGATGGTCGTGTCCTTCGGTAGAACAGGGGCAGTCTTGACCGAGTCGGCAGCCAGAGAGTCGGCTGGTACCCGGGAAGGCTTAGCCTTGCCGTTGTTGTCTCCGAGCGTGATAAAGGCTGCAGCTCCACCGATGATAGCCAAGGCTACCACACCTCCGATAATCTTTTTGCCGTGTTTCTCCCATGCGGTCAGTGGGCGTGGTACCTCACGCAGAGGTTTGCCACACTCCTCGCATACAAAGTCTTTTCTGCCTGTGATAATCTGTATGGTCTTGTCCTTGCATTTTATGCATGAGTCGCTGAGGCAGATTCCATATCTTGCTCTTGATCTATCGTTGCTTGTTGCCATGATTCTTTTTTCTTTTTAGATTCGTGTTTTGAATTCTTGTTTATCCCATTACCGGTGGCATGCCTCCCGGCATTGGCGGTGTCATAGGTGGAGGGACTGGGGCAAACAAGGGTTTGAGAACGTCTACCTGTCCGGCAGGCATCCATGCGGGCATTCCTTGCATCCATACCATCGTCTGTTCGGTGAGTTGCTTGGTGGTAGTAAACTGTTTGCATGTCTGCCAGTCGTATGGCCCGTAAGGCTGTCCGCCTACATTGAGGTGTAAGGCTATTACGGGGTCGGCGGGTGGCACGATGGGAGGTGGCACGGCTGCTCCCGGTTGCAGTACGGGCGGAACGGCACCTTGCGGTGCTGCCGCTGGTGCAAACTGTTGACCGTATGGTTGCGCTGCCGGTTGACCATATGACTGTGCTGCTGGTTGTGTAAACTGTTGGCCGTATGGTTGCGCTGTCGGTTGAGTTGCAGCCTGCTGTGCCCTGTATGCAGCTTCTGCGGCATTGATTTCTTCGTCGCTTCTGGCAAAGAGTGAGGGCAGTTGCTTGCCGTTGCCTTCACTGTGCAGCAAGATGGCGTTGCATTGGTCTGTGGCAAGGTTGCCCGAGCTTAGGAACCGTTCGTAGCGTTTTTTGTAGTCTCCCATCCAGTCTATGGCACGTATGGGGAAACAATATTGTACGGTGATGATAGACAGCTCGTCCTTGCGCAGGCTTTTTCTGTTTACCGTGATGGTGGTACGTGCCGTGCTTTGGTTGAAGGAGTTTTTGAAGGCAGCCTCCAGTTTGTCGGCAAACTTATTCAGACTTGGATTGTCGTCGGGTGAAGGTATCGACACGAGGATAGCCTTCTTGTTGATGCTGGCAGGGTTTGTCGGACTGAGATTTCCTTCGTTGTTACGTAGGTGTAGCTGTATCTGGTCAGTATTGAGCTGTAGGAAAACGCCGCTCTGGCTTACTATCTTTGTAGCAAAAGCCTTGATGTCGTCGTCTGTTCTCAGTTTCTGTTGCAGTTGGGTGAGGATGTTCAGGCCGAGCACCTTCTTGTCGCTTTCAGCCTTCTCTTCGTGTCGTGCCTTTACTATTTCTGAGAGTTTCAGGTCGAAAGCATCAGTAATGTCGTCGATGCTGATGTCGGCAGCCAAGCGTCCGAAGTTGATAAACTCTTCGGGCAGAATGCTGTCTCTCAGTTGGCGTGCTATGATAGGCATCTCTATCTTGTCGGTTTTGAGTTCCTGTTCAAATTCTGACATGGTTTCGTCTTCGCTCACCTCGATGATGGCGCCTTTCATGTCTTCCAGTCCCTTGTTCACCTTGCGCTGTGCTGTTACGAGGCGTTCAGTCTCGTTGATGGCCTCGTTTATCTTCATGCCGAAAGCAGAGATGTCTGCATCCATCTTTCCGAGTTCGTTGAACACTTTTGCGGCCAGTTTCTTGGCAAATTCGAGTGCCACGATGCGTGTCTTGGAAGTATAGAACTCCGTGAGGTATTCCTGGTGTCGTGCGTATTTGCGTTCGCCCACATTCACCATGCGCTGTAGTATGCCGAGGTCGCTCCATTCCTTTAGGTTTGCCTTGCGGTCTTCGTCTATGGCTTTGTATTCCTCCAGTTCGTCTTTGGCTGCAGCTTCCAGTTCGGTGCGTATTTCGCCCATGCGCTCTATGAGGAGCTTGGATATCTTCTGTAGTTCGGTGATGGAGATGTCGCCGTCTTTCCATTTGTCGAAGAATCCGGCCTCTACGGTATGTCTTATTTCCTTTGCCATATCGGGTATGGCTTTCTCCTTTCCGGCATAGTAGTTCTCCACACCGCAGTCGCGGAAGAAGTTGGTAAAGGAGTCGCCCATGATGTTGTCCAGCTCGTTAAGGGGACAATCGGCCTTCTTGGCATCCTGTGCATAGTTGATGGCCTTGTCGTGCCAGTACTCGTTGAAAGCTAAGAAGTCGTTGTCGCTCGGCAGTATCTTCTTCTCCAGCGTTAGATGTTCTTCGTCGAGCATCCAGTTGGCGAGATTCTCCTTGTTGATGAAGTCGTTGCGGTAGTCTCGGTTACGCTCTTCGTTAGCAAATCCCTGGTTTTCGCGCCAGTTGTTGTATTTGAACTGGTAGAGTACGTTTTCGCCGATGGTATAGGTGATGTGCTTGAGCACTCTCAGTTCCGGGTACATCACACGTTTGATGCCTATGGAGTTTACCTTCTTGGTTCTTGCCACGGGTATGCGTCCTGTTTGTGGATCAGGGTTGCCGGCTTCGTCGTATTCGAGGGCGAAGTCGTCCATATTCTCATATTTGTATGCGCGTACGATGTCGCCGTTTACCTCGTCCGAGTCGTTGACGAAGAAAATGCGGGCAAAGAGAAAGTCGCTTACCACCTTGGGCAGTTCGGTGAACGAGTTGATGGTGAGTCCGTTCTCATTTACGTTACTGTATACAGTGAGTCCGTTTGCCACACCTTTTACCCTGTCCGAGTAGTAGTCGGCTTCGCCTCCGCCAGTTACGTCCTGCGGTTTCCATGCTCCGGCCTGCAGTGCATTGAGTTCGTTGAGGGCTGCATAGCCGTTCTGGTAGTATCTGCCTTGGTCCATGTCGCTCTTGGGTAGGTTCATCTCCGGTATCATGGCATAAACAGAGATGATGGCGTTGGGGAAAGCCTTTCGTGTCTGCACGATGGCGTCGACGATGGAGCCGGAGCCAGTGCCGCCGCTCAGTCCGGCAAAGATATGTATGGTCGTTTCACTCGAGTCGCCCGAAATATTGATGCATCGGCTGTAGGCGTCCCTTAAGCTGTTGACGTAGCCCACGGCATTGGCAGCAAAGAGCAGACGGCCGGCACGGCGTTTCTGTCCTGCAGCTTGTCCTAATGCGCCGATGGCAGTCTTTACAGCCCCTACATTCTGCACTATTCCCTTTACAGAGGGGTAATGGTCTATGTGGTCAAGGATGTGCTCCACGTCCACAGCCTTGATGTTGAGAAATTCGTTGTTGGTAAAGGAGGCATCCTGCCCCATGACACGGAAATCGGCACGTGCTCTGCCGTCCTTGGACATCATTTCGTCGGTGGAGTCTACATAGAGCAGAGCTACGGGTTGCTTGCTTCTTTCTTCTTGTGTGGGGAACTCCTCGAACATTCTCATCTTGAATGCCTTTAGTATTTTTCCGCCAGTTCCGCCTAACCCGACAAGGATGTGGTTGCTTGTGCAATAACTGTTTGTTGTCATGTTAATTAGATTTTAGGCGTGTCCTAAAAAACATCCGTCATATGTTATTTATAGAACCCGCTTTTATTTTTATTGTTAATGTTTCCGTTTGTGCTTTTCGGCCTTTCTGCTTGTTACCTCTTTCTGCCCCTTTTCTTGGGATTATCTTCTCCTTCTGCTACCGGCACGCGGTCCGCGCCTACTGGTATAGTCGCTGTGTGGACTGCCTCTCCTGCCAGTGCGTTGTTTGCGCTCCATGGAGTAGCCCACCTGCATGGTCTTGATGACCAGTACGGCTCCCACTACCACGAACCCCAAACACCACAGCAGTCTATAGAGGATAAATGTCTTCATGTAGCTTACCATAGTATCAGCCATGGCCTGGGGAAGCTCCTTTACAGTGTATCCTGTGAATTCGCCAGACTGGAAATAGTTGCCTAGAATGGGGTATTCCTCCACCAGTCTTTCCGTGATCTTTTCCGATTCGGCCTTGGATACCTCTCTGTCTTCACTGCTACCCAGTGGATTAGAACCTAAGAACGTCGACATGAGGTTGCCTAGGATATCCTTGCCCTTGTCGGTAACAGTGATGGGTGTCGACTGTTCAACGATGCGTTCTATCTGCTCCTTGTAATAGTCGGTGGTATTGATTATTTTTACGGCTCCGGCTATCAGTGTGCACTGGAAGGAGAGAAGGATAAAGAGTATGCAGCCCACTAGATAAGTAGCAGGTGAAGCCTCGGCATGCTTGTACCATCCCTTGATGAGCAAGAAAAACAAAATTATGCATACCACCCCGACGAGTATGCCCCAAAAGAGACTACCCGCAGAAAAGCTGATAATGTCAAAAAAGGCCTTCATAGGCTATCGTGTTTTGTTCATGGTTGCAAAATTAATAAAAAACGTCAACAATAGGGGGGGGCTGTGTTAAAAAAAACTAAACACAATGGTATTTGGTAAAATTTACCATTTATGCATTGATCCTTAATTCCGCAATCTAATGCGTTAACTTTATTTATAATTACCAGAGTAACATGAAGTTGCTCAGGATTTTTTCATATCAAAAATCACTTACCTTAGTGCTGCTAAACAAACAGGCATAAAATATAGATTAGACATGGCAAAAGTACAAACAAAATTTCAAAAAATCACCTCTTTTTGGCGGTTTTTTTCGAAGTCATCGGTTTTTACAACCAGCGCGGTGCGAAAGAGAAGCTGTTTGACCAGATGGACAATGATTTCGGATGGCATTACCTGCCGAAGGGGACGCTTAGGGAAAACACTGTCTTTATGATTCTTACCGCCATCATCCGCAATTTCTATTGTCTGCTTCTGCAGAACAGTAAACTTAGGGCCTTCGGTGTGTACGCCACAACCAGAATGAAGGCATTTATCAACAGAGTTGTCTCCGTTGCCGCAAAATGGACAAGAAGTTCAAGGACTGACATCCTTTGCATCTATACGCAAAATTGTCTGGAATATACCGAACTATATGCTGACTATGGCTAACCTTTTCTCTTTGTGGACTTGAATGCCTATGCCTCTCTGGCTTTGTGGGGTAAGGGGATTTTGTGTCTTTATCTTGCGAAATACACTCCTTTTGGAGGATTTTGTCCGACTGAGGTGAAGAAAGTTGCATCCCTGAGCCTACAATTTTATTGTTGCGGATTTGAGGTTTATAGCGGAAAGGTAAGGCCCAACGAGTATATAGCCCTGGGCAAGCCGTAGTAGGTGCTGCGTCC
>CAVCGV010000102.1:0-10334 GCA_963601815.1 bacterium
TGAGGTATTAACCTTGCGGGCTTGAGGTCTTAACCTCGAGAAAAGAGGGGTCGCACATGAAGCCAATTTTGCTCAAGTTATTTTTTACACATTACTAAAGTTTCCCACCCCATAAAATGGTCTCGGTTAAAAACTCAATTTTGAACACCCTACCTGTAAGGACAGCTACATAAAGCTCAGCTATAAAGACACAAAAGGACACAACCCCTATTCTTTCCCGCCACTTTAAACGGGTGTTAAACAGACGTTAAATAGGCGTTAAAAGCAAGCCGGGCATTTGGTTTATACCGCAAACTCTATTACCTTTGTAGTGTATTCCCGGACAAGAACTCTTATTGGTGGTGGCCATGAAATACAAACAGACAAGCAACTAACTAACAACATAAAACATGAAGAAATTACTTTTATCTCTCGCCACATGCCTCGTCGCGATGAGCATGATGGCTCAAACACAAGTGAAGGTGGCAGCTGGTGTTCTCGAAGGCAAAGACCTGTCGGGCATCAAGGTGTTCAAGGGCGTACCATTCGCCGCTCCTCCCACGGGCGACCTTAGATGGAAGGCTCCGCAAGCCGTTACCCCTTGGGTGGGGGTACGCAAGGCTACCGAATATGGGCCTAACCCGATGCAGGAAGCGATCTACGGCGACATGAACTTCGGGACGAAGGTGAACAGCGAGGACTGCCTGTACCTGAACATATGGACTCCTGCCAAGACGATGAAGGAGAAACTGCCCGTGTTGATTTATTTCAACGGCGGTGGACTGATGGCAGGAAGCGGCAGCGAGCCGCGCTATGCGGGCGACGCAATGGCGAGAAAGGGCATCATCTCCGTAACAGCCAACTACCGGGAGGGGATCTTCGGTTTCTTTGCCCACCCACAGCTCTCCAAGGAGACAAGCTACAAGGGGTCTGGCAACTACGGATTCATGGACCAAGTGGCTGCCATACGCTGGGTGAAGGACAACATCGGGGCTTTCGGAGGAGACCCCGACCGCATTACCATCGTGGGCGAATCGGCCGGGTCAATGTCGGTAAGCGCATTGATGGCGTCACCGCTCTGCCAAGGCTTGTTTGCGCAGGCTATGGGATCGAGCGGTTCGATACTGAGTTTTCAAAAGGTCACTACCCTGAAGGAAGCTGAACAGAAAGGGGTTGCTTTGGCACAGCAGATAGCCCAGCAATTAGCGAATGAAACGGGAAAGAAGGTCGGCAAGAACTCGGGCGAGAAGAACCTCAAGGAGCTTCGTGCCCTATCTGCGGAGCAGCTCATGAAACTCGCTGCCGTGAAAAACATCCCTACCTATAACATCGACGGATATTTCCTGACGGAGCAGCCCGTAGAGACCTTCGCCAAGGGAAACCAGACCAAGGTGCCGCTACTTGTAGGCGGCAACAACCTGGAAATGAGTCCATGGAGCGTGCTTGCCGGCAAGCAGCCTAACATGGAGAACTTGAAGGCTGGGGCCAAGTATCTCTTCGGCGAGAACGTGGACGAGGCGTTTCGGCTCTATGGCATCAACAGCGACAAGGATGTACTGGAGCAACCGGGCGTAAACTTGGCGTCTGACCTCTTCCTCGACTACGCTACATGGAAGTGGGGCAACATGCACAAGTTGACGAGCGGACAGCCTGTTTACCGTTACCGCTATTGCCACCCGCGCCCTGCCATGGCAATCAAGGGGAAGGTTGCAGGACTGGCTGGAGGCGTACAGGATGCTGAAGAGGGACAGGCTGCACTGCCACAGGACAAGGGGGCCGTTCACTCTGCCGACATAGAGTATGCGATGGGCACGCTACCCACCAACCGCATCTACGACTGGCAACCGGAGGACTATATGGTTAGCGACATCTTCAGCCAGTACTACGTCAACTTCGTGAAGACCGGCAACCCTAACGGATTGGGATTAGTGGACTGGCCTTCGACCAACGGCAAGGCCGTCGCCCCTGTGCTCCAGATAGATGTCAAGACTGAGGTAAAGGCCGACGAGCAGATGGAAAAGCGATACGAGTTTATCGACAGCCTGTTCTGGAAGAAATAGCAGCGACATAGTAAGTGCAGCGTCCCCGCTGCACACTCATCTATAACTGCGTCCTCGCTGCACATTAGGAAATATTCCAGCCTTAGCATGTATAAATCGGATTGTTCTCAAGCGAATAGTAGAGGGTGTATCATAAGTCCATGACACACCCTCACTTCCAAGAGTTACCTTGCTACGGTCTAATCAGTAAACAAGGCAAGTGAAATCGCAGATTGGGCTGCAGAAGTCTTGTGCTTGCTGATTTGTGCTACCAGCTACTGGAGCTGTCTCGATACGCTCTTCAAGATCCTCCACGTAAGCCTGATCGAAGAGATCGTTGTTTACAGATTTGATAATTTTCTTTGTCATAATCATAATAATTTAATTAATTGATAAATAGTCAACTAATACATAATTAGTCAACAAGTTAAGTAAATTTCTTTGAATATTCGTGAAATTATTGTCAATGCTTTACTCGAAATATTTCTTGTTTTTGTGGTAAACCTTGTTGACAGAAGTCTTGAACAACTCTCTTACAAGTTTACAGTTATGTGTCTTAGCTTTAAGTGGGCAACCACCACGGCATAGGAAAACGAATTTGCACTTTGAACAGGTTTCCTTCTCAGATACATTATGGGAATGGATTTCCTCAAGGTTAGGGAAGAATTCGACTCTGTCCTTACAGTATTTCCCGACCACCTGTTTTCCATCACCTATTCGTTCCCAACAAGCGTAGATGTTACGATATGGGTCGAGCAGGTACGAATTAGAAGGTGCCCCGCAATATGTAGGTTGCAGCATCAAACGCTGGCCTTTGGTGATGGAATCAGAGATGCGCCTATAGAATCCCTCATCCTCGAAATTGAAATCTGGATGCTTCTCGTAAACGTCAATATACTCCTTGTAGGGCATATAGTTTACATCCTTGGCCTTATCGTCATTTTCTTTCAAGTCATCAAGATAATCATAGATCAAGGCGCTGTTGAGCTGGAATAATGGATTTTTGTAAAAACCTTTCTTCTCGAATAGCCCATGGAGAGCACTAATCTTGTCGATGTTCTCCATGTTTGTATTCATTCGAATGGATACCTTGCATCCCTTGTTCAAGATCATCTCGACATTAGATAGAATCTTGCTGAAGGTTGGGTAACCGTCCTGATGGACACGAGTGGTATTGTGTTGGTCACGTGGACCATCGATGGTAATCTGCAATGCACCCAGTTTGTCTGGACCCAGGATGTCCTCATAGTTCTCAAGCTCGAAACCATTCGATATAGCAGCGAACCTGTATCCGAGACTGACACCTTTATTTACGATATACTTAACTACCTCCTGGTTCTTCTTCAGCAGAGGCTCACCTCCATAAAGAAGCAATCCACGGTAACGTTTCTCCTTGACAGGCTCAATGGTTGCCAATGCCTCGTAGGCTTCGTCCACCATCTCCTTGGTGAAAGTTTTCTGTGACCAGTTTTTCCCGAAGTTAGATATTCTTGACTCATAACAGTATGGACATCTGAAATTACAATTATATGTGATGATAAACCCGAAGCACTTGATTCCATTGAGGTTCTTCTTGTGGAGCAGATTAGCCAGGTCCTTGACATGCTTGACTTCCTCCTCTATAGTCTTCTCCGTGATATAGCCACGCCTGTTCAGATGGTCGAAATTCTCCTCGCCAAAAGGGAAGGTACTGCGATCTAAAGTGTCCTTGTTATCTTTTAGATAGGTAGCTAACTCACGGTCAATAAGGTCGATCGCTCCTGTGTAACCATGAACCAATATATTCTGGTTCTTATCTGTAATCTTTGTATCAATTACATAATTTGATAATCTTGCCATAACTTAATTGCTTTTATAATTGGAATTTTCAATGAAATGTCTCCCGTTGAGTTATTTCATTATAGAGCTTGGATAAATCCTATTGGAGTTGTTGATTTCTGGACTCACCTTCTTTCCGACATTCAGTCGCCATGCGACCTTCAGATAAGCATTTTCCTGTTCCATTTTGTTGAATATGGAGCGAGCGTAACCATAATTAGCGTCGGAATAGGTTGAAGTCAGGTAATTACGTGCTGTGAATAGGTTATTTGTACCAATCTCCAAGAGCCATCGCCCCAGATTATATCTGGCGTTGGTGCCCCATCTGAAGAAATCCTTCTCCTCGATTCCTGTATTCTCGAGACGACATTCCTTGATCTTTCCATAAATATTGATCATGAAGTCTTTATAGGTGTAAGTGGCATCTAATCTCATCCTCCATGTATCCTTGCTCTTGTCTATATAGCCATTGAAACCGTTATGGATGTAGGCAAGTTCCGATTTCAGCACAAGCGAATTGGCGATGTTCCATGTGCCGAAGAACACGGCTATATTCTGGCGAAGGTTGGTGTCAGAGGTATATGTGGAAATCATGACATCATCCTCTGCGACGTATCGTGGGACTGCCAAATGCATATAGGTATTATTGATGAGCATCAACTGAAAGTTGAAATTTTTCAAAAACGCATTGTAGGCGAGGCCAATATTGTAGATGCGTGTGATGTCCTGCTCAGCGTTACCTCTATGCTGGAGGAAAGGATTCTTGCCAAGGCTGGCTTGGTTGAAAGTGTTCAATGTCGGGAAACTGTTGCCAACGTTGGCGTTGAGGCTGAAAGCGTGGCGCTCAAATGGTGTGTATCGGAGTGTGACACTTGCTCTCGGAAGCACCTTGCTGGTCTTTTTAGCCCCCTCCAGACGATACAGAAGCCACGATGCTCCCGCTTGAAGGTTCAGCATGAGACGCTTACTGAAATTGTTCATGTAGCCAGTCTGAAGCATCCCCTCGTTAGAGTAGAAGTGTTGGTCAAGGTTGACATTTCCCATATAGCGGACGTTGCTCCTTGTGTAGTTGTCTTTCACCACCACACTGAACTTCTGAGACTTGACCATCTTGCTATAACTGACGAAATTCTTCAACTGCCAGATATCCTCATTGACATTGGAGAGGAAACGATAGCCTTCTTCCTTGATGTCATCGTTATAACGGTTGTCTCCATAAGAAAAATCCACGTTCGCCGACAACATCTGACCTTTGCCCAGAACAATATTGCCAAAGGCGTTGACCTCGGGATAAAAGCTACGTGAGGAACTACCCTCGCTTGAGAATCGCGACACCTTATTCCCAGAGTCGTCAATGATGACCCTGCCCAAAACCTCCTGAAACGGCTTCTCGTCACGTACAGCCGATACCTTGATCCCCATGTTATAAGTACTTGCAGACTTAGTAACGTTGAGTTGTAGATACTGGTTGTCTTTCTTGTTGCGGTTGTCAAGAATGTTAGTAGAGCGCAGAACGCTACGTCCGGGGAAAGTATATTCTTCCCGCTCATGTGAACCTGCATTACCAAAGTTCGATAGGTTATTACCAGCGAACAGACTTACTTTCGTATGCCCAAGGTTCCATTGTGCGGTAGCATTAAAGGTATTCATCATATAGCCGATGTACTGTGTGTCATCAAAGGCATAGTAAGCGCCGTTAGTGCTTGAATGGGTGATGATGTTCAAAGAGATGGGATCGTTGATAAACTTGCCCGAAGGTATGTCGATATAGTCGATGCGGACAATGGAACTGGGCTTGATATTCCTGAGTTCAGCATTGTTGGCCTTCTCACCATTGATATAGACCGCTATCTCTTGGCCGAGCCGGGTGACACTTCCTTTTTGACGGTCGACATCGAGACCAGGCATCATGATGCCATAGATTACGTCAAAGCCATCAGTAGCCAATTTCAACTGTCCTTTTTGGGGGATGATTGTTATGCCATCGCTCTTCTTGATGACTTTGTCCGCCTTAACCTCGACGGTGTTGAGGGTGAAGGTGCTGTCCTCCATGGCTAGTCTCAAAGAATCAACTTGTTGCTGTGCGCCAGCATCGGTAACTACGGCAAGGATCATGACTGCGGCCGCCATAATCTTCTTGGTTTTGACATATCTGATATTTGCAATAAGTTGTATCGTGAACATTTTGAAGATGGAAAAATATGTGATAGCGATACATGTCATGAAAAGCAATTGTGGGATGAGATATGAGATGAACTTCCAGCTGACCTCACCTGAGGAAATATAAAAGATCACCTGCTGGTACCAATGAGGTGTATTCTGGACGAAATGCCAAGTGAACATCGGCATCCAGTAAAGTAATATGAACCCGATAAACACTATCGAGACGATTGAATACACTATCGAGACGTATCGGCGAGCCTTGGAATAGTACATGAAGTAAGGTTTTTCGTCAACACACTTCCCAAAGATTTGCTTGATACAATACAGAAGGTATTCGATGCCTTTCTTGCGCAAGTTTGGAACTCCCAATATGTCAGAGAGAATCCAGTAACCATCAAACTTGAAGAACGGGTTGAGTACCACTATAAAATTCAAGTTGAACGATAGTAAGAGATATGCAAGGAGATCACTATGGGTGATGTAATAGGCTATATATAGAGGTATAAGAAGAATCATCTGGAAATAAACACCGCCAAGGTTGACGACAATACGCTTGTCCCGGGATAAATGCCAGACGTTGGACACATCCGCATAGAACACCAGCATGTTCAAGTACACGCAGACACCAATGGCTCCTGGAGAGAGGTTGTAGTAACAACAAGCGGAGGCGTGCCCAAACTCATGAAAGAGCGTAGAAAGCAGAATTGCAACATATACTACGATTATTGTCATGAGGTTCACATTTTCAAGCGTCAAGTATTCTTCACAAGAGGTGAATAAGAAAACCATGAGTAGACCGAAATTGATTGCCAGCACGAGGAAATATAACTTGTATGCAAACAACGACTTGAGTGTACAACCAATCTCTGCGACCCTTGCCTTGCCAATAATCTCCTTCTTGAAAAGGAAAGGACGTATTTTGGATTCCTTTTTGCTGTCAGAAAGAATGGATTCGAACTTTTTGGATAGCTTGAGTTCAAGCTCATCAAAAGACAAGTCACAATGGAGAATCTCACGGAAGTTCTTAACCATCTCACCCTGCCCATCTGAACTTTGCACGATGTCAATCAAATGCTTGGTGTTGTGGTTTATCACAAACATCCTGTCATTGTAAGACAGGATGTATTGTTTCTCCACATGTGAGGAGTCCATTTCCTGGACCCTGATTTTTTTGATTTTTTGAACTATATCCATGACACAATACTACGTCAATAATCTCAATTCGACAACATACATTAAGAAATTAGACGAATACTATATCATCATCATCACCTTCTTCATCACCATCAGGCCAATAGATTCTTGTGCCATCAGGTAGCAAAACCCATCCTCCTCCCATGACGTTTGCCATTTCTTCTTTGTTCAATGTTTCCATATTCCTGTTTTTATCGTTTTGTTTTACGGCTGCAAAGATACAAACATCTCCAGCAACGGTTTCTAACAAAAATCTAATGTTTTTCTAATATTTTATCCGCATTTTCGTTAGAAATGATTACACATTTAATAATACGAAATGCGCTCTGAAAGTTTGGTATATTTACTTATTTTCGTTACCTTTGCACTCAAATTACCAACTAAAGATGAAGAGAGTATATCTTATATCAACTGTTGCTATCATTATGATTGGTTGCTTGCAAGTCTATAATATATACTTGCAATACAAGAATTATACACAAGAACAAGCCTATTATATAACAACTACCCTGAAGTCTTCTATAGACGAAGAGTACAATCTTCGTTCCAGGAGAACTTACAAGCCTGACACTTTGGGACAACAACGTTTTTTTTTCAAAATTCTTAAAGAAAACGAGCCGAATCCTAAAGACCAAATGATTAACTTACAAAGTTATGATGTAAAACTATTAAAAGCCCAAGGACTTATAGAATCAAGCGAAGAGCTTATTCTGCTCGTTTCCCAAGACCTACAAGCAAAAAAAGGCCGCCCATTAAACATGACTATGCTTGACACCATATTTACAAGAAACCTCAATGTACAATATGAACACAGCATGATGTTGCTTGACAAAAACAAGAAAGTGATAAAGGCACTTGGCGCCAAGGACATTCCAAGCTATTGGGTGTATTCCAAGGATATTGCCGTCAACCTTGCCAATCCTCGTTTTATACGGGTTGCCGTTTTTGTAACTCCATCCCAATTTATAATCCAATCCATTTGGACGTTAGTCTTGTCGCTTCTTTTCGTGTTGGTTGCCTCCGTCTGCATTGGCTACCAATTGCGGGAAATCAAAAACAGAGATAATTTGTTAAAAAACAGAGAATTGACCGTCAACAGCATTATCCACGACTTAAAAGCTCCCATCAATAGCATCATTGCACTTATGGGGGTTGTCAAGCTAAAGATAACGGACGAAGCCATCAAAGTTTTAGCTGGGCAGATAACAGACAAAGCAAAGCTATTGGTGCACGACATTGAGACGATTCTGTCCACGGCCAGCAACAAACCCAGAATTATCCTTAATCGAGAAGAGATGAACATCATAGAATCCATAAAGCAGGCAAAAGCAGATGTTGATGTTCTCTACGAAAGCAAAGAACATACGATTGTCATTGATGATGAGACCAAAGGAAATCCCATTGTCGTAGCGGACAAGATGTACATGCTCAACGTTATCAGAAACCTCATCGAAAATGCCATAAAATATGCAGACAAAGGTGTCAAAGTAAATGTTTCAGCCAGAAGATACAGCAAAGACTTGCAAGTTTGCGTATCTGACAACGGATGGGGAATAAGCAAAAAAGACCAAAAGATGATTTTCGACCAGTTTTACCGAGTACCACACGAGCATGGACCAAGAGGAAATGGCATCGGGTTGGCGCTCGTAAAATACGTCATAGAGTCGCACGGTGGTCATGTTTTGGTAAATAGTGAAATGGGGATAGGAAGCAAGTTCATTTTTAATATTCCTTCCAGGTAAAATACACAGAATATGGACAAAATAAAAGTTCTTATTGTTGACGATGACACCATGCTCGGCTCAGCGCTCACGTTGGGCCTGGACGCACTGGGCATGCAACCTGTCTACCAAAACTCTTTGGCTGGCTTCCAATCTGTTGTACAATCAACAAATCCCAACATCCTGTTACTTGATGTGGAAATCGGAGAAGCCAATGGTATTGACCAAATGCAACAAATTAAGCTATACGCTCCCAACATTCCTGTCATTTTCATGTCTTCCCATGCCGATTCGGATTACCTGCAAAGAGCTATGGGCGAAGGTGCCGTCAATTTCCTCAAAAAGCCCTTTGAAATAGACGAACTTGCTGCATACATAAAACGGTTTGCCAACGTCGGCAACCAGCAAGACACATCGACGGTTGTTTCGATTGGAAATTATTCATTAAACATCAACACCAGAGAACTTTTCTTCCAACAAGATTTAGTATGTAGATTAACGACAAAGCAATATCAAGTAATACGCATCTTCTTGGAACATCCACAAGAAACAGTAACTCGCCAAATGCTTAAGCATGAACTTTGGCCCGACGGCAACAGTTCTGATGCAAGCCTTGACAACTACATCTCACAACTTCGCAAGGTATTTGCCAAAGACGAGAGCATCCATATCGCAACAGTCCCCAAAATAGGCTTTAAACTTGAAAATTCTTAGCCTCAAAATACACACATTACTTCCCCTATAATCCCGAACGCATCCCGAACGCATCCCGAACGACTGTGCTGACTAAATTTTTACTAAACTATCTTCTAAAGAGAAAATAACGATCATTCCTTTCATCTTCGAATGTTATTCTTAAAAGTACGGAAAAGCAGGGGATAACTTGTATATTCTATAAAAACTTCGTAACTTAGCGGCGTAAAACGTAAAACGCGTGGGACTATGGCAGAAATCGTAAACACATATCCGGTAGGAATACAGACTTTCGAGAAGATTCGGGAGGGTAAATATCTGTATGTAGACAAGACAAAGTACATTGTTGATTTCCGAAAGAAACAAATGTCGTATGTCTTCCTGAGTCGCCCGAGGCGATTCGGAAAGTCGCTCTTTGCCTCCACCCTACAGGCTTACTTTGAGGGCAGAAAGGAACTCTTCGAGGGGCTTGCCATTGCTGACTATGAGAAGGAATGGGTGAAGCACCCTGTCCTGCACTTCGACATGAGCGGTGCCAAGCACATGGCTCCCGAACAGTTGGAGAGGTATTTGGCTGACATGCTCGACGACCAAGAAGCGCCTTATGGGTATAAGAGCGAGAAGCTGGATGTAAATATCCGTCTAAAGGACTTGGTGATACGCGCCTACGAGCAGACAGGCGAGAAGACCGTTGTCATCATCGACGAATACGACGCTCCCCTGCTCG
>CAVCGV010000103.1:0-10286 GCA_963601815.1 bacterium
TCAGTTACTTGATACTCCAGTACCACCTAAGATAAACTCCAGTACCAGTTAAGCGTTACTAAAAGCGGTACTGAGAGGCATAAAGTACAATTATAATATAAAGTAAATATGGACATAGCAAAATATATAGGTGAAACTACCGAATACGACAAAAAGCAAGAGGTAGAACGCCGTAAAGTGAAAAGTTGGCTAAAGAGCGTCAGTGCCTTTGCCAATGGAGGTGGCGGCTGCCTATTGTTTGGTATTGCCGATGATGACACTATCACAGGTTTGGATAATGCCAAGGCTGACGCAGAATTTATCAGTCAGAAAATAAAGGAGCGTATAGACCCAATGCCTCAAATCGACTTGAAGATAGAGCGTGTAGAAGACAAAGAACTGCTCATTCTTCAAGTACATGGAGGTGAAGATACACCTTATTATTATATAGGCGATAGCGTTCTTGAAACCTTTGTTCGCATTGGCAACGAATCGGTTGTGGCAGATAGTACCGAACATAAGCGTTTGGTACTAAGAGGTCGTAACTCTTCATTCGACGCACGCCCAAGCGATGAAATTTTTGAAGATTATGCATTTTCAAAGCTTCGCAGCCGCTACTATGCCTGGAATGGTCTGAGCTTCGATAAAAAACTTTACCGTTCGTTTGGCTTGGTTGACAATAAGGGAATACTTACCTATGCCGGTCTGTTGATGGCAGACGAATGTCCATTGCGCCAAAGCCGTGTGTTCTGCACAAGATGGAACGGCAAGACAAAAGCAGGAGGAAGCATCGATGCTCTCGACAGCGCAGAGATTACAGGCGGACTTGTAACTCTTCTTGAAGACACCATGTTCTTTATTCGTCGCAACAACCGTACACTTTGGTACAAGGAACCAATGCAGCGCATCGAGATTCCTGAATACATGGAACGTTGTGTGATGGAAGTAGTAGTGAATGCCTTGGCACATCGTGACTATCTGATTCAAGGCAGCGAGGTGCTTAGCATTTTTGTACCAAGTTATTTTTTAACTGTTACTTAGTATCGAATAAAAAACTTGCGCAAGTTATTTTTTAGTCATTGCTTAGGCGGATAGCTCTTTGTGGATTTTTAGAACCCGTCTATAGCAGAAACAAATACAAGCATAAAAAAAGCATCTTCCGTTAAGAAGATGCTTTTTAGTTGGGATACCCGGATTCGAACCAGGAATGACAGGACCAGAATCTGTAGTGTTACCATTACACCATATCCCAATTTTTATCGTTGCGCCTCATTGCTGAATTGCGAGTGCAAAGGTACGGCTTTTTTTTGAACCACCAAAACTTTTTCCTATTTTTTTTCAAAAAACTTCATTTTTTCTTGTTTTTTCCTGCTTTTAGCCCTAAAACATCCCTTTTGGGGCCATATCTGCTACGCGCGTACCTTAAAAAAACCGAAAAAACGGGAGAATATAATGCTTACTCGATTTTTTGCACTAACTTTGTAGCCACAATAACCATAAAGCGAATAAATGAATACAGCAAAACAATTAGTAGAGACTATCAAAGAAGGAATACAGGAAAAGAAAGGCAGCGGCATCGTCATAGCCGACCTGAGCGGGATAGACGGCGCCATAGCAAAATATTTTATCATCTGCCAGGGTGGTTCGCCTACACAGGTGGAAGCCATCGCACAGTCGGTGGGCGACACATGCCGCAAGAACCTGGGCGAGAAACCCGCCAACGTAACAGGACTGGAGAACGACCAGTGGGTGGCTCTCGACTATGTAGATGTGATGGTGCACATCTTCCAGCCTGAGGTAAGACAGTTTTACGACCTCGAGCACCTCTGGGCCGATGCCAAGCTCACCAACATACCCGACATCGACTAACCATACAGAAACAGGACTGAGACGGCACGAGACATACACTTCACGTCCCGAACTAACCGCACAAAACAACATTACAGAACTTTCGGATGGAACAAAACAATAATTTCAACGGACAACAACCGCCCAAGATGCCTAAGTTCAACATGAACTGGCTCTATATCATCATCCTCGTCGGACTGGTAATAGCCTTCCTCAACGGCGGAGGAGACATGCTGGGAGGCAGCGCCACCAAGGAGGCCACATACACGCAGTTCAAGGAGTATGTCAACAAGGGCTACGTACTGAGCGTAGTGGCCAACAAGAACGAGAACAAACTGAAACTATACGTCAACCCCAAGTACACACGCGAGGTTTACAGGAAGAGCGCACGCGAACTGGGTCCCTCGCCAACGGTAGAAGTTCAGTTCGGCTCCATCGACGAGGTAGACAAGTACCTCGACAGCATGGTAAAAGCCAAGAAGATAAACAGCTACAGCTACAACAACGAGAGGGCCAGCGGATTCCTGGATCTCCTGGGAAGCCTCTTCCCGCTCCTTCTCTTCTTCGCCTTCATCTGGTGGATGTCTGGACGCATGGGACGCGGACTTGGCGGCGGTGGTATCTTCAGCGTGGGCAAGAGCAAGGCCCGCATGTACGAGAAGGGCAACACCCTCGGCATCACGTTTAAGGACGTGGCAGGACAGGAAGGTGCCAAGCAGGAAGTACAGGAGATAGTAGAGTTTCTGAAAAATCCTCAGAAGTACACCGACCTGGGTGGTAAAATACCCAAGGGTGCACTGCTCGTAGGCCCTCCGGGAACCGGAAAGACACTCCTCGCCAAAGCTGTGGCAGGCGAAGCTGGAGTACCGTTCTTCTCGATGAGCGGCTCCGACTTCGTGGAGATGTTCGTAGGCGTGGGTGCATCGCGTGTACGCGACCTCTTCCGCCAGGCCAAGGAGAAGGCCCCCAGCATCATCTTCATAGACGAGATTGACGCTGTGGGACGCGCCCGCAGCAAGAACCCGTCCATGGGCGGCAACGACGAGCGGGAGAACACGCTCAACGCCCTGCTCACCGAGATGGACGGTTTCGGCACCAACAGCGGTGTCATCATCCTTGCAGCCACTAACCGTGTAGACATGCTCGACAGTGCCCTTCTGCGCGCAGGACGCTTCGACAGGGAGATACACGTCGACCTGCCCGACCTCAACGAGCGAAAGGCCATCTTCCAGGTGCACCTCACCCCCATCAAGGTGGACGAAAGCGTGGATATAGACCTGCTGGCAAGACAAACTCCGGGATTCTCGGGTGCAGACATTGCCAATGTATGCAACGAGGCAGCCCTCATCGCCGCACGCCACGACCAGAAGATGGTGGGCAAGCAGGACTTCCTTGACGCTGTAGACCGCATCGTGGGCGGACTGGAGAAGAAGACGAAGGTAATGACGGCTGACGAAAAACGCAGCATAGCCCTGCACGAAGCAGGACACGCCACCATCAGCTGGTTCTGCCAGTATGCTAACCCGCTCATCAAGGTCAGCATCGTACCGCGCGGACAGGCTCTCGGAGCTGCATGGTACCTGCCCGAAGAGCGACAGATTACCACCAAGGAACAGATGCTCGACGAGATGTGCTCGCTCATGGGCGGAAGGGCTGCCGAAGAACTCTTCACCGGCCATATCTCCTCTGGAGCCATGAACGACCTCGAACGTGCCACCAAGAGCGCATACGGCATGATAGCATACCTCGGCATGAGCAAGTCGCTGCCCAACATCTGCTACTACAATAACAACGAGTACTCCTTCCAGCGCCCCTACTCCGAGGCTACGGCACGCCTCATAGACGAGGAGGTGCTCAAGATGCTCAACGAGCAGTACACACGCGCCAAGAACATCCTCATGGAGCACAAGGAGGGACATAACGCCCTCGCCGAACTGCTCATCAAGAAGGAGGTAATCATGGCAGAAGACGTGGAGAAGATTTTCGGCAAACGTCCATGGGTGAGCCGCTCGCAGGAAATCATGAATGACGAACAGCCCAAGATAGACGACGCAGTGAAGGAACTGCCCGAAGTGAAGGCTGCCATAGAAGAACATAACAAGAACAAGGATCATGACGGACAAGCAGAAGAACCTAATAGTTAGAACCGTAACGGGCGTACTCTTCGTGGTATGCATGGTGTGCGGATTCCTCAATCCCAGGGCAATGGTGTTTCTCTTTGCCCTCATCACCGGACTCTCCTTATGGGAGTTTTGCGGACTGGTGAACAACGAGTGTGAAAACGTTACCGTAAACCGGCTCATCTCTACCATCGCCGGCGTATACTTCTTTGTGGCGGTGGCAGGATTCCGTATGGGCATCGTGAGCAACTTCATTGCCTTCGTGCCGTACCTGCTCACCATCGTGTACCTCTTTATCAGCGAACTGTACACGGGCAACAAGAATGCGGTGAACGACTGGGCATACACCATGCTCTCGCAGATGTACATCGCCCTACCCTTCTCGATGATTAACATCCTTGCCTTCGAACTCTCACCCGTAGACGGACAGATTCACTTCGACTCGTTGCTGCCACTGAGCATCTTCATCTTCCTATGGACCAACGATACGGGAGCATACTGCAGCGGTTCGCTCTTCGGCAAGCACAAACTTTTCCCGCGCATCAGTCCGGGCAAGAGTTGGGAGGGAAGCATCGGCGGCGGCATCTTCGTACTGATAGCGGCTGCCATCATTGGCAACATAGCCAACGACGGAGAAGCACACAGGCTCAGCATCGCAGAATGGATGGGACTCGGACTGGTAGTCGTGTTCTTCGGTACATGGGGCGACCTTGTAGAGAGTCTCTTCAAACGCACCATCGGCGTAAAGGACAGCGGCAACATCCTGCCGGGACACGGAGGCATGCTCGATCGCTTCGACTCTTCGCTCATGGCCATTCCTGCTGCCGTCATCTACCTTTACACGCTGCAAATCTTCGGCTAAGGAGAAGCTACATATTCAGGATGGTTGCCATTCCAACAAAAAGGGGGAATGATAACCATCCTTTTTTATTACGCAACATTCATTTTTTTACATACTATTATTCACCAAAAACACTATCAACTTTAAGGTATGAAAAAACTACTAACCCTCATCATCGCCCTGTTATCAATGGCACAACTGAACGCAGTAACCCCCGTAAAGCAATGGGGACAACTGCAAGTAAAGGGGTCACAACTGTGCGATCAGTCTGGCAACCCTGTTGTATTGAGAGGTATCAGCCTAGGATGGCACAACATCTGGCCACGTTTCTACAACAAGCATGCCGTCAAGTGGCTTGTACAAGACTGGCACGCCAACATTATCCGTGCCGCTATGGGCATCCAGATAGAAGACAACTACTTGGAGAACCCCACCTTTGCCGAGCAGCGCATCACCGAAGTGGTGGACGCAGCCATCAAGAACGGTGTTTATGTCATCATCGACTGGCATGCACACAAGATGCACACAGCCGAAGCGAAGGCATTTTTCGGAAAGATGGCGCAGAAATACGGCAAATACCCCAACGTGATTTACGAGCTCTACAACGAACCGATAGACGACTCATGGGAGTCGCTCAAGGAATACGCCAAGACTATCATCGCCGAGATACGCCAGTATGACCCGGACAATATTATCCTCATGGGATGCCCCCACTGGGACCAGGACATCGACCTCGCAGTAAAGAGTCCGATAGAGGGCGTAAGCAATGTGATGTACACGCTCCACTTCTATGCCGCCACACACAAAGACTACCTGCGCGACAAGTTGGAAGCTGCAGTAAAAGCCGGTCTGCCGGTCTTCGTTTCGGAGTGTGCGGGCATGGAGGCTTCCGGCAACGGACCGCTTGCCCCCGAGGAGTACCAGAAGTGGCTGGACGTGATGGAGCGCAACAAGGTAAGCTGGGTAAACTGGTCCATATCAGACAAGGACGAGACATGCTCCATGATTCTTCCAAGGGCTAACGCCAAGGGCAACTGGTCACCAGACGTCATCAAACCTTGGGGCAAGATGGTAAGAGAGGCCCTGAGAAAATACAACAAGTAAGAAACAGGTGGTCCTTATATGTACAAAAAGTGTACCTTTGTTCCGATATTCGTCAGAAAAAGTGTAAACTTTAGGTGATTATTCGTCAGAAAAAGTGTAACTTTGCTCCGATATTCGTCAGAAAAAGTGTAAACTTTAGGTGATTATTCGTCAGAAAAAGTGTAACTTTGCTCCGATATTCGTCAGAAAAAGTGTAAACTTTAGGTGATTATTCGTCAGAAAAAGTGTAACTTTGCTCCGATATTCGTCAGAAAAAGTGTAAACTTTAGGTGATTATTCGTCAGAAAAAGTGTAACTTTGCTCCGATATTCGTCAGAAAAAGTGTAAACTTTAGGTGATTATTCATCAGAAAAAGTGTAACTTTGCTCCGATATTCGTCAGAAAAAGTGTAACTATGAGAAGAAGCATATATAGGCAACTCCTTGATTGGAAGAACAAAACATCCCGAAAGCCATTGATTCTTAACGGCGCAAGGCAAGTAGGGAAAACGTATATCCTGCAAGAATTTGGGGAAAACGAATATGAGAAGTTCTCTTACTTTAGTCTGGACCGTGACCTAAAGGCAAAGGAAGTGTTTGAGAGGGGAGGAAATGCCCATGAAATACTGATGGCTCTGTCTGCCATCAGCGACGTTGACATCACCCCTCATGATACGCTTGTTGTGCTTGACGAGATACAAGATTGTCCTAAGGGGCTCGAAGCCTTGAAGTACTTTTGCGAGGAGACTCCAGATATTCACATTATAGTGGCAGGTTCGCTGCTTGGCGTATCATTGCACCATGGCGTGTCCTATCCTGTAGGCAAGGTAGATGAACTTCGTCTTTACCCCATGACATTCTTGGAATTTCTGGATGCCATGGGCAAAAGCAAGATACTGGAAGTGTTGAACGACAGAAACTGGTCTGTCCTCAACCTATTGGAAGCTGAGCTGACGGGATTGTTGCGACAGTATTACTACGTAGGAGGTTTGCCAGCTGCTGTCCTTGCGCATGTAGAGCAAAGGGGGTTGCAAGAAGTCAGGAACATTCAGCGACAGATCCTCAGGGATTATCGCCGTGACTTCTCCAAGCATGCACCAAGTCGTGAGGTACCTCGTATCAATATGGTGTGGGATTGTATTCCTGCACAATTAGCCAAGGAGAACAAAAAGTTTATCTATGGAGCTGTCAAAAAAAGCTCCAGGGCTGCCGACTTTGAGATTGCTATCCAATGGCTGATAGACGCAGGCTTAGCTTACAAAGTGACGAAGGCGAACAGCCCAAAGCTTCCTTTGAAGTTCTATGAAGACCAGAGTGTTTTCAAACTATTTATGTTGGATGTAGGACTGATGGGGGCCATGGCAGGCACCTCTGCGGAATCAATGCTTGTGGGGAATGGTATATTCTCAGAATACAAGGGGGCATTCACCGAACTGTATGTCTTCACCCAATTGTTGCCCCTAGAGCTTCCTTTATATTATCATTCGGTAGATAATTCTACGATAGAGATTGACTTTCTTACGCAATGTCATGATAAGATCGTTCCCATAGAGGTCAAAGCGGAGGTTAACGTGAAGTCTAAGTCGCTGCGTACGTTCATCGACAACAATCCCGACTTGAAGGGCGTCAGATACTCCATGCTCCCATATAAGGACCAAGGTTGGATGACTAACATCCCCCTTTATGCCTGTATGGTTTCGCTTTAGTGCCGAATGGTCAGAGGGATAGGCACGCCTATCCCTCTGACCATTCTTAAAGAACACACTTCAATATACCTATCTTGTTCTTGAACATCGTATAGCTGCCGCCCAAGAACTGGGTGTCTGAAACAAAACGCTGAAACTTCACTTTGTCGAAGACCATGACGCCCTCTACATCCTGGAAGAAGACTCTTTTCATTTTCTCGTTGCCAAGGAGCGACTTGATGAGGAGCGGATGAACGCCTAAGGCATCCTCCACGATTTTGTTCTTCAGCAACGTTCCGTCATCCATGCAGTAGCGGCTGTCCATTCGCAGAAGTTGCTCCAGCTCATGATAAAGTTTTAATGTGTCCATACTATTAATAGTTAGCTCTATGCACCCAACTATCATCAGGCTATCCGTACAGACACAAAAAGAGGGTGTGAACCGTTCTTATGGTCTTCCGTGGCAAGCGTAGGAATTCTGAACCACTATCCGATTACAAGAATGTCCACACCCTTATCGGGCATGAACATTGACTCTATATATTTGACGAGTAGGCTCACCTATGCTTACGACAGATGGAGCCAACCATTATTGGTGTGGTTGCTTATTCAGAATGAAAGTTTCCTACGCTTTTTCTGGAAGACCACAATAATAGTCAATGCTTATGTTTTACCAAAATGTCTTGGAAATGGCTTGCGGCCAAATCCATGTGCAAAAGTACGAAAAAAGAGAAGAAAGACAAAATAAACTTGCTTTTATTATTTACAGCAAGAGGAGAAATGCCAATTTGGCACCCGTAAATGGCATGAAGATATGTTAAATATTTGGCAGTTTAGGAAAAAGGCCTTAACTTTGTAGCGATTTTTAACATTGTCAGCACAATAAACACAAAAACACATAGCCTATCGACAAACATCTACTTAAGAAAAAAGATTAAGAAAGATGAAAAATCTCAATGAACTGACCGACGGAGAACTCGCCATCCTTTATGCTGATGGCAACAACCGGGCGTTCGACCTTTTGTTGTCACGCAACGAGGTGAAGATATTCTCGTACATCATGTTTATGGTGCACGACGAGTCTGTCGCCAACGACATTTTCCAGGAGACGTTCGTCAAGGTCATTACTCAGTTGCAAAAGCACGAATACATGCCCAACGGCAAGTTTTGCGCATGGTGCATGCGTATAGCGCACAACATCATCATGGACATGTTCCGGGACAACAGTCAGCACCGCATGGTAGACGCTACTGCCGACAACGGCGCAGACAGGGAGCGTGGCGAGTATGTGGTGTTCGACAATGCGGAGAATGTCTACGTAAAGGAGCAGGTATATACCGACGTGAAGCGTATCATGAACTTCTTGCCTCCTACGCAGCGCGAGGTGGTATTCATGCGTTTTTACCAGCAATTGTCGTTCAAGGAGATAGCCGAGATGACCAATGTGAGCATCAATACCAGCCTTGGCCGTATGCGCTATGCGCTCATCAACATGCGGCGCATAGCGAAGGAGAACGGCATCAGTCTCAGCGTGGCAGCGTCTTAAGTCCGTGGATGGTGGCACAGGGGTCTTCACTCTTGAAGACATAGCTGCCGCTTACCAGCACGTCGGCACCAGCCTTGACGAGTCGGGGGGCTGTATCCTGTTGCACGCCGCCATCTATCTCTATGAGAGCCTTCGATCCGCTCTGACTGATAAGCTGGCGCAACCGGCCTACTTTCCCTATCGTGTTCTCTATGAATTTCTGCCCGCCGAAACCGGGGTTCACACTCATGAGCAGCACCATGTCCACATCACCTATAATGTCCTCCAGCACGTTTACTGGCGTGGAGGGATTCAGCGTAACGCCGGCCTTCATGCCCGCCTGGTGTATCTGCTGTACGGTACGGTGGAGGTGGGTACATGCCTCGTAGTGTACATTCATCATCATGGCACCCAGATGGGCAGTCTGTTCTATATACTGTTCGGGATGCTTAATCATGTAATGCACATCGAGCGGCTTGCGGCAAATCTTGGCCACGGCTTCCATCACGGGGAATCCGAAAGATATGTTGGGCACGAACATGCCGTCCATAACGTCAAGGTGCAGCCAGTCGGCCTCGCTGCGGTTTATCATCTCCAGGTCACTGCGCAGGTCCAGAAAGTTGGCCGAGAGCAATGAGGGCGATACAATAATTTCCATGTCTATGTGTCTGTTTTCAGTTGAGGCAGTACGCCTCATAGCGTCCGTTCATCTTGATGGTTCTGTAGGTATAGGCTATCTGCCTGATAAGACAGAGTGTCTTCTCGGACGGTCGCTTCGGTTCTTCTGATGTAAAAAAATGCGTCATAGGCTCGCTCTTTTTTATGGTTTGTTTATGTTCTTGCCTTTATAACGCATACCCAGCCTTTATATTATATCAAAAGTGGAAAATATTTGATTTGTATGCAACATTCACAAAATTGTACTTCACCGGTGCAGCCATCCGTAAAATCCCATAAATCCGTGTTCGGGAAATATATCCCGATAGCTTATTCCCGCTGTTACCGTATGTATCCGTCGTCGAAAGCCGACGCTGATGGCACATAGGCACTCAGACGATAGTCACCTATCCCTTTTTAATGTTGATGACTCGTTGGTCTGCCTCAAAACGGTTATTAAACATTAAACAAATATTAAATTGTTTGAATTATAGTAAAATAATGCCCCGATTTTTCCCATATATGGGAAATGCGTTTCGTTATATTTTT
>CAVCGV010000104.1:0-9913 GCA_963601815.1 bacterium
GGAGCGTGGCGTGAAACTCGCCGTGAAATGGTACAAGGAAAACAAATGGTTATAAGTAGGTGTTCAAAATTATCCGTATATATTATGGTACAAGCAGGCGCATATTATACTTTGACATGTCTCTGCACTTTCTTTTTGCCTGTATGCCCGGCTTTCATCGGTCGTGTAGCCCGCTACACTCCCTCTTCAACCCGAACATACAGACAAAAATAAAGCGCATATCCATATCAAATAATTCTGAACACCTACTTAATAGGAAGCAAAGTCCCCCCATGCCTTCCGCATACTGCAAATCAGGTAAGGCGGGTCTTGAAAAAGACACAGAGGGCGCGTCCGTCTATAAAAGAAGTTTAACTATGCGTGGATTTTTTAGAACACGCCGTAACTAAGTGTGGAATCTTAGCGATTCCACCGCCAACGTCACATAATGGTCAAAGACTATTTCAAAATAGATAAAAATCCGAAGAAAGGACTTTTCCCCATAGAGTGGGTAATGCTGGGCTATATGGCGATAACAGCAGTAGTCATACTCTTCACCTATACAGAACTCGCCAATCCCGACTCGATGGTATGGGGGCGCGTAAGACTGCTTGCCACCACCGCAGCCATGTGGGCCGTATACAGAATGATACCTTGCCGTTTTACCAAGATGGCAAGGATATTGACGCAGATGCTGTCCCTGGCATGGTGGTACCCGGACACATACGAGATAAACCGCATGTTTCCCAATCTCGACCACATCTTTGCCACCTGGGAGCAGCAGATATTCGGCATGCAGCCTGCGCTGCTGTTTGCCAAGGCACTTCCGTGGACGGTAGTGAGCGAACTGATGGACATGGGATACTTCATGTATTACCCCATGATAGCTGTCGTGGCATTCTTTTATTTCTTCTGTCGTTACAGGGAGTTCGAACGTGCCACGTTCATTATCTATGCAGCCTTCATCATCTTCTATGTCATCTTTGTATTCGTTCCCGTTGTCGGGCCTACTTACTATTATGATGCCGTGGGTGTAGAGTATATTGCCAAGGGAATATTTCCCGACATGGGACACTACTTCAATACACATACCGACTGTCTGCCGGCACCCGGTTATACGGATGGCGTTTTTTACCAGCTTGTAGAGGATGCCAAGAATGCTGGCGAAAGGCCGACGGCGGCTTTCCCCAGTTCGCATGTGGGCATAAGTACGGTGTGCATGCTCCTGGCCTGGCACTCCGGCAGCCGAAGGCTGTTCTACCTTCTCTTGCCTTTCTACACGTTCCTCTGCATGGCGACCGTTTACATCCAGGCACATTACCTGATAGACGCCTTGGCAGGACTGGCAAGCGGGGCTTTGATTTACTACGTTCTGACACTTGTCTCTAAAGACATGGCGGAAAAGACAAAATAGAAGACAATACAGCAAGACCAAAATAAATTAGAATTCATATAGAACAATGAAGAAACTGTTTATTGAGACTTACGGCTGCCAGATGAATGTGGCCGACAGTGAGGTCGTGGCAAGCGTCATGGGTATGGCCGGCTACGAGATGTGTGAAAACGAAGACGATGCAGACGCCATCTTCCTCAATACATGTAGTGTGAGGGAGAATGCCGAAAACAAGATTTACCATCGTCTGGATACCCTTCATGCCGAACAGAAAAGGGGAAGGAAGGTGATCCTCGGCGTGCTGGGCTGTATGGCAGAACGTGTAAAGGACGACCTTATCCAAAACCACTATGCCAACCTTGTGTGTGGTCCGGACAGCTATCTCAACCTGCCCGACATGATAGCCCAATGTGAAAACGGCAACAATGCCATGAACATCGAGTTGTCCAAGACCGAGACCTACCGCGACATCGTGCCCCAGCGCATAGGCGGCAACAAGGTGAGCGGTTTTGTGAGCATCATGCGTGGCTGCAACAACTTCTGCCACTATTGCATTGTGCCCTATACACGCGGCCGTGAGCGCAGCCGCGATGCAGAAAGCATATTGAGAGAGGTACGCGACCTGCACGACCGCGGTTTCAAGGAGGTTACCCTGTTGGGACAAAACGTCAACAGCTACGGTCTTTCTCCTTCGGGCAAGCGCGAAGAGGGGAGCGTGTCGTTTGCCCAATTGCTCAGAATGGTAGCTGAGGCTGTACCCGACATGCGTGTACGTTTCACCACCTCCAATCCTGAAGACATGACGGAGGACATCCTTCACGCCATTGCCGACGAGCCCAACCTCTGTAACCATATCCACTTCCCGGCACAGAGCGGAAGCAACAAGATACTGAAACTGATGAACCGCAAATACACCCGTGAGGAGTATCTGGAAAAGATAGCCGCCATCAAGCGCATTATTCCGGGATGCGGCATTACTACAGACATCTTTGTAGGTTATCACAACGAAGAGGAAGAAGACCAGCAACTGACGCTTGACCTGGTAAAAGAAGTAGGGTTCGACAGCGCCTTTATGTTCAAATACTCCGAGCGTCCCGGCACTTACGCTGCCAAGCATCTGCCCGACAACGTTCCGGAGGAAGTGAAGATAGCCAGGCTGAACGACCTCATCAAGCTGCAGACCGAAATAAGCGCCCAGCAGAACAAGAAGGACGAAGGCAAAGAGTTTACGATTCTCATCGAGAACTTCAGCAAGCGCAGTCGCCAGCAACTGATGGGGCGTACCGAACAAAACAAAGCAGTAGTAATGGACAAGGGCAACCATCACATCGGCGAGTTTGTGAAGGTGCGCATTACCGGTTCTACATCGGCAACCCTCTTCGGCGAAGAAGTAAAGGAGTAATCCTGCTTTCGGATGTCGGGATGATAGGGGAGTAAAGGGGACTTGTTCCCCCCACCTCTGTTGTTCGGGATGCGTTCGGGATGATAACATTCGTGCTGTAGGTCCTTTCTGTAGGTTTGTAGACAGGCGACAGGACATTTGACCCTAACTTCCCCTAACTTCCCTAACTTCTCTAACTCCCCACATCCCCGAGAAAGGAAAACATGCGTGGGCTTCTTGGAACACGCCGAAAAAATAGACACCTAAAGGAACAATGTAACAGGAAACCGGAGAAAGCTATGAAAAAGTTTGGCGGTTTTCCCGAAAAAAGCTACTTTTGCACGTTATGAAAGAATTCCTGCAAGTATTAAGACGATTTGTGCCGCCCTACAAGGGCTATCTGGCACTCTCCATAGTATTCAATGTCCTCTCTGCGATATTGAACATATTCTCGTTTGCCGCTCTTATCCCCATCCTGCAAATCCTTTTCCAGGTGGACGGAGGTATCAGGGTAAACGAACTGATGCCGTGGAGTTGGGACAACATCAAGGACGTTGCCACCAACAACATATATTACTACATACAGGAGTTTATCATAGAGTATAGTGCCACCACGGCCCTTCTTGTTATCGGTCTGTTCCTTGCCTTCATGACGTTGCTGAAGACGGGTGCCTACTTCCTTTCTTCGGCCTTCATGATACCGATGCGCACGGGCATCGTGCGCGACATACGCAATGCCGTATACCAGAAGATAACGTCCCTGCCGCTCGGCTTCTTCAGCGAAGAGCGCAAGGGCGACATCATAGCCCGCATGACGGGCGATGTGGGCGAGATAGAGAACTCTATCATGACCTCGCTCGACATGCTGTTCAAAAACCCCATCCTTATTATTGCCTACTTTACGACGATGCTCGTCATCAGTTGGCAACTCACCCTCTTTACCCTGCTCATCGTTCCCTTCATGGGATGGTTTATGGGTATTGTGGGCAGAAAGCTGAAGCAGAACTCGCTGGAGGCGCAAAACCTGTGGAGCGACACGATGAGCCAGGTGGAGGAAACGCTGGGCGGTCTGCGCATCATCAAGGCATTCTGTGCAGAGGGCAAGATGAACGACCGTTTCCGCAAGGTGAACGATGCTTATCGCGACCTGGTCATCAAGGTGGGAATGCGCCAGACCCTTGCTCACCCCATGAGCGAGTTCTTGGGTACCGTGCTGATAGTCATCGTGCTGTGGTTTGGCGGTGTGCTTGTGTTGAACAACATGACCATTACCGGTCCTACCTTTATCTATTATATGGTGATACTCTACAGCATCATCAATCCTCTGAAGGAATTCTCGAAGGCTGGCTACAACATCCCCAAGGGTCTCGCCTCCATGGAGCGCGTGGACAAGATAATGCAGGCCGAGAATAACATCAAGGAGGTAGAGAATCCTAAGCACATAGCTTCCTTCGAGCACGAGATAGAGTTCCGCCATGTGTCGTTCAAGTACGAACAGCGCTGGATACTGAGAGACATCAACCTTGTCATCAAGAAGGGGCAGACCATAGCCTTGGTGGGACAGAGCGGAGGCGGCAAGTCGACGCTCGTCGACCTCATACCGAGATACTATGACGTACAGGAGGGAGAGGTCCTTATCGACGGTGTCAACGTAAAGGACCTCGGCATACACGACCTCAGACAGCTTATAGGCAATGTGAACCAGGAAGCCATCCTCTTCAACGACACGTTCTTCAACAACATCGCCTTCGGTGTAAACGGGGCTACCAAAGAGCAGGTGGAGGAAGCGGCAAAAATAGCCAATGCCTACAACTTCATCATGGAGTCGGAACATCAGTTTGACACAAGCATAGGCGACCGTGGCGGCAGACTCTCTGGCGGTCAGCGCCAGCGTGTAAGCATAGCGCGCGCCATCCTCAAGAATCCACCCATCCTCATTCTCGATGAGGCTACCTCTGCCCTGGATACAGAAAGCGAGCGCCTGGTACAGGACGCATTGGAACGACTGATGAAGACGCGTACCACGGTAGCCATAGCGCACCGTCTCAGCACTATCAAGAGTGCCGATGTCATCCACGTCATCCACGAAGGCAAGATAGTGGAGAGCGGAACGCACGACAGCCTTATCAAGCTCGATGGATATTACAAGAAACTGAACGATATGCAGAGATCGTAAACACGCCTATGACCAGCAGCATGGAAAATTATAACAAAGAAGCCGACAAATTGTTGTCAATAGTCATTCCTTCGTATAACATGGAGAACTATTTGCCAAACAACCTCGCCAAACTGATAAAGGCGAAGGAAATTGACAAGATAGAGATTATCATCGTTAACGACGGAAGTACAGACTCGACGCTTTCCATTGCAAGGAGTTTTCAGGAGAAAGCGCCGCAGAGCATCGTTGTTGTCGACAAGAAAAACGGCCATTACGGTTCGTGCCTTAATGCAGCCATCAAGATAGCTAAAGGCAAGTATTTCCGTATATTGGATGCCGACGACTGGTTTGAGACAGAGAGTCTTGACCTTTTTATGGAAAAGTTGGCTCATACCGATTCCGACCTTGTCGTAACGCTGCGCGTTGAACAGCTGACAACCAAGGACGGAAGTCTTAAGCCGCATTACCTCCCCATAAAGGGTGTAGAATACGGTAAGGAATACAACGCCAAGACCTTTTCGGTAGACAAGTATTCCGAGAGCGTAGAGTTTAATATGCACAGCATGACGTACAAGACCGACATCGTGCGGAAATCAGGACTCGTCTTGCCAGAAGGGATATGTTATACAGATTTGCTGTATTGCCTGGTTCCTGTAAGCAGCATCAACACGCTTGTAGTCTACGACATCTATCTGTACAATTACCTCGTAGGTCGTGAAGGAAACAGTACAAACGACTCGGCGCTGAAAAAGAATCTCAGCCATATTGTGGCGGTTTTGCATCGCATGATAGAGTATATGGGGCAGCAAGACGCGCAGAGCTTGGCACCAGCCGTGCTGGACAATCAGCAACGCTATCTTCGCGAAGCCATAGGGCTGTTTACCGCAAGCATTATGATGCACAGGCACATCAGCAAAGAGTTGTATGCAGACATCGCCCCTATCGTCGACTACTGTAAGGCCAACAAGGCGGAGCATCGCCTATGGAAGAAATACTACAACAGATATTGGCTTAAGAACAATACTTGTTTCTCTCTCAATTTTTGCCTGCTCTACCGTATGATAACCCACCCCTTCCACTAAGAAGGAAGGTCCAAAACTAATGAACGATGAATAATAGACGGAAAATTTCCCTACAGACGATAGAAGAGGACATCGTACATGCCATCGTAAAAGCAAGAGGAGATGTAAATGCCATAGTGCATGAGGCGGGGTATACGCCCTTGGTCTTCGGAAGCCGTTCGCCGATAGGCTTGTGGCGTGTGTTTATGCGACATTTCAATATATTGAGCCTCAGATGGAAAATAAGGAAATCGGACACCGTCTTTGTACAGTTTCCCTGGATACACAAGAACAAGAAAGACTTCTATGACAATCTTTTCGGAAGCAAGGCCACGGTAAACTGCATCGTCCACGACCTGGACTCGTTCCGCTATATGGATCATCCCGAAGAACATGCAGATGAGTTGGAACAGCTGAACCGTTGTCATTCCATCATCGCCCATACCCCGGCTATGAAAGATTACCTGGTAGAGCGGGGCGTCGACAAAGACAAGATAAAGCTACTTTATCTTTTCCCATATCTTACGGAAGACCCGGTCCACTCGTTGACTGCAACCGACAAGCCTGTCGTCATATTCGCAGGCAATCTGGCGAAGAGCCCCTTTGTCAGTCACCTCGCAGACATCGCCGGACCTAACCTGGCGTTCAACCTCTACGGGAAAGGCCTTGACAGTTTTACCGAAAGCGAACATGTGCAGTACAAGGGCGTTTTCAGTCCGGACCACCCGGGAAGCATCGAGGGCAACTGGGGACTGGTATGGGATGGAGACCAGCTGGAGACTTGCAACGGGACATACGGAAAATATCTCCGTTACAACTCCTCGCACAAGATTTCGCTTTACCTCTCCCTGGGCATTCCGGTTGTCTTGTGGAAAGAGTCTTCGCTCAGACACTTTGTCGAAGAGCACCAGATAGGTATCGCGGTAGACTCCCTGTACGACTTGGCGAAAACCCTTGAGTCGATGCCTGCGGAAAAAGTGGCAGCCATACAAGAGCACACCAGACAGTATGCCCGCAAGATACGGAGTGGCGAAAGGTTGCGTGAGTTGCTCGGCGAAATGTCAGACAACTAAGAAAAATAGGTGAAAAGACAAAATAATATCCCCAAATCTCTCACGGAGGGATTTTCCGTATAGAACTGACCTCATTCGAAATTTTTGTTGTACTTTTGCCATCGTTTTAAGACAATACATTAATTCTTATACAGGCTACGGCAAGTAAGCCACAAGACAGACATGGTTTTAAATTACATATGGATAGCTTTTTTCGTGATTGCGTTCATCTTCGCAGTCATCGGGCTTGCCTTGGGAGATACTACCGTCTTCCAGAAGATAGTGGATTCCACCTTCGACTCCTCCAAGAATGCTTTCGAGATTTCGCTCGGACTGACGGGTGTGCTTGCCCTCTGGCTCGGCATCATGAAGATAGGCGAGAAAGCCGGAGTGGTAAACGTGTTGGCCCGGGCACTCAGTCCTGTCTTTACCAAGCTCTTCCCTGACATCCCGAAGAACCATCCCGTGATGGGCAGCATCTTCATGAACATCGCCTCGAACATGCTCGGTCTTGACAATGCGGCAACGCCCACTGGCTTGAAGGCGATGCAGCAGATGCAGGAGCTCAACACGAAGAAGGATACGGCGACCAATCCGATGATCATGTTCCTCGTGCTCAACACCTCTGGGCTGACCATCATTCCTACCACCATTCTTGCCTTCCGTGCCTCGTATGGCGCGGCGCAGCCTACGGATGTCTTCATCCCCATCCTCATGGCTACCACTGTGGCAACGCTTGCCGGCATCGTCTTTACCTCGCTCTGGCAACGCATCAACATCCTCCAGCCCGTCCTGTTGGCTACGCTCCTATGCATGTGCGCCTTTGTGGGCATCATCATCTGGGGATTCGGACATATGGACAAGGACACGATGAATACCGTCACCACGGTAGCCTCCAACATGATTCTCTTAGGCATCATCCTCTGTTTTATCTTGGCTGGATTCTGGAAGAAGGTGAATGTGTATGATGCCTTCATCGAGGGGGCGAAAGAAGGCTTTACCACAGCAGTGAAAATTATCCCTTATCTCGTGGCTATCCTCGTGGGTATCGGCGTGTTCCGTGCCTCGGGAGCAATGGATATGCTCATACGGGGCGTGTCGTGGACAGTGGAGCAATGTGGCATAAATGCCGACTTCGTTGGCGCCTTGCCTACCGCCATTATGAAGCCCTTGTCGGGAAGTGGTGCCCGTGGCATGATGCTGGAGGCAATGAAGAACTATGGCCCCGATTCGTTCGTGGGTCGCCTGAGTTGCATCTTCCAGGGCTCTACCGATACCACTTTCTATATATTGGCGGTCTATTTCGGTAGTGTGAGCATCAAGAACACCCGCCACGCCGTAACCTGCGGCTTGCTCGCCGACCTCGCTGGAGTCATCGCCGCAATAGCAATAGCATATATTTTCTTTTAGAATTATGGCCAGTCTAAAATCACTCGCAAAGGATACTGCCATCTATGGCATGAGCAGCATCATCGGCAGATTCTTGAACTATCTGCTTGTGCCACTCTATACGGCAAAGATTAGTGCTGCCAGTGGTGGCTATGGTGTCATCACCAATATGTATGCCTATACGGCATTACTTCTCGTCATCCTTACCTATGGTATGGAGACCACCTTTTTCCGTTTTGTCAACAAGGAGGGCGAGAACTCCGAAAAAGTTTACCGTACCGTACTCTGCATGGTGGGCAGCACCTCCCTTTTGTTCGTTGCCCTGGTGTTCCTTTTCCTCTCGCCTCTGAGCGAGGCAATGGGCTACGCCGACCATCCTGCATATGTGTGGACGATGTTCGTAACAGTAGCCATCGATGCTTTCCAATGCATTCCGTTTGCCTATCTGAGGTACAAGAAACGCCCGCTGAAGTTTGCCGCCTTCAAGTTGCTCTTCATCGGTCTGAACATCGCCCTCAACCTCGTCTACTACGTCGTCATGGACGGCCACGATGTGGGTTATGCGTTCTACATCAATCTGGTTTGTACTGCCTCCATTACCTTCTGCTTCTACAAGGAACTGTTGGAGGGATTCCGCGGTGAAAAAGCCTCCTGGGCAGAGACCAAGATACTCGTCAGGAAGATGCTGGGCTATGGCTGGCCTATCCTCGTGCTCGGCATTGCCGGTATCCTGAACCAGACAGCCGACAAGATACTCTTCCCTTACATCTACGAGAAGGGCGACGCCCATGCCCAGCTCGGTATCTATGGTGCCGCCAGCAAGATAGCGATGATTATGGCGATGATTACCCAGGCATTCCGTTACGCTTACGAGCCGTTCGTGTTTGGCAAGGCGAAGGACAAGGACAACCGCCAGACCTATGCCTCTGCGATGAAATATTTTGTTCTTTTCACGCTTCTCGCCTTCCTCTTTGTTGTAGGCTATATGGATGTGCTTCGCCACATCATAGGCCACGACTATTGGGAGGGATTGAAAGTAGTGCCTATCGTAATGGCGGCGGAAATCATGATGGGTGTCTACTTCAACCTCAGTTTCTGGTACAAGCTCATCGACAAGACCATCTGGGGAGCTTATTTCTCCGGTATCGGTTGCCTGGTGCTGATAGCCATCAACGTCATCTTCGTGCCCGAGTATGGCTACATCGCCTGCGCCTGGGCTGGTTTCGCAGGATATGGTACAGCGATGCTCCTTTCCTATTTCGTGGGGCAGAAGAAATATCCCATCAACTATCCCGTGAAGGAAATCATGGTTTACGTAGTCCTCGCCCTCATCCTCTTCGCAGGAATGACCGAGGCGAACAAGTATTTCTCCACGCCTGTGGCTTGCCTCATCAACACGGCACTCATCCTCGTCTTCACAGCCTATCTCGTGAAGAAGGATTTCCCTCTGAAGAATCTGCCCGTCGTAGGTAAGTATTTCAGAAAGTAAGAGATTAGCAG
>CAVCGV010000105.1:0-9674 GCA_963601815.1 bacterium
TTTCCACACCACCTCTAACCAATTTCTTTCAGTCAAAACCTTGCTATTTGTTCAAAAGTCTTTGTTATTTGTTGCAAAGCAGAAAATATTCCGAAGAAAGTCGGAGTTGTCGGATTCTTTTTTGTACTTTTGCCCTACCTAAATCAGCGTTCGAGGCACGGCCTTACGGACAAAGTACAAAACACTAAGAACAAAACAACATCAAAATATTTTACTATGAAACTGAACGACATTCTTTCAGACAGTTTTAACGCTGCCGAATGGGAGGCAAAAGGCTATGAACTTCCCAAGTTTGACATTGCAGCCGTAGCCCAGAAGACGCACGACGAACCTACCTGGGTTCACTTCGGCGCAGGAAACATCTTCCGCGCTTTCCCGGCTGCAGTTCTCAACGAAGCACTCAACACGGGCAAGTACGACCGGGGTGTCATCGTGGCAGAAAGCTTTGACTACGAAATCATCGACAAGGCTTATCGCCCTTACAACAATCTCTCTCTGCTCGTCAGCCTCCAGTCTAACGGCACCATCGAGAAGAAGGTCATCGCCTCCATCACCGAGAGCCTGAAGGCCGACAAGCAGTTTGGCGAAGACTGGGCGCGCCTCGTCGAGATTTTCCAGGCTCCATCGCTCCAGATGGTTACTTTTACCATTACCGAAAAGGGATATTCGTTCAACGAGGCTGACCTCGCCCGAGGCTTGGACGCAGTCTTCGCCATGGGCAAGTTGACCGCTCTCCTTTATGAAAGATACAAGGCAGGCAAGTTGCCCGTCACCCTCCAGTCTACCGACAACTGCTCACACAACGGCGACCACGTGAAGGCGGGCGTGAAGGCTTATGCCGAGCGCTGGACCAAGGACGGCATCGTGGAGGCAGGCTTCCTCGATTACATCAACGACGAGACCAAGATTACCTATCCCTGGTCCATGATAGACAAGATTACCCCTCGCCCTCACGAGAAGGTGCAGGCAATGATAGCCGAGGACGGTTTCGAGGACAACCAGACCATCATCACCGAGAAGCATACCTATACCGCTCCTTTCGTCAACTCGGAGGAGGTGCAATATCTTGTTTGCGAGGATAACTATACCAACGGTCGCCCGCCACTGGAGTTGGGCGGTGCACTCTATACCACTCGCAAGACCGTGGACGAGGTGGAGACCATGAAGGTAACTACCTGTCTGAACCCGCTCCATACGGCGATGTCCATCTATGGCTGCATGCTCGGCTACACCTTGATTTCCGCCGAGATGGCAGACGAAGACCTGCGTGCCTTCATCCAGAAGATAGGTTACATCGAGGCAATGCCTGTAGTTACCGACCCGGGCGTACTGAACCCCTACGAGTTTATCGGCACCGTCATCAACAAGCGTCTGCCTAACCCCTTCATGCCCGACGCTCCGCAGCGTATCGCTACCGATACCAGCCAGAAGCTCTCCATCCGTTTCGGCGAGACCATCAAGAAGTACATCGCCCGCGGTTTGGACAAGAGCAACCTCGTGCTCATCCCGCTCGTCTTGGCAGGCTACGCCCGTTACCTCAAGGCGCTCGATGACAATCTGCAGCCGTTCGAGCCTTCTTCCGACCCCTTGCTGGCTGAACTGCAGGCTATCGTCGCTCCTCTGGAGGTGGGCAAGGCAGACCAGGACTACGCTTGCCTCAAGCAGCTCTACTCCCGCAAGGATGTCTTCGGACTCGACCTCTACGAGGCTGGCTTCGGCGAGCAGATAGAGGGCATGGTGAAGGAACTCTTCGCCGGCAAGGGTGCCGTGAGAGCAACATTGCACAAATATACTTTAGCAAGATAATAATATTGGGGAGTTAATTTCTTAACTTCCTCAAAAAAAAATAGAAACAATATGGAAAGAACATGGCGATGGTTTGGCAAGAAGGATAAGATTACACTTGCCCAACTGAAACAGATAGGTGTCGAGGGTATCGTGACAGCATTGCACGACGTGCCGCTCGGCGAGGTATGGACACGCGAAAAGATTCATGAACTCAAGGAGTACATCGAGTCTTACGGCATGAAGTGGAGCGTGGTGGAGTCGCTGCCCGTGGTAGAGACGCTGAAGTATGGCGGTGCTGACCGCGACCACCAGATAGAGGTCTACAAGGAGAGCCTGCGCAACCTCGGCGAGGAGGGCATCAAGTGCATCTGCTACAACTTTATGCCCGTGCTCGACTGGGCACGCACCGACCTCTCCCACGACAATCCCAACGGCGCCAACAACCTCTATATGAACTGGGGCGAGTTTGCCTATTTCGACATCTATATCCTGCAGCGTGAGGGTGCCCGTGAGGACTGGGCAGCATTCTCCGAGGCGCACAAGTGGGGCAGAGACCTCGTGGCAGAGGCTGACGAGATAAAGAAGACCTCCACTCCCGAGCAAGACCATGCCTTGGTGGAGAACATCATCATCAAGACACAGGGCTTCGTGTCGGGCAACTTCAGCGAGGGCGATGCAGCCCCTGTACAGAAGTTCCGCGACCTCCTGAAACTCTACGAGGGCATCGACAAGAAGAAGTTGCAGGAGAACATGAAGTACTGGCTGGAGGCCATCATGCCCGTTTGCGACGAGTACGACATCAACATGTGCGTCCACCCCGACGACCCACCTTACCCCGTGTTCGGTTTGCCGCGTATCATCGGTACCGCCGAGGATATCCAGTGGATGCTCGATGCCGTGCCCAACAAGCACAATGGCCTGACCTTCTGTGCCGGTTCGTTCTCGGCAGGCGAGCACAACGACTGCGTGGCCATGGCAAAGCAGTTTGCCGACCGCACCCACTTCGTTCACCTCCGTTCTTGCCACATCTTCCCCAACGGCAACTTCACCGAGGCAAGTCACCTGGGCGGTCGTGCCGACCTGATAGAGCTGTGCCGCATCTTCGAGAAGGCAGAGCAGGAAGGCAAGTGCAACAGCGGTCGCCGTCTCCCCATGCGTGTGGACCACGGCATGACCTTCACCGACGAGCCGGGCGGCGTGTTCGACGAGAGCACCCACGGCCACAATGCCGGTTACACCTTGCTCGGCCGCATGTTTGCAATGGGCCAGATTCAGGGTGTCATCGCCACAGTAGACCGAGAGCTTGGCATCGAATACAAGCAACCGGGATTCTACGACTGATAAAGCCGGCATTTATCCCTCATGCCACAAAGGTGCAACAAATAAGCACCATAAACCGAAAAGACAAGAACAAAGGTTAGTGTATCGTGTGATACGCTAACCTTTTTATAAATACATAAGGCATATATTTCAAACGAACGTGCATCGGTTCTTTCACTAAAGAGATACGAATAATCAGCATGAAAGCCCCACAAGCTTTCTTTCTGCCACTCAGTGCCTGAGCTCTACCAAAAAGCGTTCTATCTCCTGTAGCACAGGCTGGACACAGGCACGAATATCATCATCCGACAAATCGGTTATCCGCTCAGGTGAAAGCATTTTTAGGTTTTCCACACTGCCGAACGACAGCATGACAGCTATGGGCAGCAACTTGTGGGCGGCCTTGCCCAGGGCTGCCCTGTCTATGTTTTCCGCAACTGCGGCAAAACAGCGTCTATAATCTTCCAGGTCTTGCTGCAGACTGCCCAGAATTTCCTTTGCGGCCACGGGGTCATCTCCGGCAAAAGCCAGGAGGGTATCGGTTTGGGCTGAAGCAACATTCGGAACGGGTACGCCTAATATCGAGCAGAGTTTATCCATGCAGAAAGGTTTGAAGAGGCAGTCGTCAAATCCCGCTTGTCTCAGTTCGGGCAGGATACTCTCGTCATGGGCAGTCATGGCCACCATGGTCATGCGGCTATGGTCGATACTCCGGACAAGTTGCACGCCGTTAGCCTCGGGCATCTCGATGTCCATCAGCATCAGACTGGGGTGCTCGTCGTGTATCACGCTAAGAGCTTCTGCCACATGGCTGCATACGAACACCTGCCAACTGCTGTCCGTTATGCGGTGCAGCATCTCCTGCAAAAGCGTAAGCTGCAACAGGTCGTCATCAAGGACGAGTATCTTACGGTTGTGTAAGGCAGTGGGAGCTTGTGTGGCAGACGGCCCCTCGCCGGCGCACACCGTTACAGGTATGCTGACGGTAAAGGTGCAGCCCTTACCCGGAACAGCCTCCAGACTGATGGCACCACCCAACAGCGTTACCAGTTCGTGCGTGATGGCAAGTCCAAGTCCTGTACCTTCTATCCCCTGCGCATTGTCCAGACGGGCGAAGGCCTGGAACGCACGCCGGCTCTCCTCTGCCGTCATGCCCCTCCCCGTATCCTTTACCTTCAGCAAGAGTCGGTTGTCGTCCTGCACTCTGGCAGAGATGCAGACACTGCCGTGGTCTGTATATTTCACGGCATTGCTCACCAGGTTGCTGAGTACCTGGCGTATGCGGAAAGCGTCAGCGTCATAGAGCGCCGTACATTCCCGACAGTCACATTGCAGTGCCAGCCCTTTCTGCTGCGCCTGTGCCCTCATCTCCTCCGCACACTGCTGCACCAACAGTTGGGGTGAGAAACTGACGGGATGCAATTCAAGCAGACCGTTCTCCAACCGATGATAGTCGAGCAACGTTGCCACCAGCTTGGACAGGTGGGTGGCTGAATGGCGGATACTGTCGAGGCAAGAGCGTGCCCGCTCGTCGTGCAGACTGTCCTTCAGCAAGTCTACAAACCCCGAGATAGAGGCCGCAGGAGCCTTAATGTCGTGCGTGATGGTTAGCAGAAGTCGCTCCCTCTGACGCATGACACGCTGCGTTTCCTCATTGGCAGCTTCCAGACTCTCACGGTAAAGGCGTTCCTTCCGGGCATCGCGCCAGATGTACCACAACAGGATAACGGCGGCAAGGACGGCAAGAACTGCCAACAGTCCTATCTGCCACAACAGATGTTGGCGCGCCGTCATCGCCTTGTCTATGGTCTGCTGCATAGACAGGCGTTCCCTCTGGTATTCTTCGTTCAGTTGGCGGGCAGAGCGCAGAGCCAACTGGGCATTCACCATCTGCAGTTCGGCCATCTCCTGGTTTACGTTCCTGACCTTCTGCTTTGCGGCGTGCCTTTCCTTCTTCTCTATCTGCTGCAGGATATCCGCCACGTTCTCCGCCACGTTTACGGAGGTCATGGTATCGGTTACGGCACGCAGTGTGTCCTGCCTTACACTTAGGGTCTCGGCACGCTCCTTCTTGAAGGCATCGGCCAAACGGCGGAAGAATCCCTTGCGTGTTTTTACCACTTCTACCGTAGTGGCCTTTTCTTCGCGGGGTAACGCCGTACGGGGGCGCACTACCACCGAGTCCTTTCCTGCATTGAGGTTCTGCCATTTCTCATGCAGATAGTCATGGGGTTGGTTGACGTCCATGGCATCGGCGAGATCCTTCAGACTGAGTTGCTCTTTTCTGAGCAATGCACTCATAGCCCTGTCGGACGAATCGCGTTTCTCCATGTACTCCTGCGAAACCCGGTTGATGGCGAGAATGGACTTCGTATTGCAGTACACCAAGACAATAGCAGCAACGAGAACAGCCGCTACCGCCACGTATCCTACGGCCGCCTTGAAAGGAATATTGGTCTTCATTTCTTTTTTTTCCTTTTATGTTTTGCCGAGGTTCGTCTTGTAGAGAATCCTTCAGTATTCACCATCGGCACCTATATATATATGCGCTGCAAAATTACACAATTGTATCGAATTAACGGAAAAGTCTGCCAACAAGCTGGATTGTTGGCAGACTTTTTCGTTAAGATGATTCGGAAAGACCCTCTCTCAATGATGAGGAGGAAGAGTGTTTTTACTCAGCAACAGGTGTTGTTGCCACGGTGTCGGCAGGAGCCTGTGTCGGTGTCGAAGAAACCGTTGTGTCTGCCGGTGCTACGGTGTCTACAGGTGCTTCACTTGCCGTGTTGGTCATCTTGCCAGTGGCGAAAACATTGCTTACCGAAAACATTGCTACTGCTGCTACAACTGCGAATACTAACTTCTTCATAATCTTTAATGTTTTAATGTTGTGAATATAATGTTGTTTGTCTGGTGAACCGTTTCGTTTAACTTGTGTTTATCGGCGTGTTCACTTTATATATCACAAGGGGCGTGCCAAAACAGAGGATTACGCAATAAGTCACTAACAATTAATGATATACGTATTTATGGCCTAAAAGTGTGGCATGTAGAATGTGTGGAAAGAGTGTAGAAAAATTCCCCAAAATGTTGTGGAACGTTTTGGGGAATAGGGGTAAGTGCGGAATATGGGGGCGCTTCTCTCATAAGAAACGTACCTCCCTAATCCATTCCGTATTTCTTCAATTTGTTGTACAGTGTCTTGCGGTCTATGCCAAGCAGTTGGGCAGCCTTGCTCTTGTTGCCGTTGGTGGCCTTGAGGGCAGCCTCTATGCTCTGCAGTTCCGATTGCTCGTCGTGCAGTGCAAGGTTTACTGGCTGGACGGTAGTTTGCGCCATCGTTCTTTCCAACTCGGCCATACCTATGTATTTGCCTTTGGCGAGAAGGGTGGCGCGTTTCATCACGTTGTTGAGTTCGCGCAGGTTACCAGGCCAGTCGTAAGAGGCTATCCTTTCCGAAGCCTTGGCATCAAGTCCCAACACATTCCTGCCCAGCTTTCTATTGGCATGCTTGATAAAGAGGTCGGCAAAGATAAAGAGGTCGGTGCCCCTGTCTTTGAGGGCAGGCATGTAGATGGTGAACTCGTTGATGCGATGGTAAAGGTCTTCCCTGAACTTTCCCTCTGCCACACAGTTAGCCAGATTTTCGTTCGTGGCGCATACCAGCCGAATGTCGATATCTATCTCTTGGGTACTACCCAAAGGACGAATTTTGCGCTCTTGCAAGGCTCTCAGCAGTTGCACCTGCACCTCGTAGCTCAGGTTGCCCATCTCGTCGAGGAAGAGCGTACCGCCGTTCGCCATCTCGAAGGCTCCTTTCTTGTCTTGTTCTGCCCCGGTAAATGCCCCTTTCATATAGCCGAAGAACTCGGAAGCGGCCACATCCTTGGGAATGGCACCGCAGTCGAGTGCCACGAAGGGCTTGTCTTTCCTGCTGCTGAGTTCGTGGATGCGGTGTGCCACATACTCCTTTCCCGTACCGCTGGCACCCAATATGAGTACCGACATGGGGGTAGGTGCCACAAGACTCACGTATTCGTAGAGTTGTCTCGATGCCTCGCTCTTACCTTCTATATATTTAGGTATAGAACAATTGTCTCCCTCGCTCTGTACGTTTTGCTCTTTCTGGTCCCTCGCTCTTTCCTCTTGGCTCTTCACCCGTCCCGCCAGGTTCTTCACTCTTCCCTCTTCATTTTTCCCGTCCAAAGCCTCGTGTATCTTCTCCAGGAGGATGTCGGGCGGGAAGGGCTTGGCGATATAGTCGGTGGCACCCGACTTCATGGCGAGCACGGCATTCTGTACCTCAGCATAACTGGTCATAACGATGAAGGGGATGCCGGGACGATGGATGCCTGTCCACTGCAGGATGGCGAGACCGTCGCGGTCGGGCAACCTAAGGTCGGAGAGTATCAGGTCTGTGTGGTCGTTCTCCTGCAGGTATCTCAGTGCTGCACCTACAGAGGTTACCCTGTCTGCATCGAAACCTTTCTTTTTGAGCCATGTCTGTATCATGGTTCCGAAGGTCAAGTCATCCTCCACAATCAATATCTTTGCCATCTTTTCCTATTTGCTATTTACAATTCGGATGCAAAGATAGTGCAAATATGTCATAGAGCGTATGTCTTTTCTCATTTTTTAGCCATAAAATACCTGCGAAAGATTTTGTGCATTCGCAGATTCTTCCTATTTTTGCAATCATATCCAGCGCGGATGCAGACAAAACCAAACGGTAGCCCATCACTCGTTTTGCCACGATGGCTATCCGCAACCTCAACCTCCTATGCCAGCAAGGGTTATGATATCCACTGGCTGTAGAGCAAGAAACTTTAGAACCAACTTGACAACGTGCGAAAAGAATTACTACAACCTAAAAAACATATAACCATGGATGAAGAGAAGAAATACAGAGTGGAGAGTGACCTTTTGGGTGAGCTCAAAGTTCCTGCCGATGCACTCTACGGCGTGCAGACACAGCGCGGCATCAACAATTACCACATCTCCCGCAAGACGATGGTCGACAACCCCGACTTTATCATTGCCATCGCTTACGTGAAATTGGCTGCCATCGAGACGAACCACAGGCTCGGCGTTATCAACGACGAGATTTCGGGTGCCATCGCCCAAGCATGCCGTGAGATTATAGACGGCAAGTGGCACGAGAACTTCCCCATTGACATGGTGCAGGGTGGTGCCGGCACATCTGTCAACATGAACGCCAACGAGGTGATAGCTAACCGTGCGCTGGAGATTATGGGACACGAGAAGGGCGAATACCAGTACTGCTCCCCCAACGACCATTGCAACTGCGGTCAGAGTACCAACGACGTTTACCCTACCTCCATACGCTATGCGCTGATTCGTATGAACGCCCACCTGGTAGGTGCCTTGACTGGTCTTATCAGTGCCTTCAGATACAAGGCCGACGAGTATGCCGATGCCATCAAGATGGGGCGCACCCAGTTGCAGGATGCCGTGCCTATGTCGTTCGGACAGGAGTTCAATGCTTATGCCAACAACTTGGAGGAGGAAATTCTCAACTTGGAACGCAACGTGAAGCTGTTGCACGAAATAAACATGGGCGGTACAGCCATCGGTACAGGACTGAATGCCGTGCCGGGGTTCGCCAAACTCTGTGCGGCCAATCTCAGCAAGTTGACCGGCGAGAGCTTCGTTACCGCTACCGACCTGGTGGAGGCTACACCAGACACAGGTGCTTACGTAAGTTACTCATCAGCCCTGAAGCGACTCGCCGTGAAGCTTTCCAAGATATGCAACGACCTTCGCCTCATGGCATCCGGTCCCCGTTGCGGACTGAACGAGATTAATCTGCCTCCTAAGGCTCCCGGTTCTTCTATCATGCCGGGCAAGGTAAACCCCGTTATCCCGGAGGTAACCAACCAGGTTTGCTTTAAGGTGATAGGCAACGACACCACCGTCAGCTTTGCCGCCGAGGCTGGGCAATTGGAGCTGAACGTAATGGAGCCTATCATCACGGAGAGCCTCTTCGAGAGTCTGACATGGATGAAGAATGCCATAGAGACCCTGACCTCGGAGTGCGTCCTCGGCATTACGGTGAACAAGGAGCGCTGCTACGAGATGGTGAAGAACAGCATCGGCATCGTGACCGCCCTCAACCCCATCATCGGCTACAAGAAGAGCAGTAAGGTAGCCAAGGAAGCGCACGCCACAGGTCGCTCCGTATACGACATCGTGATAGAGCAAGGCATCATGAGCAAGGAAGAGCTCGACAAGGCGCTCGACCCGAAGGAAATGCTTCACTCGCACAAGTTTACACTCAAGTAACTCGGTGCGTTTCGGCCTGCACGACCTGTAAGGTTGCCTTTATTAGGAGGGACGGTACAGCGCCGTACCCACACGGTTTCTATGCTTGAGGGACGGTACAGCGGGGGCGCTGTACCTCCTATTATATCAATGCATACTAAGTAATGTGTAAAAAATAACTTGAGCATTTTTTTGATTCGCGAAATGTGCCAACGACGGGCTGAAAGGGCAAATCTGCTCAAGTTATTTTTTACACATTACTAAACTGGATGCGTTACCCTCGC
>CAVCGV010000106.1:0-9237 GCA_963601815.1 bacterium
GGGCTTGAGGTCTTAACCTCGAGAAAAGAGGGGTCGCACATGAAGCCAATTTTGCGATAGTGTGTATGCTGTTTTTTATTGGCTTTTTACACATTACATAAGTATAAAAAAACGCCGTTCTGTTGTCGTTAGAACGGTATTATAAAAGTAATGTAATGGTAAGAGGCGGTAATGCACCACAAAGTTATGTAAATAATGATATAAGTAGGCGCAAAGTAAGCATAAAAACATCATAAGCATACATAAAGTTAGGTATATTTAATAAAAACTAACAATATGTTTGGTAAAAATTTGTTTATGTAACAATATTTTCATAACTTTGCCCCCGATATTTGTACGTTGTTTAATTATTTAAGAGAGAAATTATGGTAAAAAGATTGACGATGGTATTAGGGGGGGCGCTTCTCAGTACGAGTATGGCCCTCGCGCAAACTACCGTTTCAGGTAAGGTTATTTCTCAGGAAGATGGTTCGCCGGTGATAGGTGCATCCATCAGGATTGAGGGAACCAAAACAGGCACCGTAACAGACGTAGACGGTAACTTTTCTTTGGTGGCTCCCGGCTCTAACGCCAAGTTGGTCATCTCTTATCTGGGTATGAAGTCCCAGAAGGTGGATGCTAAATCTAACATGAAAATTTATTTGGAGGGCGACAACAACGCTTTGGACGATGTCGTTGTTACCGCCTTGGGTGTATCCCGCCAGAAGAAGGCTTTAGGTTACGCCGTTACCGAGCTGAGTGGCGACGAGATGCTGAAGTCGCGCGGCGGTCTCAACAACCCTGTCAATGCCTTGCAGGGTAAGGTGGCAGGTTTGTCCATTTCTTCCAGCTCCGGTAGCATGGGCGGTTCTTCCAAGGTATTGCTCCGTGGTGCCAACTCGCTCTCGGGCAGTAACCAGCCCTTGTTCGTTGTCGACGGTGTGCCCATCGAGGGTTCTGACAACAACTCCACTTCTACCGCACGAGGCGGCGGTGGTTACGACTACGGTAACTTGATTCAGGACATCAACCCCGACGACATCGAGAATATCAGCGTGCTGAAGGGTGCCTCTGCTACTGCTCTTTATGGTAGCCGTGCCTCAAACGGTGTCATCATGATTACGACCAAGCGCGCCAAGAAGACCACGGGTCTCGGCGTGGAGTTCAGTTCTTCTATAGGTTTCGAGACGGTTACCAAGTTGCCTAAGCTGCAGAGCCAGTATGGTGGTGGCTATGGCTATGCCGGCGACTATGGGTATGGAAGCGAGGGTGATGATTTCACCACGGCAACCATCAACGGCAAGGAGTACCTCATTCCCGACTACGGTATGGACGAGAGCTGGGGCCCGAAGTTGGACGGCCGCCAGGTGCTCTCCTGGTATGACTTGACAAAATGGAAGAACAGCGGTTATCAGGGCGACCCCACGACATCTTCCTGGAGTCCCTCTTCTTCCGACTATCGTAACTTCTTCAAGACGGGCGTTTCGTATACCAACAACATAGCCATATCGCAGGCTTACGACAACGGTGCGTTCCGTATCTCTTACACCAACACGTCCCTGACCGGCTATCTGCCCAACAGCAGCCAGTACAAGAACATCCTGAACGTGTCGGGTAACATCATGTCGCCCAACAAGAAGTTGAATGTCTTCACCAGCGTCAACTACTTCAACAACCGCACCAAGGGCCGTCAGGATACCGGTTACGGCGACAACAACATCATGGTGAAGTTTACCCAGTGGGGACAGCGCCAGCTGAACATGAACGAGCTGGAAGCTCTCTACAAGAATCCCGACGGCAGCCAGGCTTCCTGGAACATCGGTGGCGTGGACGACTATACCATACAGTACCACAACAACCCCTACTGGAGCCGCTACATGAACTATGAGACGGACAGCCGCAACCGTATCTATGGTAACGTGGGATTCAGCTACGAGATTATCCCGCAGTTGAAGTTCCAGTACAAGGCTAACCTCGACTTCTATGTAGACAAGCAGTATGAGCGCAATGCCGTTTACTCACAGGAGCAGTCTGCCTACATGGAAATCTCCCGTCAGCAGTATGAGCTGAACCACGAGTTCATGTTGATGTACAACCAGACTTTCGGCGATTACAGTCTTAATGCCAACCTGGGTGCCAACATCATGCGCCGCCATTATGAGTATGTATATGGTGCGACACAGGGCGGACTCGCCATCCCCGAGTATTACAACCTCGCCAACTCTCTCCAGACGGCTGCCGCCTATAACCGGAAGACCATCAAGGGTACCAACTCCCTATTTGGTGACGTGACTGTGGGTTGGAAGAACATGCTCTACCTGGAGGCTACGCTCCGTGGCGACAAGTCTTCTTCACTGCCTTCCAGCAACAATACCTATGTTTACCCATCCATCACGGGTAGCTGGTTGTTCTCAGAACTGTTGAAGGACAAGGCTAAGTGGTTGACATACGGTAAGCTGCGCCTCGGTTTTGCCAAGGTAGGTAACGATACCGACCCCTACCAGGTGCTGAGTACCTATACCCAGTACACCAACATCGACTCTTCTACCCCGGGTTACCGTCTGCCCAACACGCTGAACAACTCCGAGTTGAAGCCAGAGTCTACCACCTCATACGAGTTGGGTCTGGAGATGGCATTCTTCGACAATCGTCTGGGCTTCGACGTAACCTATTATAAGACCAATACCAAGGACGAGATTCTGCCCTTGTCTGTATCTGGTACCACAGGTTACATCTACAAGATGATCAACTCCGGCGAGATAGAGAACAAGGGTATCGAGATTGCCCTCCACGGCACACCCATCAAGACACGCGACTTCGAATGGAACACCACGCTCACCCTCGCTTCCAACAAGAACAAGGTGAAGAGCCTCACCGACGGTGTGGACTACTACCGCATCCAGTCTGCCCCGTTCATGGTGGAGATAGGTGCACAGGTAGGCGAGGAATATGGTGTTATCAAGGGAACCAACTTCGTTTATGACGAGAACGGCAACAAGTGCGTAGACCCCGAGACAGGACTCTACATGGCTACCGACGGCAATGAGGTTATCGGCCATATCTATCCCGATTTCACCGGTGGTTGGGTCAACTCCTTCCGCTACAAGGGCTTCGATGCCAGCATCCAGTTCGACTTCTCCAAGGGAGGCCAGTACTTCTCTACCACCACCCTCTGGGGTAACTACTGCGGTATGTTGGCGGAGACTGCTGACAATGGCGTTCGTGAGAACGGTATCGTGACCGACGGTGTCGTATATGGTACGGGCGAGAAGAACACGATGAGAGTGAGTGCCCGCGACTACTACGAGAACTACTATAACGGTCCGGCAGCACAGAACATCCTGAAGAGCGACTACATCAAGTTGCGTGAGATCAACATCGGCTACACCTTCAAGTTGAATCCCGCCTGGTTTGTCAAGTCGTTGCGCCTCTCCGCATACGGCCGCAACCTCGGCGTATGGGGCCCCGACTGCAAGCACTTCGACCCTGAGATGATCGTCACCAGCTCTGGTAACGTACAGGGTATCGAGGGTGGTGCCACACCAATGGTTGCCAACTACGGATTTGGTGTTAGTTTGAAGTTCTAATTTTAAGACAGAAAAGTTATGAAGAAGATTTTTAAATATATATTGATGGGAGTCGCCTGCCTGCCGATGGTATCGTGCGATGACCTGGATTCAATCAACGAGAACCCGAACAGTCCCAGTTCTGTTCCGTCCAACATGTTGATGGAGGGTGCACAAAAATGGACGATGGACAACATCTATGACAACTGGTTCAGTGGCCGCCAGTGCCTGGTATACTCCCAGCAGTGGGCACAGCGCAACTATACGGAGGAAGACCGTTACCAGATTCGCGAGAGTACCAACAACAGCTACTTCAACTACCTCTATATGGGTATGGCTAACTTCGACAAGGTAATCAAGATGAACACCGACGCGGCTACCAAGAATACCTCTTCCGCCTACGGAGCCAACTGCAACCAGATAGCCGCTGCCAAGATCATGAAGGTATGGCTGATGGATGTCATCACCGACACATGGGGCAACGTGCCTTACTCCGAGATCGGCAAACTGGAAGACGAGGGCGTGCTCTACTGCAAGTATGACGACCAGAAGGACATCTATGCCAAAATGATTTCCGAACTGGACGAGGCTGTGGCAATGATTGATGAGAGCCAGGATGCCTTCACCTCTGGCGACATCATCTTCAACGGCGATGCCTCCAAGTGGAAGAAATTCGGCAACTCCCTGAAGTGCCGTCTCGCCATACACATGTCCAAGGTAGACCCCGACTGGAAGAGGTACATCGCCGAGGCTCTGGAGAGTGGCGTGATGGAGAGCAATGCAGATGCAGCCAAGTTTAGCTATGTATCTTCCGGCTCTGACTACTGCATGTTCTACTCAGGCTTCTATGTATCGGGACGTAACGACTTTACCATCAACAGGAGCCTCACCAACCTCATGAACGGCAAGCGCGACGAGCTCAACAACAAGCAGCACCCCTGGGAGGGCGTCGTAGACCCCCGTATCTATGTCTACACCAATCCCAGCCCGTCTGGCGGATACGACGGCATCCCGTATGCCTGTCCTACGGGTACGCAGGACAAGTTCCGCTCGGCAGCCCCCAACTGGTACAGCGGACAGCCACTGGTTCTGACCAAGACCTATGCCGTGCCGCTGATGACTTATGCTGAGCTGAAGTTCATCCTCTGCGAGTACAACGGCTACGACGTGGAAGATTACAAGGAAGGCATCGAGGCATCCATCAAGTATTGGTACGCCCTGGCTGGTGAGTCCATCTCCGACGATGACATCGAGGCATATATAGACGGTGTGTCCGGTAACGTGGACGCTGAGGCTTGCGCCATCCAGAAGTACATCGACCTCTTCACCAACGGTACCGAGGCATGGACGGAAATCCGCCGCACAGGCTATCCCGACCAGTTGATTCGTCCGGGCGAGATCACCGCAGTGTACAAAGACAACAATGTGCTCTTCACCCCCTTGAACGACACGAAGGGCATGATTATCTCCCGTGTGAAATACCCCACCAACGAGAGTTCGCTGAACGGTGCCAACTGGTCAGAGGCTGTCGCCAAGTTGAAGGACGGCACCAACAACTACTATAGCCAGATGTACTGGGACGTTCGCACAGGTCCCTACGACCATCCAGCAAACAAGTAAGAAAGGTATAAGGCAAGTGATTTGCCTCGTGTTGACCGAGTGTCAGCACATTTATATCTCTCTCAATTTTTGGACCGGCAGAGGCCGGTCCTTTTTTTGTGTTTTCTTGTGAAAGATTCTGGCTGGATGTATGGTTTTTCATCGGCACATGGTAGCTGTTTGATAAAGATTTTGTAATTTTGCAGCCGCTAAGAGAAACAGCGTTATAATGATAATAAGGAAAGGATTGGGCGATTTGGCCCGCAAGAGACTGGCGGTAGCCGCATATTATTTTGTGCCGGGAGTGGTGTTTGCGAGTTGGGCAAGCCGCATACCCGACATCAAGCACCTGTTGCACTTGGGCAACGGCGAGTTGGGTACCGTACTCTTTGCCATTCCGATAGGCCAACTCCTGATGATGGCTTTCTCGGGTGTGCTGGTCAACAAGTTTGGCAGCAAGAAAATGCTTATTCTCTCGGAGGTGCTCTATGCTGTAGCCCTGTTCTGTATAGGCTGTAGCAGTAGTGTGGTAGCACTGACCACCGCACTCGTAGGGTTTGGCATGATGGCGAACCTTATGAATATCGCCACCAACACGCAGGCGTGCCTCGTAGAGAAGATGTACGGGCGCAACATCATGTCGTCCTTCCACGGGCTGTGGAGTCTCGGTGGTTTTGCGGGCGGCATCATAGGTGCACTCTTTGCCAATACCTTGCTGCCCATAGAGGCACATTATGCCGTTGTAGTGGTATTGAGCTTTGCCATCTTGGGTGCGGGGCTACGTTTCCTTGTCAACGATGCCACAGCCAAGGCAGAGGAGGAAGACGTGCCCAAGTTCTCCTTCAAGACCATTGACCCCGTGCTGTTCCTTCTTGGCTTGATGGGCTTTGCCGGCATGTTCTGCGAGGGAACCGTGTACGATTGGAGCAGTGTCTACTTTGCCTCAGTGGTAAAGCCCGACGAGACTTTCATCCGTGCCGGCTATGTGGCAGGCATGGGGGCGATGACCTTGGGACGTTTCTGTGCCGACGGCTTCGTCACGAAGTATGGTCCTTCCAGGGTGTTGAAGACTTGCGGCGCCCTGATACTCGTGGGCTTGTGGTTGGCATCCGCTCTGCCTTACCTCGTTCCCGCCACGCTTGGCTTCCTGCTCGTGGGCTTCGGCATCTCCTCTTCGGTACCTATCTGTTACAGCATAGCCGGCAAGCTCGGCACGGTGAAGGCGAGTATCGCCATCACCATCGTTTCGAGCATCAGCTTCTTCGGCTTCCTGGTAGGTCCTCCCGTCATAGGCTGGCTCTCCGAGGCCACCGGCCTTCGCATCGCCTTGTCGATAGCGGCTTGCCTGGGATTGATGATAGCGTTTGTCTCCGTCAAGGTAAGCAAGCGGTTGAAGGGTGCCGCCCTTTAACCCCGCCTACAACTTGCTTACCCTTTTGCCGTTGTTTCTTCCGTCTACTATTATTTTCTCGAAAATGATAGCAGGGTCGTTAGGAACAATGGTAATGGTATGTGTACCGTTGTCTGAAGGCAGAAGATTTACCGGGATGGTTTTGTCTACGACTCGACGGGCAATGGTAGGGTAGTAGGTGTCGTATATGTTCTCGGGCTTCTCGTTCAGATTCCCGTTGAAGTTGACAAGGACAGGTTCTGCGTCGTCTACCTTCACGCTGTACGACATGCCTCCTTTGTTGAGGAAGTCTAAGGTCGACTTCGTGATGATGTGTATGCTAACCTTTTTGCTTTCGGGTGTTTTCATCTTAAACTTGTATTGGATGCTTGCCCCTTTGATGTCCTGGGTATAGGGCATGAGGGTTATTCCTGCCAAACTCTTTCCCATAAAAGGTATCTCGGTCCATTTAGCCTCCGCATCTGTCTTGCTGAAGTAATAAGGAGCCTCTATCTCTACCACGTCGTTCAGGCTTTCTATGACGGCAGGCAGAGATACCCTATGCAGGACAGGGCAAGTGTCCTTCTCGAAGTCATCGTTCCATCCCTTGTAGCCTATATGCTTTTGGGTCATCATCCCGTTCCACTTGCCGTTAGACATCTTGTGGTTGTAGTAGTCGCAGAGCAGGGAGTCGCGCTTGAACAGTCGTTCACATTCGTCAGCCCAAAGATTCGCTTTCGGGTTGTTGCATTTGCTGAGGCTGTGGTTTTGCGCCTGTGCGAAATACATCTGGTGCAGGTTGCTCATCACTTCTATAGGGAAGAGGATAATCTGGCGATAGGCATCATGATAGGCTGGAGGCAGACTGTTGTATTGGCGCAAGGCATCAGTTTCGAGCTGTAGGTATTGGTTTACTACGGTCTGCCATTCGCCACTCTCAAGGTCATAAGTGTCTTTGTCCAGCATCTCCGGTGTGCAACGGCCGTTGTACTTGCACGCCAGGTTCAGTATCCTCGCCGCTTCGTCAGCCTGCGCGCTGCCAAACTGTTGTGCACAAAAATCCCTGGTGTGGTCTGTGATACGGTTAACGGTATATTTGTAAGGATTCCATGCCATATCCATAAATTGGCTGATAGGATATTCCATCGGCTTGAGGTCACCTACATTGAGAATCCACAGCCGGTCTATTCCGCTTTCGTAGGCGAGTGTCAACTGCTCCCAAGGATTTTGTACAGGCGTAACATTGAGGAATTTTGAGTTGCGTGGGGCACCGCAGTAGTCTACATGATAATACAGTCCCCATCCTCCCTTTCGTTTGCGTTCTTGGGGGGTAGGTATTCGGCGTATGTCGCCCCAGTTGTCATCGCAGAGGAGGAGCGTTACGTCTTCAGGAACTTTCATTCCCTTGTCATAGTAGTCCAGCACCTCTTTATACAATGCCCATACTTGCGGGGTCTCGCTGGCTTTCTTGCCCGTAACGTCAGCTATGATGTTGCGCTGGTCACGGATGATGTTTTCCATCAACTTGGTATCGGCTTCCTCGCTCATGGCTTCGTCGCCGTCACCGCGCATACCGATAGTGACTATTTGCTCCGTACCCTTCATTCTTTCTATTCCCTCACGGAAAAACTTCTGTAGGTTGGTCTTGTTCTTGTTATAGTTCCATGCCCCCCACTTCTTGCGGTCACGGGCATATTCCTGATGGTTGCGTGCCATCGGTTCGTGGTGCGATGTGCTCATGATGATTCCCATCTCGTCCGCCACTTTCTCGTTATCGGGGTCGTCGGCATAGAAAGCCCAACTCCACATGGCAGGCCACATCATATTGCCTCGTAGGCGAAGCACCAGTTCGAATACGCGCTGGTAGAAACGGTGGTTTCCATAGTTGGTGCCATAGGTGTTTTTTACCCACGAGGTAAGGCATGGGGCTTCATCGTTCAGGAAAATTCCACGATAGCGAACGGCAGGTTCTCCATCTGTGTAGATACCTTTGTTGACAAAGATGGAGTCATGGTGCTCTATAGGGACATCAGCCCAGTCGTACCACGGCGATACGCCCATCTGCTGCGACAGTTCGTATATGCCGTAGATGGTGCCCCGGCGGTCGCTTCCTGCTATTACTAACTGTCCATCAATGATGGTAATGATAAATTTCTCGTGCTTACCCTTCAGAAGATTGCCGTTGATGCGCTTCTGTTTGATAAGTTGGTCGATGGCAGCGGAATGTCCGATAGTTCCCACAAGGATCGATGCCTTGGTGGAGGAGGTGGTGGAAGTTGTGCTACCGCTTACGCTTTGGATGTCTTTAGCCAACGCCTGGACGGCATAGTTTACCCCCTTGCAGTCATTTTTGTCCATGTATATTTCCACATGCTTATGGGCATTGATGAGCATGTCGCCTTGCTGGAAAGATACGAAACGCTCGGCCGCGCTTGCCGTAAGCGGAGCTGTCAATGCCATACCGAGAAGTAGTTTTTTCTTCAAGTTGCAGAGTACCATAAAAGTCTTGTTAGTTGTTTTGTCTTTAGTTATGATTTTCGGTTGCTAAGGTACATCTTTTATCTGTATTTGGCATTGGCATTAGTTTCTTTTCCTTCATTTTTTGTTTCAAAGAGCCCCAAAAAGTGTTATTGGAGATGTCTGTTGGCGATGTTCATCGCCGAGCTGGAGCGCAAGCAATTGTCCTTGCAGCATTCCGTCAGC
>CAVCGV010000107.1:0-9194 GCA_963601815.1 bacterium
AATATCATGGCAAAGAAAGCAAAAGGTAATAGAGTACAAGTTATCCTCGAGTGCACTGAGCATAAGAACAGTGGAATGCCAGGTACAAGCCGTTACGTGACTACCAAGAACCGTAAGAATACTCCTGAGCGTCTTGAGTTGATGAAGTACAATCCTATCCTGAAGAAGATGACTCTTCACAAGGAGATTAAGTAAGCTCTACAATAGAGGTTTATAACAATTTTATCAATTAAGAATAGACTATGGCAAAGAAAGCGGTCGCTACCCTCCACGAAGGTAACATGGATGGTCGCGCATATACAAAGGTTATCAAGATGGTAAAGAGCCCCAAGACTGGTGCTTATGTCTTCGATGAGAAGATGGTTCCTAATGAGGCTGTAAAGGATTTCTTCAAGGACTAATCCTTTCGTGTACGGATAGAATTTATCTGAATTATATATTGGGTGAGGTTGTAAATCGTCAGATTTGCAACCTCACTTTGTGTATATAGGTATATTTTTTGGTCTTATAGGCTTGTATCTCAGATTTTTTTTCTAAATTTGCAAACATAAAAACAATAATATTTTATGGGAATATTCGGATTATTTGGCAGCAAGAAAAAGGAAACGCTCGATAAAGGATTGGAAAAGACAAAGGAGAGTGTATTCAGTAAGCTCGCACGTGCCGTGGCGGGAAAGTCGACAGTAGACGATGATGTGCTTGACGATCTTGAGGAGGTGCTCATCACGTCTGATGTAGGCGTGGAGACTACCGTAAAGATAATACGTCGCATAGAGGAACGCGTGGCGCGTGACAAGTATGTGTCTACGTCCGAATTGAACGGTATACTGCGGCAGGAGATAGCTTCGCTCCTTGAGGAAAACCATTCGGTGGACAATGAAGACTGGAATCTTCCAACCGACCACAAGCCTTATGTCATCCTTGTCGTTGGTGTGAACGGGGTTGGCAAGACCACTACCATTGGCAAACTCGCCTATCAGTTTAAGAAGGCTGGAAAGAAGGTGTATCTCGGTGCGGCCGATACCTTCCGTGCTGCTGCAGTAGAGCAGATATGTATCTGGGGCGAGCGTGTGGGTGTGCCTGTAGTAAAGCAGCAGATGGGGTCGGACCCTGCCTCTGTTGCCTTTGATACGCTGCAGAGTGCCAAAGCCAATGGTGCTGATGTCGTAATCATAGACACGGCAGGCCGTCTGCATAACAAGGTGGGACTGATGAACGAGTTGAAGAAAATCAAGGAGGTGATGAAAAAAGTACTTCCCGAAGCTCCGGATGAAGTGCTGCTCGTATTGGACGGAAGTACAGGTCAGAATGCCTTCGAACAGGCCAAGCAGTTCTCCGCAGTTACAAACATTACTTCGCTCGCCATTACCAAGCTCGACGGTACGGCAAAGGGTGGGGTAGTTATCGGTATATCCGACCAGTTGAAAGTGCCGGTCAAGTATATAGGACTGGGTGAGGGAATGGAAGACCTTCAACTCTTCAATAAGGTAGAGTTTGTTGACTCCCTCTTCAAGTAAGGTATGAATGAAAAGCAGAAACGGTAGTGAAGAAAAACGTAATCGACATAATTACCATGGGGTGTTCCAAGAACCTTGTGGACAGTGAGCTGCTGATGAAGCAGTTTGAGGCTAATGGATACCATTGCGTCCATGACCCCAAACGCCCTCAGGGTGAAATTGCGGTCATCAATACATGTGGTTTTATAGAGGATGCAAAACAGGAAAGTATCGATACCATCCTCGAGTTTGTGCAGCGCAAGCAGGAAGGAAAGCTCAACAGACTTTATGTCATGGGGTGCCTTTCGCAGCGCTACAAGGAAGAGTTGGAGAATGAAATACCCGAGGTAGACAAGTTTTACGGCAAGTTCAACTATAAGCAACTCTTGGGCGAATTGGGCAAGGCCGATGTTGTTTCTTGTGACGGTAAACGTCATCTTACCACGCCTCGCCACTATGCCTATATTAAGATAGCCGAAGGGTGCGACCGTCATTGTGCCTATTGTGCTATTCCTGTCATTACGGGCAAACATGTGAGCCGTCCCATGCAGGAAATCCTTGAGGAGGTGCGCTCGCTTGTGGCCGAAGGTGTAAAGGAGTTTCAGATCATTGCTCAGGAACTGACCTATTACGGTATAGACATCGACGGCAAGCATCATATCACCGAACTGGTGAGTGCGATGGCTGATATTCCCGGGGTGAAATGGATACGCCTTCACTATGCGTACCCGAATCAGTTCCCCATGGATTTGCTCGATGTGATGCGCGAGAAACCGAACGTATGCAATTACCTTGATATAGCCCTGCAGCACATCAGTGACAATATGCTCACACGTATGCGCCGCCATGTAACCAAAGAGGAAACCATGCAGCTTATTACAGCCATCCGTGAACGCGTGCCAGGCATCCATCTGCGCACTACACTGATGGTCGGATTCCCTGGCGAGACAGACCAGGACTTCGACGAACTGATGGAGTTTGTGCGCTGGGCGCGCTTCGAACGCATGGGTGCCTTTGCATATTCTGAAGAAGAGGGAACCTATAGTGCCGAGCATTACGAAGACGATGTTCCAGCAGAGGTGAAACAGCAACGGCTTGACCGCCTGATGGCTTTACAGCAGGAAATTAGTTCGGAGGTCGAAGCAGACAAGGTTGGTCAGAATATGAAAATCATCATAGACCGCAAGGAAGGTGATTATTATATCGGCCGCAGCGAGTTCTGTTCTCCTGAGGTGGATCCCGAGGTGCTGGTAAAGACCACTAAACGATTGAGAATAGGCAACTTCTATGACGTGAAGATTATATCGAGCGACGAGTTTGACTTATACGCTGAAATGATATGAACAACAAGGAATATATCGCAGAACTTGCCCGTAAAACCGGATACTCGCAAGAGGATACCCAGAAACTGGTGAGAAAGGCTATCGATGCCATGATCGTTCAGTTTGAGGAGGGAGAACCCGTAGCTCTTCCTGGTTTCGGTACCTTTGAGGTCAAGAAACGCATGGAGCGTGTGGTGGTTAATCCTACTACCAAGAAGCGCCAACTGGTGCCCCCCAAACTGGTGTTGGGATTTCGTCCTGTGGGTTCTATCAAGGAAAAACTAAAGAATGGAGGGACAGACGATGAGCAGTAGGTCGAGTATTTCCATATTGGCACAGGCTCTCGCAGAAAAGAGCGGCTTGAAACAGACTGATGCCGAGTTGTTCATCAGGCAGATGTTCGATGTGGCCAGTTCCTCTTTGGAAGCAGACAAGCTTTTGAAAATAAGATGGCTGGGTACTTTCAAGGTGATGACCGTAAAGGACCGTGAGAGTGTTGATGTGAATACTGGCGAGCGGATAGTTATCGGCGGTAGAGAGAAAATAAGCTTTACTCCCGATAGTATACTCAAGGAAATAGTGAACAAGCCATTCTCGCAGTTTGAAACAGTAGTGGTGAACGATGGTGTCGATTTCTCGGAAATCGACAGTAAGTTTGCTTCAGAAGGAACCGCGGATGATTCTGATTCTGTTGGCGATGCGGATGCCGTAGCCTTTGGTGAAAACGATAGTCTGGAGAAGGACAATACGACTGGCAATACTGCAGAACAGTCAGTTACCGCAAACAGCAGTATAGACTTTACCGTAATAGATGAACAAGATGACCATCATGTTTCGGATTATGTGCCGACTCCAGATACAAGGCATGTTGTAGACTATGCTACAGATGAGGTCATTGTCCTTTCAGGAAGTGTCGAATCTGGTACGAATGAAGGAAAAAACAGCGATACCTCAACAGCTGCAAATGACCCTGTTGTAGAGGATGCAAATGAATCTGGTTTAAGCTCGGGATATTCTGTACAATCTGGGCAGACCGAACAGCAGATACATTCGGAGTCTGTTGAAAATCAGACACAATCGTCTGATGTATTGCCGCTTCAAGATACATCTACTGATGAAACCATCGGGGCAAGTTCTGAACAACCGACAGTTGGTGTTACAGCTTGCGTTTCTGGACCGCATCAGCAAGAGAACGGAACAACAAATGTTATTTCTCCTGTAGATGATACGGTTGTAGATGATACGGAAACGGATATGGACGAAACTGCAGATTCCTCCACGGATAGCGGGCATTATTTTAGATTGCCCCGTTGGGTTATCCCTTTGTCAGCAGCCGTGTTGGTAGGTCTGTTGATAGGAATCGGCTGGATCTGTTTCAATTACGGACAGTTGAAGACGGAGCGTAATCTTCTGGCCATTCAGTTGAAGGATTATAAAACCGCACGTCAGCGTCCGGTGGCAAAAAAGCCGCGCGATATACAGGCAGAGGAGATACGCCGTAAGAGTCAGGAGGACAGTGTGCGCATGGCACAGGCCAGTAAGGCTGTAGCCCAGGCCGAGAAAGCCGAAATGAAGGAGGCGAATGCAGAAGAGAAAGACAAGCAGGCAACTTCTTCACCGACGAAAGCGGACGGAAAGGATGTTTCGAAGAAGCAAACCGAAAACGGACAAGTTGCAGACAAGCCAGAGAGCACATCGAAGACTGCGGCAACTCCAGAAAAGGATAAATCTGTGACTTCCGCCAAGTATGACACTGACCCTCGTGTTCGTACAGGAGCCTATCGCATCATAGGTGTAGCTAAGACGGTAGAGGTGAAACAGGGCCAGACATTGCAGAGCCTTAGTCGCCTTTATCTGGGTGAAGGTATGGAATGTTATGTAGAGGCCATTAATGGCATACGTAGTGTGAAGCCCGGTCAGAAACTGAAGATACCACAGCTACAGTTGAAAAAGAAAACGGCAAAGAAGGGGTGATAACGTTTCGGTACGCACCATAAACCATAACGAAGAATTTTATAAGGGAATGAAAAAATATACAATATTGTTGTTGGCTGTTCTGCTGTCAATGTCAATGGCAAATGCAGAAGAGAAAACGTTAAGCGTCAGAGTGTCCAATACTTTGCGTGAGGTGAGGGTTGACGAACCTGTCGTGCTCGATATTTCTGGCATAGCGATGGATGTAAACCGTGTTGTGGTTACAGACTCCGAAGGTAAGGAGGTGCCGTCGCAACTGGATGATACCGACCGCGACAGTCAGGCCGACCAGGTATGCTTCCTTTCCGATTTGGACAAGAAACAGACCAAAGAATATACTGTTAGGTTGTACGATTCCGGCAAGCAGTCTGAGTATCCGTCCCGTACCTTCGCCCAACTTGTGTTGCCCAGTCGTAACAAGAAGTTGGCTAAGAACCAGCAGGATATCTATTTGCGCAGCATTTCTTTCGACAAGAAAACACGCGACCCATACCATTATGTACATTCGCATGGCATTTGCTTTGAGAGCGATCTCGTTGCCATGCGTGTATATTTCGACAATAGGCAGACTATTGACCTTTACGGTAAGGAGAACAAAGGACTTGTGGTACAGGATACCCAGTTTTATCCTTCCGATGAGCAAAAGGCAGCCGGGTCTGGCGACGATGTGCTGTGGGTGGGCAATACCTACGGACTGGGTGCCCTGCGTGGATGGGACGGAACGCAGCCCTTGTTGCTTGACAGTGTCCGTTACCGCGAACAGCGAGTTATAGCCGAAGGACCTGTACGGGCTATTGTTGAACTGGTGGACAACGGATGGGTGCCCGCACCGGGTATGCGTCCTGTCAATGCCACCATCAGATATACTATCTATGGCGGTCACCGTGACTTTGATGTGGATGTGTTTTTCAATAAGGACGCCAGCAGCTACCTTTTTGCTACAGGACTTATCAATGTCAAGAATTCTTCAGAGTATGCCGACGGCAAGGGACTGCGCGGTTGTTTCGGAGCAGATTGGCCAACGGGTAAGGATGACGGCAAACACAAGTTGGAAACCGTCGGGCTGGGCATCTACGTTCCGCAACCCTATATGGCACAAGAGGTGAAAGCAAACAAGGATTGTCTTACACAGGTGGTAAAGCCGAAAGGCAAGCACCTCTCTTATCACCTTGCCTATACCAGTGCCAACGAAAGCTATGGCCCCAAGGAAGAAAAGGGCTGGTATGAATGGCTCAAAAGTTGGAAAAGGCTGAAGGACGCGCCTGTCAAGATTGTCGTAAGCGAAAAGGGACAGTGAAAATACCCTGTCCCTTTCTCCTTCTCATGCCAACATTTTCATGATATAGTTTCTTACCACCTTGCGCGCTTTGCCAAGGTGGTTTTCTGTACTTTTATAGTTCGAGTCGGTTTTTTGCGCTATCTCGCTTACTTTTAATCCGTCAAAGAGATTCATGCGGTAGACAATGCGCTCCTTCTTGTTGAGCTGTGCTATGCCGTGTTCAAGCAGTTCTTCTATCTCTATGGCAGAATAGACCGACTCGCCGTCTATGGCGTGCTTGCCTATTGTGTTCGATTTCTTTATAAAATGTTCATATTCCTCGGTCTTCTTCTTGTGGCGCCAGTAGTCCGATATGAGGTTGCGGGCTATGGTGTATGTCAGGGAAGGCAGTGTGACGGGAGTTATCATCTGCTTCATTTGTAGCAGACGCACGAATACGTTTTGCACCAAGTCTTCTGTCTCGGCACTGTATTGTAGGCGGCTTCCTACATAATTTTTCAGTTCTTCGTAGTGACAGGTGTAGTAGCTCGCTATGATATTTTCCTTTGTCTTGGTAATCATGTTGGCTTAGGTGTTTTATTGGTTTGTCGGTTATATTGCAAAGGTAGCAATAAAAAATGTTCCAGCCAAGTCCTGTCTTTTCAAAAATGCCCTATATATGGGGAAATGAAACATATCATATATACTCCGAAACATTTTGTACCTATTTGGCACGCTCTTTGCAATACACAGAATGCCGATAAGACTGACATTCCTGGTGAGCCAAGGTAACAACAAGGGTAAACAAGATGCCTTGCAGTCCTTGATTCGTACACTGTGATTCTTTCGGCAGACAGAGAAACTACAACAACAAAATAATAAAGTAACAATTATGGCACAAAAAGGTAATATTGGAGTAACGACAGAGAATATCTTCCCTGTCATCAAGAAATTCTTGTATTCAGACCATGAAATCTTCCTCCGTGAGATGGTATCCAATGCTGTGGACGCTACCCAGAAGTTGAAGACCCTTGCTGCGCAGGGCGACTTCAAGGGCGAGGTGGGCGATACGACCGTGCGCATTTCCCTCGACGAGAAGGCCGGCACACTGACCATCAGCGACCACGGTATCGGCATGACCGAGGAGGAGATAGACAAATACATCAACCAGATAGCCTTCTCTGGCGTTACAGACTTCTTGGACAAGTACAAGGAGAATGCCAATGCCATCATAGGTCATTTCGGTTTGGGCTTCTATTCTTCGTTTATGGTTTCCAGCAAGGTGGAGATAGTAACCAAGAGCTACAAGGAAGGAAGCAAGGCAGTGAAGTGGAGCTGCGACGGCTCGCCGGCTTTCGAGATAGAAGACGCAGACAAGGCAGAACGCGGCTCTGACATCATCCTCCACATCGCAGACGACTGCAAGGAGTTCTTGCAGAAGGGCAAGATAGAGGAGTTGCTCAACAAGTACTGCAAGTTCATGTCTGTGCCCGTAGCGTTCGGCAAGAAGACTGAATGGAAGGACGGCAAGAACCAGGAGACAGACGAGGACAATATTATTAATAATGTGGAGCCTCTCTGGACCAAGACACCAAGTACCCTGAAGGATGAAGACTACAAGACATTCTACCGCACACTTTATCCCATGCAGGACGAGCCATTGTTCTGGATTCACCTTAATGTAGACTTCCCGTTCAACCTCACGGGTATTCTCTACTTCCCGCGCATCAAGAACAATATCGACATGCAGCGCAACAAGATACAGCTGTACTGCAACCAGGTATTCGTTACCGACCAGGTGGAGGGTATCGTTCCCGAGTTCTTGACATTGCTGCATGGCGTTATTGATTCTCCAGACATCCCGTTGAACGTGAGCCGCAGCTATCTGCAGAGTGACAGCAATGTGAAGAAGATATCTACATATATAACCAAGAAGGTGGCTGACCGTCTGAATTCCATCTTCAAGGAAGACCGCAAAGAGTACGAGGAGAAGTGGGATGACCTGAAACTCTTCATACACTACGGCATGCTTTCACAGGAAGACTTCTATGACCGTGCCAAGGATTTCGCTCTCCTTAAGGACGTGGACGGCAAGTACTTTACCTACGAGGAGTACAAGACGCTCATTAAGGACAACCAGACTGACAAGGACGGCAATCTCGTATACCTGTACGCCAACAATGTAGAGGAGCAGTACTCTTACATAGAGGCAGCCAAGGGCAAGGGCTATTCTGTACTGCTTATGGACGGTCAGCTCGATACGCCTATGGTAAACATGCTGGAGCAGAAACTGGAGAAGTGCCGCTTTACGCGTGTGGACAGTGATATCGTAGACCGCCTCATCGTAAAGGAGGATGCCAAAAAGGCAGACCTGTCGCAGGAGCAGAGTGACAACCTGTCAGAGGTATTCCGCTCGCAGATGCCAAAGATGGACAAGGCTGAATTCTTTGTCGATGTGCAGGCTTTGGGCGAACAAAACCAACCCGTGCTCATCACGCAGAACGAATACATGCGCCGTATGAAGCAGATGAGCCAGTTCCAGGCTGGCATGAACTTCTATGGTCAGATGCCGGATAGCTACAGTATCGTGCTCAATGCCGACCATGCGCTTGTCAAGAAGGTGCTGGCTGATACGGAAAGCCATACGGCAGAGTCGCTGAAGCCTATCCTTGCCGAAATCAAGGGGCTGGAGGCACGTCTTGCTGTATTGCGACAGGAACAGGGCAAGAAGAAGCCCGAGGAGATAACACAGGAAGAGAAGGACGACCTGCAGCAGACAGAGAAGTCTGTCGGCGAAGAGAAGAGCAAGCGCAGTAAGGTTATTGCCGACTATGCTCAAGGCAATAGTGTGGTACACCAGCTTATAGACCTTGCCCTCTTGCAGAACGGCATGCTGAAGGGTGCTGCCCTCGATGCATTCCTGAAGCGTTCCGTCGACTTGATCAAGTAAAACCTTGACCCTTCTGAAGCGGACTTGAGGCTGTAGCCTATCCGTTTCCTTATATTCGTTGATTATACCCCTTTATGGCCCGGTGCGTCAGTTTGGCGTGTCGGGCCGTTTTCGTGATGCCTATCTATATGCTGATGTTCTTGGAGAAAGAGACGGTGCTGGATATGCAGTACAAACTCGACTTGTCGGACTTG
>CAVCGV010000108.1:0-8848 GCA_963601815.1 bacterium
ATTATTTGGCAGTCATGCAAGTTTTTGTTAATTTTGCAACCTGTTCAGGACAAAGGCTTGCGTTACAATGCAAAATATATCAGGCTTTGGCAAGTTCTTTGGTATAAGTAAAGAAATGAGAGGGGGAATATCCCCGAATACATTATTCTATATATGAGGACAAGACGACAATTAGCTATATTCGCATTCTTGCTGCCTGTGACAGCTACGGCGCAGTATGCTTGGCAAAAGGGAGGAGAACCCGTAAAGCAGGATTTGGGCAAGGACATAGAATATAAGGTGGAAGCCCAGATGTCCGTATCGCATGGCAAGACTCCCCTTTGGCTCAATGCCAACAAGTATGGCCTTTCATCGCTCTCGGCTGTGAATGGGTATGTGCGCGGCAGCCTGATTCGCCCCCTGTCGGCAGACTCGGCACGCCGGTGGGGTATAGGTTACGGTGTGGATGTAGCAGTGCCTTTACACTATACAAGTAATGTGGTGGTGCAGCAGGCTTTCGTAGAAGGGCGCTGGTTGCACGGCGTGTTGTCGGTAGGAGCCAAGGAGTACCCCATGGAACTGAAGAACCAGACGCTCAGCAGCGGTAGCCAGACGCTCGGCATCAATGCCCGCCCCGTGCCCCAGGTGCGTCTTGCCCTGCCCCAATACTGGACCATACCTGCCCTGGGGCGCTGGCTGCAGCTGAAAGGCCACATAGCCTTCGGCGTAATGACCGACGAGAACTGGCAGCACGACTTTACCCACTGCACCAGCAAGTATGCCGACCGCGTGCTTTACCACAGCAAGGCGGGCTATCTGCGTATAGGCAAGAGCGGCAGTTCCTTCCCGTTGAGTCTGGAGATGGGTCTGGAGATGGCAGCCCAGTTTGGCGGACGCCCATATACGCGGGGCAGCAACGGCGAGATGGAGCGTGTACCGACGGGTACAGGACTGAAAGACTTTTACCACGCCTTCGTACCGAGCGGTGCGGACGCTACCGACGGAATGTATGCCAATGTGGAGGGCAACCATCTGGGCAGTTGGGTAATGCGCCTCAACTACGATGCCAAGTCGTGGAGCGTGGGCGTCTATGCCGACCATTTCTTCGAAGACCACAGCCAGATGTTCCTTCTCGACTACGACGGATATGGCGAAGGCGACGAGTGGCAGCAGCGCAAGACCAACAGGTACTACCGCTACAAGATAAAGGACATGATGCTCGGTGCCGAACTGAACCTGAAACACGGTACATGGCTGCGCAATGTGGTGTTCGAATACCTCTACACGAAGTACCAGAGCGGTCCCTACAACCACGACCACACCATGAACATCCCCGACCATCTGGCCGGTACCGACGACTATTACAACCACGGCACCTACCCGGGATGGCAGCACTGGGGGCAGGTGATGGGCAACCCCTTGTACCGTTCGCCCATCTACAACACCAACGGCCAGCTCTATGTGTACGACAACCGTTTCTGGGCGTTCCATCTCGGTTTTGACGGCAAGCCGACCGACAGGCTCGGGTACCGTGTGCTTGCCACTTGCCAGAAGGGGTGGGGTACCTATAGCGAACCCTTTACCAAGCCCCACCACAATGTAAGTTTCCTCGTGGAAGCCAATTATGCCTTTCCTCGCGGGTGGTACGCCAAGGGCGGCTACGCCATGGATTTCGGCAGCGAGCAGATGCTGGGCCACAATGCCGGATTCCAGCTTACGGTGGGCAAAAGCGGCGTGCTCGGCATAGGCAAGCGCCGCAGATGATAGTGCCTTAACATTCAACAAACGGGAAAGCAAGAACAAATGAAGAATAAAATAAGATTGACCCATCGGCCCTCGTTCCGCCATTCTGTATTGGCGGTATTGGGGGGCATGTGTGCAGCGGCATTGCTCGGCAGCTGTGACCTCGAGACGAGCGACAACGGCGACCTTGACGGCTATTGGCACCTCGAACGTGTCGACACCCTTGCCACGGGCGGTACATTCGACTGCTCCGGGCAGCGCCTGTTCTGGGGCATAGAACTGCGGCTCATCAATGTGTCTGACAAAGACCGTGACGGGCTCGGCTACTATTTCCGCTTCGAGCAGACGGGCGACAGCCTCTTCTTGGGCAAGGCTTACAAGAACAACTGGCACCAGGACAACGGCGAAGACGGGGGCGATATTCCCGTCGACGACGTGGAGCCGTTGCGCCACTATGGCGTCAACCGCCTGGAGGAGCATTTTGCCAAGGAGGCACTCTCCGGCAGCAAGATGGTGCTGCGGTCCAAGGAATTGCGCCTTAGTTTCACGCGCTTCTGACCGGGGGGAGCCCTCGGCTTCCCCGCATGGCTCCCGTTCTGCTTCCTTGAAAACCCGAAAGCTGAGGCTTAATCAGCCTTATATTTGCTTTCAGAAAACGTTTTCGCTTCTTTTTTCTTAAAATAGGGTGGTTTTGTTTGTTGTTTATGAATAAAATGTTACCTTTGCATAGAAAACCGAATTTGCAAACTCGACTTGACAAAACCAATCTTTACAGGGCGCAGTTTGCCTGATACTTTTTGAGAACAAGACATATTCTTTGGATGGGCAACAAGATAAGACATTCGGGCGTTGTGGCGAGCGTAGACGGCGGGAGCGTAAAGGTGCGCATTCTGCAGGCGTCGGCATGCAGTGCCTGCAAGGTGGCTTCCCACTGCCATTCTTCCGAAACGAAGGAGAAAATGGTGGAGGTGGCCGGCAACGGCATTTCGGGCTGTGGGGTAGGCGACCACGTTACGGTGGTGGCAGACAGCAGCGTGGGCTTCCGTGCCAGTATGTATGGCTATGTGCTGCCGTTGCTGCTGATGGTGGCCACGCTTGTGGCGGTACTTGCATCGGTACACGACGAAGGCATCGCGGCGCTGGCGGCACTGGGGGTGCTCGTTCCTTATTATCTGATGGTCTATCTGCTGCGCGACAAGTTGAGGACACAACTTACATTCTCCATCGAGCACGACAGCGGGGAAGGCGCGGTGTGAAAAGTACAGAACATGAAAAATGCAAATGGAAAGTATATATAAATCACTAAAACAAATACAAAAATTATGAATTTTATCTTGATTGCAGTCTTGGTACTCGGAGCCATCGCCCTCATTGCGGCGCTGGTGCTCTTCGTAGTGTCCAAGAAGTTTGCCGTCGAAGAGGATCCCCGGTTGGGACAGGTGGGAGAAATCCTTCCCGGTGCCAACTGTGGCGGTTGTGGTTTTGCCGGATGTTCCGGTATGGCCGCAGCGCTCGTCAAGGGAGCCGATGCCGGTTCTATCGAGGGACTGATGTGCCCTGTAGGTGGTGCCGACGTGATGGGCAAAGTGGCAGACCTCTTGGGTATCGCTGTGGCCAACACAGAACCCAAGGTGGCTGTAGTGCGTTGTAACGGCTCTTGCGAGAATCGTCCTCGCATAGCCCAGTATGACGGTTTGCACACATGTGTGGCCGTGAACTCGTGCGGTGCCGGTGAGACGGGCTGCGGATTCGGATGCCTCGGTTGCGGCGACTGTGTGGCCGCATGCCAGTTTGGTGCCATAGCCATCAATCCCGAGACAGGCCTTCCCGAGGTAGACGAGGAGAAGTGTACGGGCTGCGGTGCCTGCTCTAAGGCATGCCCCCGCCACATCATCGAGCTTCGCAAGAAGGGACCCAAGGGCCGCCGTGTCTACGTGCAGTGTGTCAACAAGGACAAGGGTGCCGTGGCAAGAAAGGCATGCAGCGCAGCCTGCATCGGCTGTGGCAAGTGTGAGAAGGTGTGCAAGTTTGAGGCCATTACCGTCGAGAACAACGTCAGCTACATCGACTACAACAAGTGCCGCATGTGTACCAAGTGTGTGGACGAGTGCCCCACAGGTGCCATCGTCAAAGTGAATTTCCCTGTAAAGAAAGCAAAACCGGCAACCGAGCCAGCTCCTGCAGCCACCCCGGTGGCAGCCACCCCGGTGGAGAAAGCCCCCGTGGCAGAGACCGCTCCCAAGGTTGAGGCCGCTCCCGTAGCAGCTCCTGCCCCCAAGGCAGAGACCGCTCCCGTGGCAGGTGATAACGTAGAAAAGAAGGAGGAAAAAGCATGAATCTGAGAACATTTAGAATAGGTGGCGTACATCCCGATGAGAACAAGATTACGGCCGAAATAGCCACCCGGCCGGCAGACCTCCCCAAGCAGGCCATCTTCCCGTTGGGGCAGCACATTGGCGCTCCTGCCAAACCCGTAGTTGCCAAGGGCGACAAGGTAAAGGTGGGTACTTTGCTGGCTGAGGCCGGCGGCTTCGTCAGTGCGCCCATCTACAGTTCTGTTTCCGGAACGGTATTCAAGATAGATTCTTCCATCGACGCTTCCGGTTACCGCAAACCATGTATCATCGTCAATGTAGACGGCGACGAATGGGAAGAGAGCATAGACCGCTCTGACAGTCTGGAGACGCTCGAAAAGCATCCGGAGCTGACACCCGAGGAAATCGTAAACCGCATCAAGGTGGCAGGTGTCACAGGTATGGGCGGTGCCGGCTTCCCCACGTTCATCAAGCTCTGTCCTCCTCCGGGAGCCAAGGCCGAATGTGTCATCATCAACGGTGTGGAGTGTGAACCTTACATTACCGCCGACTACCGCCTCATGATGGAGCATGCCGATGAGATACTCGTAGGTCTTGACCTCCTGATGAAGGCTGCCAAGGTGGAGAAGGGATACATCGGCATCGAGGATAACAAGCCCGCTGCCATCAAGCTCTTCGAGGAGAAGACTGCCGCCGACCCGCGTATAGAGATAGTGCCGCTGGCAAAGAAGTATCCGCAGGGAGGCGAGAAGCAGTTGGTGGATGCCGTTATCCGCCGTCAGGTACCTGCTCCTCCTGCCATTCCGGTAAATGTGGGTGCCATCGTGCAGAATGTAGGTACCGCCTTTGCCGTTTACCAGGCTGTAATGAAGAACAAGCCGCTCTTCGAACGCTACACCACCGTGACGGGCAAGCAGGTGAAGAACCCCGGCAACTTCCTGGTACGTATGGGTACACCCTTCTCTCAGTTGATAGAGGCTTGCGGCGGAATGCCGGAGGGCGACAACAAGGTATTGTCGGGCGGTCCGATGATGGGTAAGGCTGTCATCAGTCTTGACGTGCCTGTAGTGAAGGGTACCAACTCCATTACCATCCTAACCGGAAAAGACGCCCACCGCAAGCAGGCGCAGCCCTGTATCCGTTGTGCCAAGTGCGTGGAGGCATGTCCGATGGGACTTGAGCCGTATCTGCTCGCCACACTGAGTGTGATGAAGGATTACGAGCGCCTGGAGGCAGAGGACATCACGTCGTGCATCTCGTGCGGCTCATGCCAGTTTACCTGTCCTTCCCACCGCCCCATCCTCGACAACATCCTTGCCGGCAAGGGTGCCGTGATGGGCATCATCAAGGCACGCAACGCAAAGAAGTAAAACTTTTTACCAAGATATTAGACTAAGAAATGAGTAAATTAATAGTATCCTTATCGCCACATGCCCACGGAAACGAGACGGTGGAGAAGAATATGTACGGAGTAATCATCGCTCTCGTGCCTGCCATTCTCGCCTCTTTCTATTTCTTCGGCTTGGGTTCGGCAGTCGTTCTGCTTACCTCTGTGGCAGCCTGCGTCTTCTTTGAGTGGGCCATATCCAAATATATGCTCAAGGTGGAGCCAAGCATCATGGACGGTTCCGCCATCATCACCGGTCTCTTGCTCGGCATGAACCTGCCCAGCAACCTTCCGCTCTGGATTATCATCATCGGTGCCCTCTTTGCCATCGGTGTCGGAAAGATGACCTTCGGCGGTCTGGGCAACAATCCCTTCAACCCCGCGCTGGTGGGACGTTGCTTCCTGCTTGTCAGCTTCCCCGCCCAGATGACATCGTGGCCTGTAGCCGGACAGTTGCTCAGCTATACTGATGCCACTACGGCTGCTACCCCGCTCGCCATCATGAAGACGGCCATCAAGAGTGGCGACAGCAGCGTGCTCAACCAGTTGCCCGATTCGCTGAGCCTCCTTTTCGGAGCTACTGGCGAAGGTTTCGGTGCCGGTACCACCGGTGAGGTGTGTGCCGTTGCCCTGTTGCTGGGTCTGGCCTACATGCTCTGGAAGAAGGTAATAACATGGCACATCCCTGTAAGCATCATCGCCACCGTCTTCGTGTTCAGCGGTTTGATGCACCTTGCCAATCCTGTCTATGCCAACCCCGTTGCCGTTATCCTGAGCGGTGGTCTTATGCTGGGCGCCATCTTCATGGCTACCGACTATGTTACCTCGCCCATGACACACAAGGGACAAATCATCTACGGAGTGTGCATAGGTCTGCTTACCATCATCATCCGCAACTGGGGAAGCTATCCTGAGGGTATGTCGTTCGCCATTCTCATCATGAATGCGTTCACGCCTCTCATCAATACATACGTCAAACCAAAGCGCTTCGGCGAGAAGCCTGCTAAAAAATAAGGAGGACTGAGACATGCAGAAATTGGAATCTTCACTGAAGAATATGGTCATCGTACTGGTGGGAGTCGCTCTCGTCGTAGGTGCCGTGCTGGCTTATGTCAACCATCTTACCTCCGGACCTATAGCCGAGAAGGCAGAGAAAAGTCTGGCTGCCGGTATCAAGAGCGTGATGGGTACAGACAACCTGCAGGTGGCAACACCCGAAGAGGTGACACAGACCATCGACGGCAAGCAGGTAGTTTTTGCCGTTCATAAGTGTACTGACAAGAACGGACAGGAACTGGGTGCTGCCGTAGAGAGTACTACCGGCGGTTTTGGCGGTGACCTGAAGGTGCTCGTGGGCTTCGATCCCGAGGGCAAGATTTTGGGTTACACCATCTTGCAGGCGTCCGAGACTCCGGGTCTGGGTGCCAAGGCCACCACGTGGTTCCAGAAAGACGGCAAGGGCAGCGTGATAGGCAAGAGTCCTAAGGACGGCGACCTTCATGTGAGCAAGGACGACAAGAGCGGCAACGCCGTAGATGCCATCACTGCCAGCACCATTACAAGCCGCGCTTTTCTCAAGGCCATTAACCAGGCATATGCCGCATACGCCTCTAAGGGGGCAGATGCTAAGAGCGGTGCCACTAAAGTAAAGAAAGGATAAGCCAAAATGAGTAATATAAAGATTTTGATGAACGGACTTGTCAAGGAGAACCCGACCTTCGTGTTGTTGCTTGGCATGTGTCCTACCTTGGCTACGACAACCAGTGCTGTCAACGGCCTTTCCATGGGTTTGGCTACGATGGCAGTGCTTATCTGTACCAACTTCGTTATCTCCTGTATCAAGCGCATCACGCCCGACATGGTACGTATCCCTGTGTTTATCGTGGTGATAGCAGCCTTCGTAACCATCCTGCAGATGTTTATGAGCGCATATGCGCCCGACAGCATCAACCAGGCGCTCGGTATCTATATCCCGCTGATTGTGGTAAACTGTATCATCCTGGGACGTGCCGAAAGCTTTGCTGCCAAAAACTCACCCGTGGCCAGTCTGATGGACGGTGTGGGCTGCGGTCTCGGCTTTACATTCGCACTTACCCTCCTGGGCTGTGTACGTGAAATCATTGGTGCAGGAAGTCTCTTCGGCGTAACCCTGTTGCCCGAAACGACCAATGTGCTGGTATTCATCTTGCCTCCGGGAGCTTTCCTCACGTTAGGGTATCTGATTGCAATATTTAATAAGGTAAAGAAATAAGGAGGAATCGTATATATGGAATATTTATTGATATTTATCTCTGCGATATTCGTCAACAACATCGTCTTGTCGCAGTTCCTCGGCATTTGTCCGTTCCTCGGCGTGTCCAAGAAGATAGATACTGCTGTGGGTATGGGCGGAGCCTTGGCCTTTGTCCTTACGCTTGCCACCATCATTACGTGGCTGGTACAGAAGTATGTACTCGACCCCTTCGGGCTGGGCTACCTCCAGACGCTCTCGTTCATCCTGGTCATTGCTGCCCTGGTACAGATGGTGGAGATTATACTTAAGAAGATTTCGCCTGCGCTCTATCAGGCGCTGGGTATCTTCCTTCCACTCATCACTACCAACTGTGCTGTGCTCGGCGTTGCCATTCTGGTTATCCAGAAAGACTTCAACCTCCTGCACAGTGTGGTGTATGCTTTCTCTACGGCTCTCGGCTTCGCTTTGGCTCTCATTGTCTTTGCCGGCATCCGCGAGCAGCAGGCATTGGTACGCATCCCCAAGGGTATGCAGGGCATGGCGATCGTGCTTGTCACGGCATCCCTTCTGAGCTTGGCATTTATGGGCTTCTCCGGTGTGGATGGCGGCCTGAAGGCTCTCTTCGGTTTGGAATAATACCGCAGACTTTCTTCGGTCTGGAATGATAAATGATACCGCAGTCCTGTAACCATAGTTTCGGACTGTTATAAAAAATAGAGGGTGTGTCAAAACAGACACATCCTCTATTTTTTTTTTACGGGTTGTAGCTGAGTAAAAATCGTAGTAGGTACGGCGTCCTCGCTGCATTCAACCAAAGTCGTTGCGTTATGGTGCAGCGTAAAAAATAACTTGAGCAGATTTTGAATGGGAATATTGTGAAACGCTTTAGCAATACGCGCTGAACCAACGGCCACCGGCCCGTACTGTACAAAATGTACCAAGTTGGTTTTTTAAGTCTTACTAAACATTAAAAACTCAAGAAAATTTGCTGCAGTCTTGCTTTATGTGTGGAAAATGTGTAACTTTGCACAAAATAGATATCAAAAATGTGTAAAGTTACACGTTTTCAATACTTGGCTAATAACTATAGGTTTATATGTTTGACAGAAAAATCATCATTGAACTCAAGAAATGGCAGACTAAAGAGGATAGGAAACCTCTGATGATGTTAGGTGCCAGACAGGTGGGAAA
>CAVCGV010000109.1:0-8801 GCA_963601815.1 bacterium
AGTAACGTGTAAAAAATAACTTGAGCAGATTTTTTTGATTCGCGAAATGTGCCAACGACGGGCTCAAGTTATTTTTTACACATTACTAAACACGATACTTACAACTCCGTTTCAACATCGTTTAACGGGGTAAATGCATTGATTCTTGCACGCAGACGTGTGGGCCTTGTGTCGAACATAGCAAAAGTTTACCCGAGCTGTTTCACCGCTTCGGTCAACTGGGCGAGAGCCTGCTCCAGCACACTCTTAGGGGCTGCCACATTGAGACGCATGAACCCTTCTCCGCCAGGACCGAACATCTCCCCGTCGTTGAGGGCGAGATGGGCCTTGTCGATGAAGAGGTCGAGCAACGCATCGTGCGAGAGGTGCAGGTCGCGGCAGTTGAGCCACACCAAGAACGAAGCCTGCGGGCGCAACGGGCGTACACCCGGAATATGCTCGCGGCAGTACTGTTCCACAAAGAGGATGTTGCTCTCCACATAGGCGAGCATCTGTCTGCGCCACTCCTCCCCTTGTCTGAATGCGGCTATGGTGGCTATCGGGGCGAAGAGCGTAGGCTCGTCCAGTTCGTTGGCGGTAAGCCATGAATAGAACTTGCTGCGTATCTCGGCATTGGGCACAATGGCGTAGCTGCTCACGATGCCCGCTATGTTGAACGTCTTGCTGGGAGCCTGGAAGGTGATGCTGATGTTGCGTGCCTTGTCCGAAACCGAGGCAAAGGGGATGTGGCGGTGTCCGAAGAGCGCCATGTCGGCATGTATCTCGTCGCTTACCACAAGGAGATGGTGCTCGTAGCAGAAGTCGGCAAGGCGCTGTAGCGTCTCCCTGCTCCAGGTAATGCCTCCGGGGTTGTGGGGATTGCAGAGGATGAGTACCCTGCACTTGTCGTCGCACACCTGCTCCAGGTTTTCGAAATCCATGTCGTAGTATCCGTCCTCGCGCATCTTCAGCGGATTGAACACCACCTCCCTGCCGTTCCCCTCGGGGGTAAGGCGGAAGGGATGATAGACGGGCGGCTGGATGATTACCTTTTCGTCGGGGCGCGTAAAGACGTTGACGACGAGGCCGATGCCCTTTACGATACCGGGGATAAACCTTACCCAACTGCGTTTTATCTGCCACTGGTGGTGACTCTCCACCCAGTCGATGATGCTCGGCAGATAGTCGGCGGGCTCCATGGTGTAGCCGAAGAGCGAATGGTCGAGCCGCTTTCTGAGGGCATCGGTGATAAACTGCGGTGTCTCGAAATCCATATCGGCCACCCACAGGGGCAGCAGGTCGTCCCTACCCCACCGCGGCAACAGGGCGCCGTGCTTGAGGTCGTCACTGCCCGTACGGTCTATTATCTTGTCAAAATCGTATTGCATTGCTGTCTTGCTTTTCTTTCTCTTGCCTTACTTTTCCAGTGCCTGCTTGATGTCGTCAAACAAGTCTTCGACATCCTCCAGACCCACGCTGATTCTTACCGTCGTGTCGAGCACGTCCATGGCGGCACGCTCGCTGTCGCTGAAACCGCCGAAGATGGTGCTGGCGGGATGGATAGCCAGCGTGCGGTTGTCAAAGAGGTTGGTGGCACGGTGTATCAGCTTCAGACTGTTGATAAAGGAGAAGCACGCCTCCTTGTCTTCCAGATCGATGCAGACCATGGCTCCCGCTGTTTTGCCAAACTGCCTTTGTGCCAGGTCGTGGTAAGGGTTGTCTTCCAGCCCCACGTAGTTCACTCGTTTTATCTGCGGCAGAGAGCACAGCAGACGGGCGAGCTGCAGCGCATTGGAGCTTTGCACCCTGTAGCGCGCATCGAGCGTTTCCAGTCCGATGGTCTGCATGTACGCCACCTGCGGCGTCATGTAGGCACCGAAGTTGAACAACTGCTCGCCATAGAGACGGCCGGCGAAATCGGGCGCATACTCCGTACCATAGTCTATCACCACACCGCCAAGCGACGTGGCACCTCCGCTCACATACTTGCTGCTCGACACCACCTCGATGTCCACGCCCAGGTCTTTGGCAGAGAAATGGGTGAAGGGGATAATGGTGGTGTCTGCCACCAGAGGCACCCCATGGCTATGCGCCACGGCGGCAAGCGCAGAGAGGTCGGCCACCTCCAACTGCGGATTGGTGATGATTTCCAGGAAGATGCAGCAGGTATTGTCGTCTACGGCGGCCTTTACCTGTTCTATGTCGGTAAGGTCGCAAAGGCGCGCCTCCACGCCAAAACGCTTCAGGCTGGTGGCCAGAAGGGCGTAAGTGTTGCCGAAGAGGTGGCGCGAGGTGACGATGTTCTTGCCCTGCGCAGCAAGAGCGAGTATGGTGTTACTGATGGCGGCCATTCCCGAGTTGAAGGCTGTCGCCTTGGCTGCCCCCGTAAGAGCCGCCACACGACGCTCGAAATTGGTAACCGTGGGGTTCTCCACCCTCGAATAGTCGGGGGCTGAAATCCTGTCGGTAAAGGCATCGGCCATCGTTTTCGCATCATCAAATTCGTATGCCAGCGTGTTGTAAACAGGCACACTGAGTGCATCGTAGGCATCGCGTCGGGCGTAGGCCAGATGCACGGCACGTGTTTGTTTCTTCATTGTGTTTCTTGTATGTTTTCTCTTGTCGTGTTCTTGACCGTTTCTTCCTTGCCGACAAGGGGATTGGGCAAGGCGAAACGGGATATTGGCTGCAAAATTACTAAAAAAATATGAGTTAGAAATAACATAAGTTTGGTATTTTCCAAAATAAAACGCCCACTTTTGCGTTTATATAGGTGCAATGAGACACAAAATACACATCATAACCCTAATGCTGGCAATGGCACAGGAGGTGGCCGCCCAGAGTTTTACCCTGCAGGGAAGGGTAACCGACCAGGACATGAACCCCATCGAACTGGCCACCGTAGCGGTGGTTAAGCAGGGAAAGGTGACGTTTACCTCGCTCAAGGGCGAGTTCTCCATGCAACTGGCTTCTGCCGACAGCGTGGCGGTAAGGTTCTCCATGATAGGCTACAAGAGCAAGACGCGCGTACTGCACCGCCCCCGTGGCAAGCAGACGCTGCAGGTGGTGCTCTACGCCGAGAGCAACACGATAGACGAGGTACAGGTAACGGGCGAGAAGATACAGACGGGACAGACGCAGGAGCTGAAGACCAAGGACGCCAAGATGGCTCCTTCGGCCAACGGCAACGCCGTGGAGAGCCTCATACAGCAACAGGCTGGCGTGAGCACGCACAACGAACTGTCCTCGCAGTATAACGTCAGGGGCGGTGCCTTCGACGAAAACTCCGTATATATTAATAATGTGGAAATATTCCGTCCGTTCCTCGTGCGCAGCGGACAGCAGGAGGGCCTCTCCGTCATCAATCCCTACATGGTGGACAAGATAGGCTTCTCTACAGGTGGCTATGCGGCAAAATATGGCGACAAGATGAGCTCGGCGCTCGACATCACCTACAAGACGCTCCACCCCAAGGGGGGCAAGAAGACGATGGTAGAGGGCAGCGTGGCGGCAAGTCTCCTCGGCGCCGATGCCTACCTGGGCATTGGCACCAAGAAACTGTCGTGGCTGAACAGCGTGCGCTACAAGACCACATCGTACCTGCTGGGGTCGCTCGAGACGAAGGGCGAATACAACCCCAAATACCTGGACTACCAGACTTACCTGAGCTACACGCCTAACAAGCGGTGGCAGATTGACTTCATAGGCTACATCTCGGACAACCACTACGACTTTACGCCGCACGACAGGGAGACTTCCTTCGGTACGGCACAGAACGTGAAAAGTTTTAAGGTCTACTTCGACGGACACGAGAAGGATCGCTTCATCACCTACTTCGGAACGGCGGGCATTACCCGCCACATTACCGACAAGACGAGCATCTCGCTGCTGGGTAGTGCGTTCTACACGAAGGAGCAGGAGAAATACGACATTCAGAGCCAGTACTGGCTCAACCAGACCAGCAACAGCAACAGTCTCGCCGTGGGTACTTACTTCGAGCATGCGCGCAACTATCTGTCGGCTCGTGTGCTGAGCGCCAAACTGCTGCTGAAGCACAAGACGAAGAAGCACGAACTGGAGGCTGCCCTCACCCTCAAGAAGGAGCACATAGAGGAGAACTCCGTGGAGTACGAGATGCGCGACTCGGCTGGCTACAGCGTGCCGCATACGGGCAAAGACCTTTACCTTATCTATTCGCTCAAGGCGCGCAACACGCTCGATGCCAACCGCACCGAGGTTTACATTCAGGATACGTACCGATTTGCCAGCAAGGGGGAGCACACCCACTTCACGCTCAACTATGGTGTGCGACTCAGCAAGTGGAGCTTTAACAAGGAGACTATCCTCAGTCCGCGCGTCTCGCTTGGCATCATACCCGCTTACAGCGAGAATACTACCTTCCGTTTTGCTGCCGGACTTTACTACCAGGCGCCTTTCTTCAAGGAACTGCGCGACACCTCTACCGTAGACGGCATTACCGTGGCTTCGCTCAACCAGAAGATAAAGAGCCAGCGCAGTATCCACTTCATTGCGGGATACGACTACAGGTTCCGCATGGCCAACCAGCGTTTCCGCTTTACCGCCGAGGCTTACTACAAGGCGCTGTCCAACCTGGTACCTTACTCGGTCAACAATGTCAAGGTTACTTACTATGGCAGTAACGAGGCGAGCGGCCACGCTGCCGGTCTCGACCTCAAGCTTTACGGCGAGTTTGTACCGGGCACCGACTCGTGGATTAGTCTGTCGGTAATGGACACGAAGATGAAACTGGGCGGCAACAGCATTCCCCTACCCACCGACCAGCGCTACGCTGTCAACCTCTTCTTTACCGACTATTTCCCCGGGAGCGAGCGCTGGCGCATGTCGCTCAAACTGGCTTTCGCCGACGGTCTGCCCTTCTCTGCACCCCACCGCGAACTGGAGACGAACACCTTCCGTGCCACTTCTTACCGCCGTGCCGACATCGGCATGAGCTACCTGCTCTACGACAACATGAAGCGCACACGCAAGTCGTTCCTCAAGGACATCTGGCTCGGCGTGGACTGTCTCAACCTCTTCGGCATCAACAACGTGAACAGCTACTACTGGGTTACCGACGTGAGCGACCGCCAGTATGCTGTGCCCAACTACCTTACGGGCAGACAGATTAACGGCCGTATCCTCATCGAGTTCTAAGAAAAAAAACAAGTAATGTTCACAAAAAAATGGCATGTTCCGGGATAAAATACCCCGAGAACATGCCATTTTTTTTATTGTTTTTCCGTTCTCTAATTTACTACGTTAATAGGATGGCCTTCGATGAATGCCTTCACGTTCTCAGCCACCTGGCGGTTGAGCCGTTCGCGCGCCTCGAGCGTGGCCCACGCTATGTGCGGCGTAATGAAGGCATTGGGCTCATGTGCCAGTCTGCTCTCCGTAGACGGCGGTTCCTGCGTCATGACGTCGGCACAGTATGCTGCCAGATGGTACGAGTGCAGGGCATCGGCCACAGCGTCCTCATCCACCAAGCCTCCACGCCCCGTGTTGACAAGGATGGCGCCCGGCTTCATCATCTGCAATGTGTCGGCATTGACAAAACGCTCGGTACTGTCACTCAGGGGGCAATGCAGCGAGAGGATGTCCGACACGGCAAACAGTCCGTCGCGGCTCACCTTCGTAATCCATTCGGGCAGGTCGCTTGCGTTTTTGCTGGTGCAGGCATAGACATCCATACCGAAATCCTTCGCCAGCAGCGCCACTTTACGTCCTATGTTGCCCAGTCCCATGATACCGAAACTCTTGCCTGCCAGTTCGGTGAGCGGTGTGTTCCAGTAGCAGAAATCCTTGTTGTAAGCCCAGCGGTCGTTGTGTACCTCCGAGGCATAATGCTCCACGCGGTTGGTGACCGCCAGGATGAGCGCAAAGGTCATCTGCGCCACGCTGTCGGTGCTGTAGGCAGGCACATTCGTCACGACGATGCCCTGCTGCTTGGCGGCCTCTATGTCCACCACGTTGTACCCTGTGGCCTGTATGCCGATGTACTTCAGGCGGGGCAGACTGCGCAGCGTGTCGGCATCCATCTGCACCTTGTTCAGCAGCACGATGTCGGCATCCTTGGCACGCTCCACCTTTTCCTCGTCGCTGGTGCGGTTATAGACGGTTACGTTGCCGAGCTGCTCCAGCAGGTGGTAATCCAGGTCGCCGGGGTTGGCAGCATAGCCGTCCAGTATTACTATGTTCATACGCACGTTCTTGTTTTTCTCGTAAGAAGTGTGGGGTTAGTAGCTGCGGGCTATGATGACACGTGCCACAGAGGGCTTGCCGCTCACCATGTCCACACCCGGTGTCTGCTCGTAGGCGAAGGGCACGCAGCGTATGGTGGCCTGTGTCTCCTCCTTGATACGTGCCTCGGTCTCGGCTGTTCCGTCCCAGTGGCAGAGGAAGAATCCGCCGTCCTTCACGCGCTCCTTAAACTCCTCGTAGTTGTCACACTCGTATACGTGTGCGTCGCGGTAGCTGCGTGCCTTCTCGAAGATGTTTTGCTGTATCTCGTCGAGCAGAGCCTGTACGCGCTCCACGATGCCGTCGAAGCTGACAGACTCCTTCTCCAGCGTGTCGCGGCGCATTATCTCGATGGTGTTGTTCTCCAGGTCGCGTCCGCCCATAACGAGGCGTACGGGAACACCCTTCAACTCGTAGTCGGCAAACTTGAATCCCGGGCGCTTGTTGTCTGAGTCGTCATACTTCACGCTGATGCCCAACTGGCGCAACTGGTCTACTACGGGCTGCAGCTTGGCAGAAATCTGCTGCAACTGCTCGTCGCCCTTGTTGATGGGGATGATGACTACCTGGATGGGGGCCAACTTAGGAGGCAATACCAGTCCGTTGTCGTCGCTGTGTACCATGATGAGCGCACCCATCAAGCGTGTAGAAACGCCCCACGATGTAGCCCATACGTACTCGGGCTTGTTCTCCTTATTGAGATAGGTAACGTCGAAACTCTTGGCGAAGTTCTGTCCCAGGAAGTGCGACGTACCGCTCTGCAGCGCCTTGCCGTCCTGCATCATGGCCTCGATGGTGTAGGTGTTCAGCGCACCGGCAAAACGCTCCGTCTCGCTCTTCACACCCTGCAGTACGGGCACACCCATGTAGTTTTCGGCAAAGTCGGCGTACACCTTCAGCATCTCCTGTGCCTTGGCCTCAGCCTCCTCTTTCGAGGCGTGGGCGGTATGGCCCTCCTGCCACAGGAACTCGGAGGTACGCAGGAAGGGGCGCGTACGCATCTCCCAGCGCATCACGTTACACCACTGGTTGCAGAGTATGGGCAGGTCGCGCCACGAGTGTATCCAGTTCTTGTAGGTGTTCCAGATGATGGTCTCCGAGGTAGGACGGATAATCAGTTCCTCCTCCAGCTTGGCGTTGGGGTCTACCTCCACCTCCTTGCCGTCCTCGGTAGAGCGCAGGCGGTAGTGGGTAACGACGGCACACTCCTTGGCGAATCCTGCCACATGCTCGGCTTCGCGCGAGAAGAAGTTCTTGGGTATGAGCAGGGGGAAGTAAGCATTCTGTACTCCTGTCTGCTTGAACATCCGGTCGAGCTGCTGCTGCATCTTCTCCCAGATGGCGTAGCCGTAGGGCTTGATTACCATACAACCGCGCACGGGCGACAGCTCGGCGAGGTCTGCCTTCATTACCAGGTCGTTGTACCACTGGCTGTAGTTCTCGGCACGCTTGGTCAAATTCTTTAGTTCTTTTGCCATTTTCGTATCTGTTTTTTATGTTGTTTCTGTCATTTACGGGGTGTTTTGCCGCATAATCACGGCGAATTCTCGGGTTTTTCTTGGTGTCTGCATACTTACTTTTTAGGGATTTCCTCCCCGCTTAGTAGGAGTTTCCCTCTTGCTGCAGCCACCGAATAGCACTAATTTTGCATGCAAAAGTACAAAAAATATTAGAAAAACGTCTTAGGTTATAGAAAAAACGTTACCTTTGCATTCAAAATAATGATAAAAAATAGGAGAAATCAAGTATGAAAAAGATGAAATTTACAGTGGCAGCTCTCTCTTTGCTGCTCGTCATGGGTAGTTGCTCAACCAATACAGGAACAGGCGCACTTGCCGGCACAGGTGCCGGAGCTGCCTTAGGCGGTCTCGTGGGCGGTCTGCTCAACAACAGCCACCGCGGCACGGGTGCCCTCGTTGGTGCAGCCATCGGAGCTGCAGTGGGCGGCGGTGCCGGTACCCTTATCGGCAAGCACATGGACAAGGTGAAGGCTCAGACCCAGGCACAGGTGCAGAACGCACAGGTGGAGACGGTTACCGACTCTAACGGTCTTACTGCCGTCAAGGTTACCTTCGACTCTGGTATCCTCTTCAACACGGGCAAGTACGACCTGAGCGCCAATGCCAAGAACGACCTCGCCAAGTTTGCTACCGTCCTGAAGGGCAACACCGACTGCCAGGTAGACATCCAGGGCTACACCGACGCTACGGGTGGCGACGGCGTCAACCTGCCGCTGAGCGAGAACCGCGCCAAGTCGGTTTACAGCTATCTTACCTCTTGCGGCGTTAGCTCCAGCCAGTTTAAGAACGTACAGGGCTTCGGCTCGGCCAACCCCGTGGTAGACACCAAGGAGGCTTGTGCACAGAACCGCCGCGTGGAGGTTTACCTCTATGCTTCGCAGGCTATGGTAGACAAGGCCAACAACGGTACTCTGAACTAATCACGTTAGCGCAGAATGGGGCAAAAGCGTTAACGCATAGCCCTGTCTGCGCATAACCCAGAGCGTACTGGCCAAATCTGTTTTTTCATTCTTATGCAACGATAAAAAAATAAGTTGGTAA
>CAVCGV010000110.1:0-8691 GCA_963601815.1 bacterium
ACCCAGGGTGCCGCTTCGCTTGCCCTGGGCTATGTGCTTCTGCCCTTTCAGGGCGCGTGGTAGACATAGGAGATACAGCGGGGGCGCCGTACCTCCTAACACCCCGTTGCGAAAATGCGGCAGCTACTAACACTCTGAACCAACGGCCAACCGTACTGTTCGAACAATACTCGCATTCAAAAAACTTATTTTGGTTTCAGGATACACCCATAAAAAAGGTGTACCGTCATGAACGATACACCCGAACTATATGCTGTCTTTTTCCCTTGTCAGCTTACCTAATTAGAAAGGCAGGTCGTCGGCACTCTGGCCAGCATCTGCTACAGGAGCGGAAGTGTTGGCAACTGGAGCAGGAGCAGGTGCAGGAGCGCCCATCGGCGGGAATGGCTGCATACCGGGCTGCATCCCGCCCATGGCACCGGCTACGGCATTGGGATCCATGCGCTGGACGTTCCAGGCACGTACGCTATTGTACCAACGGCCCTGATACTCGTGTGCATCGATGTCAAAAGAAACGAGCAGTTCCTCACCGCTCTGTATGTTGAACTGAGCCAGACGGTCGGCGCCAAACACATCGAAGACCAACTTCTTGGGGTAATTCTCGTGTGTCTCAATAACAAACGACTGTGCTTTCCACTCGCCTCTGGCCGAGGTGCCGCTTCTTTCAGGCAAAACGGCGATAACCTTTCCTTGTAATTCCATAATCTGTATTATAAAGTTTTTGACTGCGAAATTACTAAAAATAGTTCACAAAATAAAACTTTTCGATGTTTTTTTTGTTCGGCTTTGATATTTTTTGTATTTTTGTGGTCTATAAAGAAAAAGGTACAGAAACATAGTTTCCCACCCCGATTCCGAACGAAAAAAGAAAGTAAAAAACAATAAAATATAGACCCATGAGATTCGTTTTATCCAGTTCTGCTCTCAGCAGCAGGCTCAACATGCTATCCAAAGTTATCAGCAACAAGAACTCGATGCCTATCCTCGAGTGCTTTCTCTTCGAAATAGAAGGCAACAAGATGACCATAACAGCCAGCGACAGCGACAATGTGCTGACAAGCACCCTCGAACTGACCGAGAGCGACGGAAACGGTGCCTTCTGCATCCCCAACCATGTGATGATCGGAGCCATGAAGGAGCTGCCCGAACAGCCACTCACCTTCGAGGTGGACACCGAAACGTTCGCTATAAAACTGGTTTACCAGAACGGTCTGTACAACTTTACCGCTCAGAGCGCAGAAGAATATCCGCACAACCAGCCCATGGACACAACTACAGCCAACACGGCAACGATTCCGGCACAAGTGATGGTAGACGCCATCAGCCGTTGCCTCTTCGCCACCGCCAACGATGAGTTGCGCCCTATCATGAACGGTATCTACTTCGACCTCACACCCGAATCGCTCACCATCGTTGCCAGCGACGGACACAAACTGGTACGCAACCGGGAGTTTGGCATTAAGGGAGAGACCACTGCGGCATTCGACCTGCCCAAGAAACCGGCCAACCTGCTCAAGAACGTACTGAGCAGAGACGGAGGCGACGTCATCGTAAGGTTTGATGCACGCAATGCGGAGATAGTGTACGACGACGGCGTATTGAGCTGCCGACTGATAGACGGAAGATACCCCAACTACAACGCTGTCATCCCTACCAACAACCCCTGCGAGGTTACCGTAGACAGACGTGCCATGCTCAGTGCCCTCAGACGCGTAATTCCCTTCGCAAGCGAGAGCAGCCAGCAGGTACGCATACACATCGAGACCGGACGCATCGAGATTTCGTCCGAAGACCTCGACTTCGCCACATCGGCAAAGGAACAGCTGGCATGCGAGTATGCCGGACAGCCTATGAACATCGGATTCAAGGGAAGCAGCCTGATGGAAACACTCGGCAACCTTGCCTGCGACCAGATTATCATCAAGCTGGCAGACCCCAGCCGCGCAGGCATCATCGTACCGGCAGAACACGAAGAGAACGAGGACGTGCTGATGCTTATCATGCCTATGCTCCTTAATGACTAACAGCGTGTCCACACACCCCTCACGCCATTAACAGAAAGAACAATAACAGAACAATGAAACTGAACCTCAATAAGCCGTTGGTAGTCTTCGACCTGGAGACTACCGGGCTTGACCTCGCCAAAGACCGCATCATACAGATGTCGTACATCAAGGTAATGCCCGACGGCACCGAAATACGAAACAACCTGTTTTTCAATCCCGGCAAGCCCATACCCGAAGAGGTGGTGGCGCTGACCGGTATCAGCAATGAAGACGTAAAGGACGCACCCACCTTCGCACAGAGGGCGGCAAACCTGGAGAAAGAGTTTACGGGATGTGACTTCGCCGGATACAACTCCAACCACTTCGACGTACCTATGCTGGCAGAGGAATTCTTGCGCGCTGGCATCGACTTCGACTTCGCCAAGTGCCGCCTCATCGATGCGCAGACCATTTTCATGAAGATGGAACGCAGAAACCTGGCCGCAGCCTACAAGTTCTTCTGCGGAAGGAAGATGGAGGACGACTTCGAGGCCCACCGCGCCGACCAGGACACCGAGGCAACCTACCACGTGCTGATGGCCGAACTCGACATGTATGCACCGGGCGTGCAGGAAGAGGAAGACCGTGTGCTGCACAACGACATGGACGAACTGGCAGCCTTCTCCAAGCACAACGACAATGTAGACTTTGCCGGACGCATCATCTGGGAAGACCTGAAAGATGCGCAGGGCAATGTGCTTACCGACGAGAAAGGCAACCCACGCAAGCACGAGGTGTTCAACTTCGGAAAATACAAGGGCTACGACGTGGAGGAAGTGCTGGGCCGCGACCCTGGCTACTATTCGTGGATGATGGGCTGCGACTTCACCAACAACACCAAACAGGTACTGACACGCATCCGCATGCGCCAGTTCAGCAACAAATAACAGCAAAGAAAGAGCTATCCTTTAACACAAGGCGTGGACTTTTCACTGCCACGCCCACACACTACAGACGCCCCTCACATAAAAAAGCCATATGTTGAAAGGTAAAAAAATCGTTCTGGGTATTACCGGTTCCATAGCTGCCTACAAGGCTTGCCTCATCATACGCACACTCATCAAACGAGGTGCCGAGGTGCAGGTGGTCATCACGCCGGCAGGAAAGGAGTTTATTACGCCCATCACGCTCTCTGCCCTCACCCACAAGCCCGTCATCAGCGAATTCTTCGCACAAAGAGACGGCACGTGGAACTCGCACGTAGACATCGGACTATGGGCCGATGCGATGCTCATAGCCCCGTGTACCGCCTCCACGATGGGAAAGATGGCGCACGGCGTGGCCGACAACATGCTCATCACCACCTACCTGTCGATGAAGGCTCCGGTGTTCATAGCTCCCGCCATGGACCTGGACATGTACCGCCACCCCTCCACACAAGCCAACATGGCAAAGCTCAAGGAGTACGGCAACCGTATCATCGAACCGCAGTCGGGATTCCTTGCCAGCGGACTGGAGGGCAAGGGACGTATGGAAGAGCCTGAAGCCATTGCCGACACGCTGGACCGTTTCTTCGACCAGCAAGAACAAGAGAAGGACTACAGCCCCGAAGACGCTGCAAGAACGGAATCCTCCCTGCAAGGCAAACACATACTGATTACCGCCGGACCAACCTACGAAAAGATAGACCCCGTGAGGTTTGTCGGCAACTACTCGTCTGGGAAAATGGGATTCGCCCTGGCCGAGGAATGTCTGCGCCGCGGTGCCGAAGTGACGCTTGTAGCCGGACCCGTGGCGCTCGCATGCAGCGAGGGGATAAAACGTACCGACGTGGAAAGTTGTGAGGAGATGCACCAGGCGGCAGTAGAGGCTTTCGCCGACTGCGATGCAGCCATACTCTGTGCTGCCGTGGCCGACTTCAGACCTGCCGAAGTGGCACCGAAGAAAATAAAGAGGGAGAAGGACGACCTCGTACTGCAGCTCGTTCCCACACGCGACATTGCCGCATCGCTTGGCAAGATGAAGAAGGACGGACAGCGCATCGTAGCCTTCGCCCTGGAAACCAACGACGAGGAGGCCAACGCCGAGAAGAAACGCAAGAAGAAGAATGCCGACTTCATCGTGCTCAACTCTACACGCAACAAGGGCACTACGTTCCGTACCGACGACAACCAGATTACCATTATTTCCGAGAAAGGGAAAAAAGAATATGAGAAGAAGCCGAAGACTGAAGTGGCTCGCGACATCATTGACGAGTTGGCTCGTCTGTGGTAACATGGTGTCTACAGCTGCCGCACAGGAGCTGCAGGCGAAGATTACCATCAACCATGCCCAGATAGAGGGTACGGACAATGCCGTATTCGACAACCTGCAGCAGACGCTGGAGCAGTTCGTGAACGACAGGCAGTGGACTAACCTGCAGTTCCAGAAGAACGAGCGCATCACGTGCAACTTCAACATCACGGTGTCGAAATACGACAAGGACCAGAACCTCTTCACATGCAAGGCTCAGGTGCAGGCAAACAGGCCGGTTTACAACGCCGCCTATACTACCACTATATATAATAATGTGGACGAAAACTTCACGTTCAACTTCGCGCAGTTCGACCAACTGGAGTTTAACGAGGAAAATATCGACAACCAGCTTACCGCTCTCTTTGCCTACTACGCCTACCTTATCATAGGGATTAATCTGGACACGTTTTCGCCCATGGGCGGCGAAGACGTGCTGCAAAGGTGCATGAACCTCACCAACAATGCGCAGAACCTCTCCTTCCCCGGATGGAAAGCCTTCGACGACTCGCGCAACCGCTACGCCATCATCTCCGACTATACCGACGGCGGTATGCAACCGTTCAGACAACTGCAGTACGACTATTACCGCAAGGGACTCGACGAGATGGCAAACAATGCCGAACGCGGACGGACGGAGATAACCACTACGCTGCTCGACAACTTCAAGAAGGCGCACGACAACAAGCCCCTCAGCATGCTGCCGCAGATATGGACTGATTACAAGAAAGACGAACTGGCGAACATCTACAAGGGGAAAGGCACGCAGAAGGAAAAAGAGAGCATCTACGAACTGCTCTTCTCCGTCAATGCATCGCAGAACACTTACTGGGACAAGATAAAAGAATGAACACGCCGTCAGAGGCATGTGTGAAATAATCACAACATGCCTTCCCCCTGACTAAACACGCTATGCAGATATGCTAAAACAACTGTACATCAAGAACTTTACGCTCATAGACGAAGAGAATATACAGCTCTATCCCGGCTTCTCGGTCATTACGGGAGAGACGGGCGCCGGCAAGAGCATCATTCTGGGTGCCATCGGACTGCTCCTCGGCAACCGTGCCGACTCTAAGGCAATCAAGAAAGGATGCGACCGCTGCACCATCGAGGCCCACTTCGACCTCTCACGCTACGGCATGCAGGAATTCTTCGACGCGCACGATATCGACTACGACCCTGGCGACACCATCATCAGGCGCGAACTGACGGCAGCGGGCAAGAGCCGCGCCTTCATCAACGACACACCCGTGTCGCTCGCTACCATGCGCGAACTGGGCGAAAGTCTGGTAGACATCCATTCGCAGCACCAGAACCTGCTGCTGCAGAAGGAAGATTTCCAGCTCAACGTCGTGGACATCATGGCCGACGACAACGCGCAGCTCAAGACCTACGCCACGCTGTACGAAGGCTACTGCCGGGCGAAACGACAACTGGAAGACCTGGAAAAGGAAATAGAGAAGAGCCGCGAGAACGAGGAGTTTCTGCGCTTCCAATACAAGGAACTCGCCGATGCTCACCTCGAAGAGGGTGAACAGGAAACACTGGAGCAGGAAGCCGAGACCATAGCCCACTCCGAAGACATCAAGACGGCGTATTACACGGCCGACAACGCTCTCTCGGGCGAAGACGGCAGCGTGCTGGAAAAACTCAAGCAAGCCTGCCAGCAGATGGAGAACATCAAGGAGGTCTATCCCTCGGCAAAGGATGTTACCGAAAGGCTGGACAGCAGTTACATCGAACTGAAAGACATCGCCCGCGAAATAAGCGCAGGTGCCGACAGCATAGACTTCGACCCCGTACGCCAGGACACCATCAACGCACGGCTCGACCTGCTCTATACGCTACAGCAGAAATTCCATGTACAGGACATTGCCGAACTCATGGAGATGCGCGACCGCATAGCCGGTCAACTGGAGCACATGGAGCACAGCGACGAGGCTTTGGAAGAGATGCGGCAGAACGTAGACAACCTGCGGCAGAAGGCCTCAGAGCAAGCCGCCACGCTCTCTGCCACCCGGCGCACGGCCGCTACCAAGATAGAGGCCGAGATGAAACAGCGCCTCGTTCCGCTGGGCATCCCCAACGTGCGGTTTGAGATTAGTTTTACGGATAAGCCGCTCTCTCCCGACGGACAGGACAAGGTGGCTTTCCTCTTCAGCGCCAACAAGAGCACACCGCTGCAACCCGTAAGTCAGGTGGCTTCGGGCGGCGAAATAGCCCGCGTCATGCTCTCGCTCAAGGCGATGATAAGCGGAGCCGTAAAACTCCCCACTATCATCTTCGATGAGATAGACACGGGCGTAAGCGGCAAGACGGCAGAAAAGATGGCACAGATTATGGCAGAGATGGGCAAACTCGAACGACAGGTCATCTCCATTACCCACTTGCCCCAGATAGCGGCGCTCGGCACCCACCACTACAAGGTGATGAAGGAAGAGACCGAACAGGGAACCCTCTCGCACATGACCGAGCTCAACGAAGAGGAGCGTGTCTGCGAAATAGCACAGATGCTCAGCGGCAGCGACGTAACCGAGGCTGCCCTGGCCAACGCACGCGAGTTGCTCAAGTCGCTGAAACAACCCAAGTAACAATAAGGCGAAGCTAAAATTATCCATACATGGTATTTTCAGGACACGCCTTTACGTTTACCAAGAACTGAAATTATGAAAAGACTATATATTATCATGGCAGGAATGATACTGAGCGTATCTTCCCTTATGGCGCAGCCGTCAGCTGTGGTAAAGGCCGCCAAGAGCGTCTTTACCCTTACCACGTTCAACAAGGACGGCAACATCATCGCCTCTGCGCAAGGCGTATTCATCGACAACAAGGGAACGTGCATCGCCACGTTCAAACCGTTCATAGGTGCCACTAAGGCCACCGTGGTGGATGCTGCGGGCAAGTCGATGGAGGTCGACGCCATCATGGGAGCCGACGAACTGTACGACGTGGCTAAATTCCGTGTCAATGCCTCCACTACCCCTGCACCCATTGCCACATCCTCTATGGCTGCCGGCAGCAAGGCATGGCTGGTACCCTACTCCATCAAGAAACCCGCCTTCCAGCAGGAAGACATCAGCAGCGTAGAGCACTTCAACACTTCCTACAACTGCTACATATTTGCGAGCGGCGCACCCGAGAATGCTGCGGGCTGCCCGTTTGTCAACAAGGACGGACAGGTTATCGGACTGATGCACCACGACGGCAGCATGGTAACGGCGATAGACGCCAACTATGCCCGCCAGCTGAAGGTAACGGGAATGTCTTCATTCGACGCTGCCCTGCGCGAGAGCAACATACGTACCGCCTTGCCCGATACGGAGCAGGAGGCGTTGACCATGATGACGCTGAACCGCACCCGCGGCACGCAGGCCGACTATGCCAAATATGTGGACGAGTACATTGCCAAATTCCCAGCATCGGCCTACGGATACAAGGAGAAGGCCACGCTCCTCGTGGACGAAGGCAAATACGAAGAGGCTGACAAATGCATGGCTGAGTGCATCAAGAAGAGCAACGAGAAGGATGCTGCCTACTCCAACTATGCCAACCTCATCTATCAGAAGATAGCCTACAAAGGCGACTCTACCTACCAGGCGTGGACGCTCGACAAAGCTGCTGAGTATGCGCAGAAGGCTTACGCCATCAAGGCGCAGCCTGTCTACCGCCACCAGGAGGCACAGATACGTTTTCTGCAGGGAAAGCACCAGGAAGCCTACGACATGTTCATGCAGCTTACCACGACTCCCATCAACAGTGGCGAACTGTACTATGAGGCTGCCCAGGCCAAGAGCCACCTGCAGGCTCCCGACACAGAGATAGAAGCTTTGCTCGACAGTGCCGTGGCGGTAGGCGAGCGCACCGGAGGCATCGTTGCCCCCTACTACCTTGCCCGCGGCCAGTACCTCGACGGCAAGGGCAAATACCGCAAGGCACTGGCAGACTACAACCAGTACGACTCTCTGAGCCACACGGTAGACCCCATTTTCTTCCATACCCGCTACAAGTGCGAAACCAAGTTGCGCATGTGGCAGCAAGCGCTGCTCGACATCGCACGCACCTGTTACCTTGCTCCCCAAGAGCCTACTTATTTTGCTGAATGGGCAAGCCTTGACCTGCGCATCAAGCGTTTCGACGAGGGAATCGGTGCCGCTACTGCCTGCATCAAACTGGCTCCTGAATATGCAGACGGATACCTTCTTCTCGGTCTTTTGCAAAAGGAGAAGAACATGAAGGACGAGGCCATTAAGAACCTGGAAAAAGCCAAGGAATTGGGCGACACCCGTGCCGAAGAATACCTGAAGAAATACAAATAATCGTGCAGCAGCCTGAAGTCGTCAAGATGAGGGATTTAGTAACGTGTAAAAAATAACTTGAGCAGATTTTTTTGATTCGCGAAATGTGCCAA
>CAVCGV010000111.1:0-8397 GCA_963601815.1 bacterium
CTAAAGCAAATAAAACGAAAAAACGAAAGGCAAGGAAGCGGAAAGAATAGCGTATGGCGACGTAAACGAAAATAAACGAAAGTTTTTTAGCTTTCGTCTGATTACGAAATGGCGACAGCTGCGTCTTCTAAATACCGACAACTAAAAACCTCGTATTTTATAATCAAACCTATAATAACTATTGTTCAATCTTAAAGTTTCTATTATGAAGAAAACTTGGAAATCCGACAGCCTGTCAGGAGTGACAAGCAAAGTCCTGCTGGCTTCAGCTGTTCTGATGGCACCGGCTGTTCTGCGGGCTGGCAATGAGGCTGTGAAGTCAGCGCCTCCAGTGTCTGCAGTTCAGCAGTCTAATACCATCAAGGGCAATGTGGTGGACGAGACGGGCGAACCGCTTATCGGTGTTACCGTCAAGAAGAAAGGAGGTTCGGCACTTGCCATTACTGACCTCGACGGCAACTTCAGTGCCAATGTGCCGTCGGGCACCCAACTGGAAATAAGCTATACCGGCTATAAGACGGTAGTGGTGGAGGCGCGTAACGGACTGAAAGTGAAGATGCAGCCAGACGCTATCGGCCTTGACGAAATGGTGGTGATAGGATATGGTACCCAGAAGAAACGCGACCTGACGGGTTCGGTAGTGTCTATCAAGAACGACGATGTGGTCATTGCACCTACCAGCAACGTGATGGAGGCCCTGCAGGGAAAGGTTTCCGGACTGGATATTACCAAGACCAGCGGACAGGTAGGCGGCGGTGTCAACATCCTGCTTCGTGGCTCACGTTCCATCTACGGCAGCAACAGCCCTCTGTTTATTATAGACGGTCTGCCCGGTAGCTACGACGACCTGAGCCCTAACGACATAGAGAGCGTAGACGTGCTGAAGGATGCATCCTCTACGGCCATTTACGGTTCGGCAGGTGCCAACGGCGTTATCATCATTACGACAAAGAGAGGCTCTAAGGGTAAGGTGAAAGTCAACTTTGACGCCTACTATGGTTTTAGCGGCAAGGCCGAATATAAGAAAGGTATGACGGGCGACGAGTGGGTGAACTATTACAAGGAGGCCTACAAGTACAAGAACGGCGTAGAGCTTGCCAACGTGGAGGACCTTTTTACCTATAAAGACTATACCGAATCATATCAAAATGGCAAATGGATAGACTGGGTGGACCAGGCCCTTGGCAATACGGCCACCACGCAGAAGTACTCGCTCTCCGTACAGGGTGGTACGGACAAGACTAACGTGTATGCTTCGGTGGTTTACAACCGCGATACCGGTCTGCTGCCCAACGAGAAGCAGAACAAGTATTCTGTACGCCTGAACATAGACCAGAAGGTGTTCAACTGGATGAAGGTAGGACTCTCCAGCAACCTTACCTATAGCATCAGAGACCGCGGTTACAACAAGACCTTCACGGGTGCCTTGACAGCATTCCCGTTGGGCGACGTGTATGATGAGAACGGAGAGTATAAGTCGCAGTACATCAGCAACCATAACACGCCGATGGGCGACTATATCAAAAATCAGTACGAAAACAATACGCGCAGCACCTATGTCAATGCCATAGGATATGCAGAGGTGACACCGCTCAAGGGGCTGAAATTCCGTACGCAGTTTAACGGCACGCTCAACCACAGCAGGCAGGGAACTTACTGGGGAGCGCTGTGTCATGCCAACAGACCGACCTATGCCAATTCGCCCCATGCGCAGATACTCAACTCCGACGGGTACAGCTACGTATGGGAGAACATCCTCTCGTACAACATAACCATAGCCAACGACCACGACTTCGGACTGACAGGCGTAACGTCCTGGCAGAAGGATACCAGCGAATACAACAATGCGGAAGGCAGCGGGCAAGACCTGGACGTGTGGAAATACTGGCGACTGCTGGCTGCCAATAGCCAGCGCGTAGAGTCGGGTATCTCTACAACGCAGAAAATGTCGTACGCCGTGCGCTTCAACTATTCTTATAAGGGCAAGTATCTCTTCTCGTTCTCCAACAGATGGGACGGCGTTTCGTTCTTCTCGCCCGGAAAGAAGTGGGACTCGTTCCCTGCCGCTGCCTTGGCATGGCGCGTGTCTGACGAGAAGTTTATGAAAGGTACCGAGAGCTGGCTGGACAACCTGAAGGTGAGGATAGGTGCCGGTATCACCGGTAACTCTGGCGGTGTAGGTGCATATTCCACACAAACCAACGCCATCAAGTACACCTCTTCGGGTATCACCATCAACGGCAGCATTGTGCCCTTTACGCAGTATACGGGTACTTACGGCAGTCCCTCGTTAGGATGGGAGAAGTCGTACAACTGGAACTTCGGTATCGACTTCGCAGTGGTAAAGGGACGTATAGACGGCAGTCTCGACTTCTTTACCACGAAGACGCGCGGCCTGCTCTTCAAGCGCACCATGCCTGTTACCAGCGGAATGACAGGATGGGGATCGCCACTCGCCAGTTGGGAGAATATTGCCAAGACCAGCAACAAGGGCTTTGAGTTTACTGTCAACAGCAGAAATATAGTTACCAAGAACTTCAAGTGGAACACGTCGCTTACGGGTACATGGAGTGCGGAGAAGATAGAGGAGTTGCCCAATGGCGACCTTATTTCAGAAAACCTCTTTGTAGGACAGCCTATTCATGCCATCTATGACTATAAATATGCCGGCATTTGGGGAACGAACGCATCGCAGGAAGAACTGAACCAGTATGGTGTCAAGCCAGGATGGGTGAAAATAGAGACGGTAGAGAAATATGATGCTGACGGCAACAGCGATGGTGGCGTACACAAGTACAGCCAGGACGACCGCCAGGTGCTTGGCCACGAAAACCCCAGTTGGATTATCGGTCTTAACAACACCTTTGTATATAAGGACTTTGACCTGACCATCTACGCCATGGGACGTTTCGGACAGACCATCTACAGCAAACTGTTGGCTATGTATAACGCCAAGTCGAGCATCAGCACCAACCAGATTTCGGGAGTAGACTACTGGACAGAACAAAACCAGGGAGCCTATTATCCGCGTCCCGGTACCGGCGATGACCAGACGGTAGGCGTTACGGCAGTAAATGTGTATGACGGTTCGTTTATCAAGATAAAGAACATCACACTGGGCTATACGCTCCCCAAGAGCATATCCAAGCATGCACTGATGGAGAAGTGCCGTTTCTACTTCACTGCTTACAATCCGTGGATATTCGCCATGGAAAGCAAACTGAAGGGTACAGACCCTGAAACGGGCGGCTCTGACACCTTCCCGACTTACAAGCAGTTTGTTTTCGGTGTAAACATAACATTCTAAACAACTAACAGAAATGAAGAATATGAAACTGAAAAACATATTGTTCTCCACAGCCCTCGTGGCTGCTTCCGTGTCGCTGTCCTCATGCTCGCTGGAAGAGGAGAATCCCGGCGGTTTTACCATGGATGTGCTGGCCGCCAATTCCGTAGAGTCTTACCAGACGCTGATAAACCAGTGCTACTTCGGCATGGAGCGTTTCTATTACGGTACAGACGGATTCATGGAACTGACAGAGGGCGATACCGACCTGTGGACATACCAGGGCAACCATAACACGTCGAGCACGGAGTACTTCTGGTTCTATGCCGGTGCCTCGCCCAACACTACTTATACCAACGGTATCTGGAACTCTACCTACGACGGTATCGGCAGTTGTAACATAGCCATCAGCCTGGCAGGTACAGCGCCCTTCAAGACGGAGGCGGAGAGAAATGCAAAGCTGGCCGAGGCAAGATTCATGCGGGCTGTTTACTATTTCAATGCCGTAGAGCAGTTTGGCGCTGTCACGATGATTACCGAACCTACCACAACGGTCAACTTCTCACCTACACGCACAGACCCTCTTACCATTTACCGGGAGGTCATCATACCCGACCTGCAGTTCGCCGCAGAGTGGCTGGACAAGGGTACCGATGCCACAACTACCCAACCTACCAAGAAGGCAGCGCTCGGCATGCTCGCCAAGGCTTGCCTGCAGACTTACGAGTATGGTACAGAAGAGTTTCTGGACGAGGCACTTGAGGCTGCCCAGGTGTTGATAGGCGACTGCGAGAGTGGCAGCACTTCGTACGGGGCTTATATGTATCCTACATACGAGGAAGTCTTTGCCGAAAGCAACAACAAGGAGAACAAGGAAGCGCTCTGGAAACACCGCTGGTATTCAGGCTCGGAGGGACATGGTTCCAGCAATGGCAACTGGAAACTGAACCGCAACGACGAGAAGTTCCTCTGTAATGTCAACAAGTTTGGTGCGCGCGAAGACAACCAGGAGACGCGCATTACATGGGACGGCAGTCAGGCTGGCGTCTTTATGCCTACCCAGTATCTGCTCAGTCTCTTTGTACAGAAAGACGGTACGCTCGACCCCCGTTTCCATAAGTCGTTTACTACCCAGTGGACAGCCAACCGCAACTTTACGTGGGACGAAAGTTCCAAGAACAGCTTTGTCAAGGATGCCTCTGTCGTAGGTCAGACGCTATATGAGGGCGACCTCGCCATCAAGATTGTCGTGCCGCAGGACGAAGACTATGCTGCCGAGGTGGCAAAGAAGGCGACAGCCAAGTATCTTGTGGTCGACTACAAGGATGTTTACGACGATGCCGCCAAGAATGTCATTACCCAGCGTGGGGAAGGCGAGAACATGTACCGCTATTTCTATCCGTCGCTCAACAAGCACAACAGCAGCAACTATTTTGTTGCCAATCCTGGCAAGAAGCGCAACGGAAACCTGAATGCCACGTTCATCATGCGTATGGCAGAGGTGTATCTCATTGCTGCCGAGGCCGATCTCTACCTTAACGGCGGCGCTAATGCTATGAAGTATGTCAACAAGATACGCCGGCGTGCCGGGGCAGAGCTCCTGACCACTACTCCCACTGTCCGTGACATTCTGGACGAGCGTGGACGCGAACTCTGCGGTGAGTATTGCCGTTTCTATGACCTGAAGCGTACGGGGATGCTCAAGAATGCCTCTTATCTGTTGTCTACGCATCCCGACTTGGGACAGTACTTCAAGCCGGAATATGCTCTCAGACCTATTTCCACGACATTCACCAATGGTATCACCAACGGCAGTGAATACCAGAACCCGGGATATTGATTTCTGAGTTTCCAATTAATATAAAGTCCAAGACACTTCCCGAAAACGGGGAGAGTCTTGGACTTTTGTTTTGTACAATATGCTGTATCTTTCAGGATTAACAGGCTAAGAGAGTGCGCATATATATATAATGTGTAGGCGCTTATTGTAGTGAATAATGCATGTTTTGGTATTGATTGTGTTGAATTGTAATTGTATTGCTGTAAAATAGTGATATATTGTAAGTGTTATATATAATAAAGATAACAATATGTTATTCTGCATTAGAAACAAGAAACAAAAGAAAGTAAAAATAAGGTTTAATGTATCAAAAAGTTGTAACTTTGCAAGCGAAAACGAACAAAATGTAATTTATTTTGTTAAAAGTTGAGTATTGAGAAAGTAAAAAGAAATAGACATATCATTATAATTTATAATAGGAGAGATTAGTATGAAGAAAATTGAGGCAATCATCCGCAAGACCAAGTTCGAGGATGTAAAGGAAGCATTGCTTGCCGCCGACATCGAGTGGTTCTCTTACTACGATGTGCGTGGCGAAGGCAAGATGAGACAGGCCCGAATCTACCGTGGTGTTATGTACGACACCAGCAGTATCGAGCGCGTGCTGCTGAATGTTGTGGTGAGAGACAAGAACGTAGAGAAGACCATCAATGCCATTTCGGAGGCAGCCCGCACGGGTGAGATTGGTGACGGACGTATCTTTGTCATTCCTGTAGAGGATACGGTACGTGTCCGTACCGGCGAGAGAGGCGATGTGGCTCTCTATAATGCCGAGCAGGAGAAATAACGCTCCACACTTCAATAGGTAAGTGCCTTCGCAGAGACGGGGACGGCCTTTTTGCACATTTCCGCAAACGAGAGAGATAAAGAGAGAGAATTAAGGTAAAAAGTTGTTTTTTTACAGGATGGGCGGTAATGAATGCATAAAAGGCAATGCTCTTGTCGACGGCAAGGCAGAGGTAGGATAACAAAACCATTAAAAAACATTACGTTATGACAACACAAGATTTAGGAATCTCATTAGATACCGTGTGGATGCTCCTTGCAGCCATGTTGGTCTTTTTCATGCAACCGGGCTTTGCCCTTTGCGAGGCGGGCTTTACCCGCAGTAAAAACACAGCGAACATCCTGTTCAAGAACTTCGTCGACTTTATGGTCGGTTCTGTTCTTTTCTGGTTCGTAGGTTTCGGATTCATGTTCGGTAGCGACGGCGCCGGTTTTATCGGTATGCCTAACTTCGGCGACCTCTCTTTCTATCACGGCGACCTCCCTACAGAGGGCTTCTTGATGTTTGAGACAGTGTTCTGCGCCACCAGTGCCACTATCGTTTCAGGTGCCATGGCAGAGCGTACCAAGTTCTCCATGTACGTGATTTATTCATTCTTCATCTCATTGATTATCTACCCTGTAGAGGGTCACTGGACATGGGGTGGCGGCTGGCTCTGCAACGGCGAAGAGGGTTCGTTCATGATGAATACCTTCGGTGCTGCCTTCCACGATTTCGCAGGTTCTGCCATCGTTCACTCTGTAGGTGGTGTGCTCGCATTGGTTGGTGCCATCTGCCTTGGCCCCCGTCTTGGCAAGTATCGCAACGGCAAGAGTGTCGCTATCCCTGGCCACAACCTGATGGCTGCCGCTCTCGGTGTATTCATCCTTTGGTTCGGATGGTTCGGCTTCAACCCCGGTTCTCAGCTTGCTGCCTCTGGTGAGGTTAACCGTGTAGCTATCAGCCACGTGTTCCTGACCACCAACCTGGCTGCCGTTTGCGGTGGTATCGGTACGATGTTCACCTCTTGGATTAAGTATGGCAAGCCTTCATTCTCATTGACATTGAACGGCGTATTGGCAGGTCTTGTTGCCATCACAGCTGGTTGCGACCTCGTTAGTCCGCTCGGTGCAGCCATCATCGGTCTCTTGGCAGGTATCATCCTCGTGTTCTCTATCGAGTTCATCGATTCCAAGCTCCACATCGACGACCCTGTTGGTGCCAGCTCAGTACACGGTGTGTGCGGTATCTTCGGTACCTTGATGACAGGTCTCTTCGCCCTCGACGGCGGTGCTTTCTACGGCGGTGGTTTCGGTTTCTTCGGAGCAGAGCTCTTCGGTATCATCGTTATCGACGCTTGGGCAGCCGCTACAGGTTTCATCCTCTTCTACACTATCAAGAAGGTTGGTGGTCTCCGTGTTGACAAGCGCATCGAGGAGGAAGGTCTCGACATCTACGAGCATGGCGAGAGCTGCTACAACTAAAGAGAGAGAATTTTAGCATATGTTTTGGCTTGCAAGATTATTATAAGTAATTTTGCAGCCAAAACTTCAAAAACACACAAGAAGTCTAATCAGTAAACGAAGAAGATTATGAAGTATTTTGACATAAAGAAGTTGGGTGCCCTTGCACTCGGTTTGGTGGCTTTCGCTCCTTCTGCCATGGCACAGGACAAGTTTGAGACTACTGTTTCTGCCGACATCGTAAACCAGTACATCTGGCGTGGTCAGGAATGTGGTGAAGGATCTATTCAGCCTACCCTCGGTATCGCCTACAAAGGTTTCTCTTTGACAGGTTGGGGAAGTGTTGGCATCGTCAACTCGGGCGACACCAAGGAGTTTGACCTCACCTTGGCATACGAGACCGGCGGATTCCATGTTGGCGTAACCGACTACTGGTTTAGTGGCGAGAGGTATTTTGAATATGCCTCAGGTAAAACTTCTCACGTATTCGAAGCCAACTTGGGTTACGACTTTGGCCCTGTAGCATTGAACTGGTATACTAACTTCGCCGGAAAAGATGAACGTACAGAAAAGGGCAAGCGTGCTTACTCTTCTTACTTCGAGGCAACAGCACCGTTCAAGTTGGGCGGTTGTGAATGGGAGGCAGCCTTGGGCGTTGTTCCCTACGCCACAAAGTACTATGCTGGTCATAAGGAATATGACGAAAACGGTGCAGTGTTAGGCAACCAGCCTACAGGCTTCGCTGTTACCAACGTATCGGTAAAAGCTACCAAGGACATCAAGATAACCGATTCGTTCAGCATTCCTATCTTTGCCCAGATAGTAGCCAACCCGAGCAGTGAGAAGGCTTACTTCGTAGTAGGTCTCACCCTGCAGCCATAAGGTCGGCTTACGCAGCAAACAGCAAATACTCTTTAATAAACACTTTTTCGTAGGATGTGCTTCCTTATTATGTTGGAGGCACATCCTCTTTTTTTGTTTCTACCAATGGCAAGCAATGGGGGAAAGGAGAACGTTGCTGCTATTTCAAGTGCAGCGAGGA
>CAVCGV010000112.1:0-8315 GCA_963601815.1 bacterium
TTTTTTGATTCTCGACTGCAAAAATACAAATAAAATCTGAAGTGCGTGTATGTACAGTATGCTTTTTTCGGGATTCCTTCGAGCAACAGCGTCCTCGCTGCACCTCAAGCATGAACCGACGCGAGGACGCGTCTCACTACTACATCAGCCGTCCGTAGTAGCGTGCAGCGTCCTCGCTGCACCTCAAGCGAGAACCGACGCGAGGACGCGTCTCACTACTACAACAGCCATCCGTGCGATTGTTCGTTGAAGGAAACGGGGCGTTCGTTGAATAAACTTGCAGGCAATGCGCAAAACCAGTACCTTTGCCGTGGATTTTTTCAAGACTTCATACCTGATATATGCGAATTAACTAAAAGAAAGACTGCTTATGGAAAATCTGAAAGAAACAACGTTAACGACAGTCGACAAGTCCAAAGCCCAACGCCGTAACCCACGTGCGGGGCTTTGGACCTTGCTTTTTGCCACCATGACGCTCACAGCAGCATGTACGGCAGACACGTCCGACTGGAACAATGGCTCGTCCAACGGGAACAATGGAAACAGCAGCGACAACAGTTCGTCGGTAACCTATTCCAGTTCGATTACCGACCTCATCAATTTTGACATTTCGCTCGACAAGACGGCACTCACCGAGGAAGAGACCGTTCCCACAGACGGCGACGATGCAGAAGACTACATCGAGAACAACACCTTCTCGAACGTGGTGAACATCGCTTTCGACGGAACGACAGCCACCACCAGCGGTACGGTAGACGGAGTAAGCGTCAGCATCAGCGGGGCAGACGTAATGGTAAAGTCTACCACCAAGAAGGTACGCTACAACGTGAGCGGCACTACGAGCGATGGATTCCTCAAGATTTACAGCGACAACAAGTTTGAGCTGGACCTCAATGGGGTAAACATTACCAATCCAGACGGCGCCGCCATCAACATACAGAGCAAGAAGCGAGGCTACATCGTGCTGGCAGCCAACACTACTAACACCCTGACCGACGGTACCAGCTACAGCGACGCCACGGACGACGAGGACATGAAGGCCTGCTTCTTCAGCGAGGGCAAGATGCTCTTCTCTGGAACAGGCACGCTGGAGGTGTACGCCAACTGCAAGGCGGGCATCCGCAGCGACGACTATGTAACATTCCGTCCGGGCAACAACATCTACGTAAAAGCCACAGCGGGCAACGCCATCAAGGCGAACGATGCCATATATATAAAAGGAGGCGTGATAAACGTAGAGACATCTGCTGCGGCAAGCAAGGGACTGAGCAGCGACGGCATCGTACAGATAGACGGCGGACGAACCACAGCCATCACCACCGGCACGGGAGCACTGGACGATGACGGAACCGACGTGAGCGGGTGTGCCGGCGTGAAGGCCGACAGTACCTTTGTGATGAACGGCGGAGCACTCTACTGCAAGAGTACAGGAAATGGAGGCAAGGGCATTAACACCAGTCAGACGCTCACCATCAACGGCGGCACCGTGAAGGTGATAACGACCGGAAGCCAGTATGTGTACGGCAGCATGGACACCTCGGCCAAGGGCATCAAGAGCACAGGCGCCATGAACATAAAGGGCGGCACCATAATGGTACGCTGCACGGGCGGCGAAGGTTCGGAGGGAATAGAGAGCAAGAGCACGATGGACATCTCGGGCGGAAACATCATGGCGTACTGCTACGACGATGCACTCAACTCGTCGGCGGCGATGACCATTAGCGGCGGAAACATCTTCGCCCTCGGTACCGACAACGACGGCATAGACTCCAACTCTACCCTTACCATATCGGGCGGACTCGTAATAGCCTGCGGAACCACCGTTCCCGAAGGCGGTTTCGACTGCGACGAGAACACGTTTACCGTAACGGGCGGCACCCTTATCGGCATAGGCGGCACTACGTCGACACCCACCCAGAGCGTCACTACCCAACCTGTCGCCATACTCGGCGGGAGCAGCATAACGAGCGGCCAGTACATTACCGTGGCCGACAACAGCGGCAACACCATCCTGGCCTTCAACGTACCGCGCAGTTACAGTCAGCAGGGCTACACACTCGTAGTATCCTCGCCCCTGATGACACAGGGCAACACATATACATTCTCGTCAGGAGCCACGGTGAGCGGTGGCAGCAGTTTCTGTGGCTATGTTACAGACGCCACGGTGAGCGGTGGCTCCACTTTTGCCACCATGACGCTCTCGTCGATGATTACCACCTACAATTATAATGGCGGAACAGGCGGCAATGGCGGTGGCAACCAACCCGGAGGCAACCAGCCCGGAGGCGGCGGCCCAGGCGGTGGAGGACGCTAAGCACCGGCAAAGAAGAAGAAGAAGAAGAAGTTTAACAATGCGTGGATTTTCAGAACACGCCGTAACATAAAAACACAGACTATGATGAAGAAAAAGGTTATGTTTCTAATCATGGCGTGCCTGCCCATCGTGGCGGCGCATGCCGAAGGCTACTCATACCTTACCTTCGAGAAGGCAGACGGCACCCTGCTGTCTGTAGGGGTAGAGTCGCTGGAAATGACACTGCAGGACGGCAAATTGGTTTACACCAACAGCACGGGCACAGGCACGCTGACCCTGGCAGACCTGGCAAGTATGTATTTCTCCTCAGCCGACGTGACGGCCATCACCTCGCTTACAGCCGACGGCACAGACGGCAAGGTGGAAGCCTACTCGCTGCAGGGCACGCGCCTGGGCACATTCGACAGTATGCAGGCGATGCAGGAGCGAGTACCCACGGGAATGTACATTGTGAAGACAAATGGTAAAACCCTCAAAACCGCAGTGAAATGAAAAGACACTTTAGTTGTATGATAATGGCGGGCTTCGTAGCCCTCGGGGCGGAAGCACAGACCCTCCATGTGGTTACGGGCAGCGTAACCTATGCCTTCCCTGCAGCCCAGACGGGGAGTATGACTTATCAGGACGGCGAGACCCTCACCGTCATGGGCAAGACATTCAGCGTGGCAGACATCACCAAGATGTATGTGGACAACAGCAGCGTGAGCGACAACACGGTAAACGTGAGCTACAGCAGCACGACTGCCACCGTTACCGTGGCGGGCAACGTGGCGCAGTATGTAACGCCCACCGTTACGGGGGCGCATGTCAGCATCGTGCAGAGCTCGGAGGTGAGCGACGACGTGTGCGGCGAGATTACCTATACGCTGGCGGGTGCGTCTACCGACGGCGAGTTTACGATGGAAGGTTCCTATAAGGCTACGATCGAACTGAACGGACTGACCCTTACCAATCCCTCGGGTGCTCCGCTCAACATACAGGACGGCAAGCGCATAGACCTCAGTGTGAAGAAAGGCACGGAGAACACCCTCACCGATGCCGCCTCGGGCGACTGGAAGGGATGCATCGTGTGCAAGGGCCATCTCGAACTGAAAGGCAAGGGAACGCTCAATGTCTATGGCAACACGGCACACGCCATCTATGCCAAGGAGTATGTGGAGATGAAGAACTGCACCGTGAACGTGCTCTCTGCCGTGAAGGACGGCATCAACTGCAACCAGTACTTCCTCATGGAGAGCGGTTCGCTCAGTATCTCGGGAGTGGCAGACGACGGTGTGCAGGTATCCTATAAGGACGATACCGACCGCGAGGCAGAAGACACCGGATCGCTGACCATTACAGGCGGCACGGTGAACATAGCCGTTACGGGAACAGCCACCAAGGGACTGAAGGCCGAGGGCGACCTCACCGTGGCTGACGGCACCCTCACCATCACCACCTCGGGCGGCGGCACATGGGACACCGACGACCAGAAGACGAAGGCTTCGAGCTGCATCAGTGCCGACGGAAATATCCAGATAGACGGAGGCACGCTCACACTCACCAGCAGCGGCAGCGGCGGCAAGGGAATTAACGGCGACAGCACGCTCGTCATCAACGGCGGCACCATTACCGTCAGCACCACGGGCGGCATGTACGCCTACGTGAACGGCAAGGAGTACACCAACTATACCGGCAACACCGACAACCTCGACAGCGACTACAAGTCGTCGCCGAAGGGCATGAAGATAGACGGCAACGTAGAGATAAACGGCGGCACCATCAACGTCACCACCACCGGCAACGGTGCAGAGGGCATAGAGAGCAAGGCCGAACTCACCATCAACGACGGTACCATCGTCATCAATGCCTACGACGACGCCATCAACTCGTCCAGCCACATGTACATCAAGGGCGGCGACATTACCGTCGTGGCGAGCAACAACGACGGTCTGGACAGCAACGGCAACATGTACATCAGCGGCGGCACCATCAAGGCCTTCGGCACCACCTCGCCCGAGTGCGGCATCGATGCCAACGAGGAGGACGGCTACTCAGTCATCTTCACAGGCGGCACGCTCCTCGCCGTGGGCGGCGGCAACTCGGTGCCCAGCACATCAGCGTCTACCCAGCCCTATGTCACCACCACCCTGTCGGTAAGTGCCAACAGCGAGATAGCCATCAAGAGCGGTTCTACCACGCTCGCCACATTTACCGTACCGTCCAATTACTCTTCCGGCAACAACGGCGGCGGCCACGGCGGTTTCGGCAGCATGAACGCTCCCGGCGGTGGCGGCGGTGGCGGCGGATGGGGCGGCTCAGGCAGTTCGATACTCATATCCTGCCCTTCGCTCACATCCGGCAGCAGCTACACCGTTACCAGCGGTTCGTCGTCAGCCACAGCCACAGCTGTGGTAAAGAGCAACGGTGGCGGTCGCCCCTAACAGAGAGAGAGATGTTCAGATTACCAATGTGATATGTTGATAACAACCCGGTGCGAAAGAAGAGAGAGACGAGTAGCACCGGGTTGTTTTTTAGGATACGCCTGCCCCAACTCATAAAAAACTGGACTGAAGACAAAATAATAACACGACCTTTAACGTTATCTACTATATTGAAACATTTTACCCCTATTACCCGTAAGTCTGGCCACAAGCCCGCAGCCATGTGGCCGCCTCATTACCTGCAGCAGATGACAAAGGGACAGAAAAGATCAGAACTCCTCCTCTATGCGGCATTGTGGGCCATCCTCTTTGTCGCCCCCATAGCCTCCGCCTTCTTCACGACGCACGCGTCCTCGCAGAAGTTGGCAGACTGGACAGTAGTAACCAGTTCGTGGAGCCTGTTGGCCATGTTCTGTACGGTCTTCTTCGTACACAACTTCTTCGTGGCACCGCTCCTTGTCTACGCCAATCGCAAGTGGGCTTATGCACTGGCAGTTACGCTGCTGGCAACAGTCTTCGTAGGCTACCAGCTATGGATGCGGCCACACCCGCCCAAACCGATGGAGGCAGGGCCTCACCCTGTGGAGGCAGAGCACTTCGAGCACGGAATGCCCCAACGCCCCGGCAACAATACACGCCAGTTGCCCGCACCGCCAGCCAAGCCTCAGGACAGCCCCATGGAGAAGCCACAGGACAGCCCCATGGAGAAACCACAAGGCAGGCCCATGGAGAAGCCACAAGGCAAGGCCGACAGACCCGGTCGTCCAGGTGCCCGTGTAGACGAACCACCCATGGCTTTCGGCGGACAAGACTCCGTGGCTTTCATCATCATGGCACTGCTCATGGCACTGAACGTAGGCGCGAAACACTACTTCAAGACGATCGACGACAAGAAACGCATGAAGGAACTGGAGCGCGAAAACCTGCACCGGCAGCTCGAGTCGCTGAAGTATCAGATCAACCCCCACTTCTTCATGAACACGCTCAACAACATCCATGCCCTTGTAGACATCGATGCCGAGCAGGCCAAATACACCATCGAGGTGCTGTCCAAGTTGATGCGCTACGTGCTGTACGAGGGCAACAAGACCATGGCGCCTCTGCAGAAGGAGCTCAACTTCATAGCCCACTATGTGGAACTGATGCGCATACGCTACACCGACAAGGTGCGCATCACCACCCGCTTGCCCCAGTCGATACCCGACGTACAGGTACCCTCGCTGCTCTTCACCACCTTCGTGGAGAATGCCTTCAAGCATGGCGTAAGCTACCGCCGCCCTTCGTTCATAGAGGTAAGTTGCAGCGTAGACCCGGAGACAGACGAAGTGGTGTTTGCTTGCCGCAACAGCCGTAAGCCCGAAGACGAGGAACGTCACGGCGGCGTAGGCCTGCAGAACGCCAAGAAGCGCCTGCAGATAATCTACGGCGACAGCTACACCCTGCACATCGTGTCCAACGAGGAGGAATACCACGTACTGCTGCGCCTGCCCACCCGCCAGGCCTGACGCAGTGTCTCCCCCCTGCGTACGTATCCACATAGCACACACCACATAAAAAGTAAAGCAACCATGATAAGATGTTTGGCAATAGACGATGAGCCACTGGCTCTGAAACAGATAGAGGCGTACCTGCGCAAGGTGCCCTTCTTCGAACTGGCAGGTTGCTGCCAGAGTGCGCTCGATGCCATGGCGGTACTCGAAGCGCAGGAAATAGACGTCATGTTCATAGACATCAACATGCCCGACCTCAACGGGCTCGACTTCGTGCGGTCGCTCAACCACCCGCCCATGGTGGTCTTCACCACCGCCTATCAGGAGTACGCCATCGACGGCTACAAGGTAAGCGCCATCGACTACCTGCTCAAGCCCTTCGGCATGGGCGACGTGCTGAGGGCTGCCGACAAGGTAAAGCGGCAGTACGACCTCATGCACACAGCCACCCTCTCGCATGTAGACGAGGACGATGCCCTCTTCCTGAAGACGGAATACAAGGTGGTAAGGATACAGGTAAGCGACATCGTGTGCGTGGAGGGCATGTCCGAATACCTGCGCATCCACCTGTCACACGCCAGCCACGCCGACCCGCCGTCTGCCCACCATGACGGCACACAGCCCAAGCCCATCGTGGCACTGCTCAGCATGAAGAAGATGGAGGAAAGGTTGCCCGCCACCCATTTCATGCGGGTACACAAGTCGTACATCGTAAACCTCCACCACATCACCGAGATACAGAAGAACCGCATACTCCTGGACCAGAGTCGCGAAATACCCATAGGCGACAGCTACCGCGACAGGCTCAACGATTACGTCAACCGCAAGTTCTTGGGCAAGTAAAAGGAAAGAACAAAGGCACCAGCCACATTATTTTGGGCAAAAGGACTGATTATTCCGGGAAAAACACTATCTTTGCGATCGAAAAAGTAAAATATATGACCGCAAGCAAAGATTTCATGCCCGTAAATACAACTCCAGAAGATACCAAGGACAGCAATATCCGTGTGTTTCTGGACAAGCAGCACCCCTTTACCGACGGCGAGTCGGGCAAGAACAAGAACACGGCCCTCATGCTGGTAAAGAGCGGTACGGCAAGTATCGAGATCGACTTCAAGCCCTACACCCTGAAGGCGTACCAGATGCTCATGCTGCCGCCCGACTGCCATTTCCACTGCATAGAGCAGAGCGAAGACTTCAGCGTATCGTGCGTCACGTTCAGCAAGGGCATCACCGAACAGCTCACCAGCCGTTTCGAGCCTTCTTACTTCGGCTTTATGACCGAATATCCCGTGGGCGACATTCCCGAAGATGAGATTCCGCACATCCAGCACCTCATGGAGGCGATAGACCGTGTGCTGGAAAGCCAACTGGAGCACAGCGTACAGGTAGCCTATCTACTGCTGCAGTGTTTCTACCTGTCACAGTACGACCACTGCAAACAGCAGATAACCGCACGCGGCACGCAGGGCATCAGCCACCAGGAGCAGCTCTTCATGCAGTTTCTCACGCTTACCCACAACCATGCCGCACGCGAGCGCGACATCGCCTTTTATGCCGGCAAACTGTGCATCAGCAACCGCTACCTCTCTGCCATCGTCCGCAACCAGTCGGGCAAAACCGCCAAGGAGTTTATAGACAACCACTGCATACAGGAGATAAAGATAAGGTTGCGCACCACCTCCGAGCCGCTGCAGAGCATTGCCTACAGCATGAACTTCCCCGACCAGTCGTTCTTCTCGCGTTACTTCAAGAAGAACACGGGCATGACACCCAAGGAATTCAGGGCAAGCTGAAAGGACTAACGATCGTATGGACCAGGGCAAGCGAGGACGGCTATTGTAGTAGTGAGAATGTTAGTAGTGTGCAGCGTCCCCGCGTCGGTTCATGCTTGAGGTGCAGCGGGGACGCCGTACGCTACTACGGACGGCTGATGTAGTAGCGAGAATGTTAGTAGTGTGCAGCGTCCCCGCTGCACAACAAGCAAGTCTGTACGCCCTAAAAGGGCAGCTGCATTTATCGTATTGAATATTAACGCTTTTGCCCTTACAGGGCGCACGTAAACCGCATCGATACAAATCCCAGGGT
>CAVCGV010000113.1:0-8277 GCA_963601815.1 bacterium
CTCTGGGATTGATATAATCACACCCGGGACATCTACCGTTGCTAAGTTCAAGACTTTGATGACTGTGAATTTGCGAGATTCCAAGCTGTCTCAAACAGAGCGTCAAGTAAACGCCTTTATTATGTCATGCCTCTTTACCCACCCAATCTCCTTTTTGACGGGACTAAACCCAAGGCTCGGCGTGAACGGAGGCACGGAAATATTGGTTTCAAGTATTCATATACAATTCACCAATTTATCCAGTCGCAAAGATACAACTATTTCTTCAAACAAACGAAAGAAAATGAAATAAAATAACAAGAATGACCTGTTTTTCCTGTTGTTTAGACTGATTCTAAGATGAAAACTGCATTCTATGCACCATATGCGGATTTTAACAATCCAAAGCATGCGGAATTCATCAAGGGCCTCCATTGTTGTCAATCCACATTTCCAAGGCATACTCCCGATTGCTTTGGAAATGTGGATTGTGACATGGTTGCTGCATGAAGGCTAAGAAAGCGGCCAAAAGTTGGGTGGATAGGGTGCCAATGCTGCATCCATGAGGCAAGTGCTGGCAGTCTGCCAATGTGATGCTGCAATCGAAATTCCTTCCGTTTGTAGCATTGTCCCAGATATGGACATGGGGAATCTGCAACTCGTCATCGGTCTTGATGTAGACCGAGTACTTACCTCCTAACAATAAGCCGATTCTTGCTACGTTTGTAACTTCTTCTTTCATCGTTCTCTGGATATGAAGTAAAGAATGTGACGCTCTCAAAAAATAGATATGGGCTTTTCAAGCTTTAGGTTGTATTTTTTATGCAATTTCCAGCACACATATCTGAACTTTATTCCATGCGTTATTATTTGATATTTCAAACCAAACAATCTTTCATACACATACTGATGTACCATCTCATGTATTAAGGTGTTCTTTAGAATATCATCATTAACATTTGCTGATTTTGAAATCCATATTTTTGATGGGGTAGTGCCATCTTTTGAGCCAAGCAAAATAAATCCATAGTTTCTTTTACAATTAAAGAAAAAGAATTTTGGCTTTGTCAATTTACCCTCAAAATACAATTCATTATATTGGTTGAATCTGTCTTTCAACATCACCTTTGTTATTTCCATATGCTCTTTTGGGGGATAATAAAGTCTTCTGCGTTCCTGCAATATCGTAGGATAACGAAGACATTTGACAGGTCAGCATTGATAAATACTCCTTCTTTTTCAAGGATGTCGTACCACTCACATTGGTTGTCGTGCCAGTTGTCCAGTATCAGACCGACCATACATCTTTCGATGTCGGTAGTAGCCTGTTCCAAGCGTTTCTCCACTGCTGGTCGCTTCTGCTTCTTGTCCGCTATTACTTGACGGAATTTCGACAATGCCTGCGCGAGTTTGTCTCGGTGCTGCATGATTTCGAGTGCTTCATCATAGAGTGTCTGAAGGCATTGCGTAGCTTCCGACTCCAATGTAGTGTTGGTGTCCATCTCTTCACATTTGCAGAGCCCTGCAAACGGAGCGTCCATGTAGACCTTCAGTTTGCTTTGGGAAGAAATCTTATACCAGCCTGTCAGCAGGCATTCTTTGCCGTCCTTATTGTATGAAGTACTTATTGTGTTCTTGCTTATAGTCATAGCAGTACATTTCGATGACATCTTTCCGATGTTGTTTCTCTTTCTTCGCCTTCAACTGCCTGGCAAACAAACTTATGGCATGCTTGCCATTCACACCGTACCTGTTGAATGTGTCCAGTTGGAGTTTCTCCCCGAATTTTTCTGCTACCTCCGGCGTTTCTGTACCCTCGGGAGAATAGACGAAGGTATCTTGGTCGTAATACCCGGACCAACTTGATATGTTCTCCCGAAACTTAGGGTCAAACTTCACATTGACAACCAACAGGGTTCTTTCCTCGTCGGTATTCTTGGCGGAACGGCATTGTTGCGCTACGCCATAACCTGACACGAGAAAGACAGCCATCAGTTCCCGGTAGGTCGATTCATATGCAACAAATGTCGCGCACTCATAGTTTTGTATGATTTCGCTTGTCGTCATTCCCTTATGTGTTTGGTTCTACATACTTGAGACAATGCAGTTTGAAGCCGTCCCGTATCATAGCCCGGAAGAACTGGTCGATTTTCTGCTTGTCATCGCTGCCGCCCTCTCGCATAAACGTATTGATGGGATAGCCCTTTCCCTCGAAGTAATCAATCAGTCCGCCATAGAATCCCGGCTCGCTAAGTTCGTCGCTCTCCCAGGAGTAATACTTGTCGTCACTGCCCAGGTAGATGTGCATGGACACCAGGCGGTAAGGGTGCTCTGGGTCGTAGTCACTGTCGGTTGTGAGCACTTGCTCGAATTTGGTATCTACCTTGAAGTAGATGGTGGGATAGTGTCTCACGCCGATAGACACGAGATAATCCTTCAGACCGTTTTCCTTGAAGATGCCGCAATGCTTCAGTCTGAGGAAATCTTCAACGAGCGATTCGTAACTGGATTTGAATTTTGAATATACCATAGTTCTTCTTTTCTGTAAATAATCTAACTTAACCTATCCTTGCTTCGTCAATTACAAAGACTGTTGTTACATCCATTAGTTCCAATTCATTTACATCAGTAATGATGTTATACTCCATCTTCCCACTTTCAGCATTGGTGCTGCCAACAATGTAAAATGGAATCTTTTTCTCTGCCAATTCAAAGATGTTTTGGGTGTCCTGAATGGTGATGGGTCTAATCAACCTGTATTTGCTCTTATATTCCGTGTAATACCTCACTATATTGCTTGCGTTGAGTATCAGAACCGCATTGTACACCCCTTCTGTACTGGTGGTTTTATTATAGAACAGCTTTATGTCCATAACTCTCTATTTTTTATTTAACTTGTTTATATACAACTTTGTCAAATCCTGCTCCACCATGGCGAACGTGGAGTCCATATCCATGGCTTCGGCATCTTCGAAATGCTTCGTCACGGACAAGCCTGCAAAAGGGCTCGTCATCGTGATGCGGAAGGTGTCAGAGGAGAGAATTTCGCAGAAGCCCTCCAGATGACACTCTTTTCCGTCAATGACTGGGGTGATGTCTATATCAAATCTGAACATAGTCTATTGTTTTTCAGAACAACCCCCATTCAGCAAACTTCTCGAAGCCGCCGACGCTCTGGATATACTGGTGTGCCGTCTCCACGATCTCGGCATAGGGCTTGCCGTCTATCTCCGTGTCGCCGATGGCGCAGAAGAGTTCCACAGGCTTGCCCGTCTGCTGTGCCTTAAGGAAGGCATAGATATTGACCGACACATCGGCCTTGGACAAGTCCTTGCCCTGCAGACCGCCGCCGGAAACCGACTGTGCCATATCGGAACCCAGTTTGCGGTTGGTAGCACCGGCATCGACATCCGTACCGCCAGTCCAGTCGCCGAGAGGATTGATAACGGCATCGGGGTACTTTTCTTTCAGTTCTGCCGTCGGGGCATTGCTCTGGCAGATGATGAGTTTTCCGCCTCCCAGCACATACTTGCCGTCGGAAGGATAGGCGGCATAGATGTCACGGGCTATCTTGGAGAGCTGCTTCTCTTCGTCGGTGAGCGGAATGCCCTTGAAGATACCGTTGTCGCCACACCGCATCTCGCCATCCTGATTGCTGGCAAGGATAGGGTCTTGCGCTACCATGACGAGCGACACCTTCTGGTCGCTGCGTCCTGTAATGCGGCTGACGATTCGTTCAACCTCAGACTGCGCAATCTCCACACTGCTTTCTATGATGAGGTTTACCACACCATGTCCAAGAAGTACCTCTACGGCAATCTTGGGGTCATTCACTTTACTGTAGGCGAGGTCAACGATCGCCCCTGCAATTCTGTCTGCCACCTTGTCGGGATGGCATGGGTTTACTTTTTCTATCATTGTCGTTCTACTTAAAATTTGATTCTATATCTGCTATTTTCTTCTTTCTTATCGTACAGATAGTCTTCTACCTCCTTCAATGTGATGCGCTCTATCGGGAAGAGCGTACGCAGCGTTTCGTCCACAAAACGGTTGTAGGCGGCGACGGCTACCTTCTTCTTTCTGTTGATGGGCTTCCAGATGCCTTCGTAGCGCTTGGGAGTCAACTCACCGTTGCGCAACTTGATGCGCAATGCCACTCGCTTGTCATGGGCATCGTCCACCACGGCATCCACTTCCGCCTTCTTGGCATTCATCTTTTCCAGGAAAAGCCGCAGCTCCTGTTCTTTCTCCTGTATCAGATGGTTGTGGAAGAGGAGTTTCATCCTTGTCCTGTCTCTCACCACCTGACGGTTCACATTGTCCAGTCTCGACAACTCGTTGGTGAGCCGGTAGATGATGTGTGCCTTGTCGGGAATGACAATCCGTCCCTCTTGTTCGAGCATGGCAAGCACCTGAAGGAGCGAATAGCACTGGTACTTCTGAAGCAGCCCTTTGTAGCGGTACTTGATTTCATGTGCCTTATCCATGATAGCCCCACAGGCTGCATAGCTTTTCAGTTGGAGTTTTACCCCGTTCTTTCCTACAAGGGAAATGTATGGAGACCAATCATAGCAGACCATCGTACTGCCGTCTTTGCCAGGAATGGTTGCTTCCGGACAACTCTTCCATAGTTCGGCATACATACCGAGTACGCGAAAGGTGGGTTCTCTCGTTTCTCCTTCCCCGTAATCATCCAGGCTGGGGATGGGAACGAAGAACAGTCTGCTGTCGCTGAGTATTCTGTCTGCCACGTCGTATAGTGCCGAGGCGTTTTCCCAAAAGAGTTCGCGCAACGGAATGCTTTTCTCCATCCCCCGTCCGATGTACCTCCCTAAGATGAAATACCGACTCACGGCTGCGGAGAAATGGTTGCCGTCCATCTCCAGGTTTTCCTCTACCTTCGGATAACACGGCAGGGAGGTTCCGTCAAGCAGTTCTATATATTCATTATCCTTTTTCATAATGTCAGACAAACAGCTGTGGCAGTTCCGCATAATAAGCAAATCTCCAGGCGAATATAATCTTTGGTTGATTCCATATTTGCTTAAGATTGTGTTTTTACAAATTTCCTTACTTCCAACATCGACATACGCCTGTAGTCATCCGGAAACAGACTTTTCATTGTGTCATGTATCAACGCCCGCTGTTTCTCCATGGCTTCATCCTTCTCCTTGCGAAGCGGTAACGCCATCCACCAACGCTGGTATTCCGCCGGAGACATCTCGTGGGCGTGCAACCTCCTGAGCATCGTGCGGCGAGCCTCCCGAAGTTCTTCACTCAAGGCATCAATCTCCGTCTGAAGTCGGTCTGCCTCGTTGACAAGTTGGGCGAGTTGTGCGCGTCTGGTTTCCATCTTTGTCCAACGGAGTTCTCTGGCAAAATTTTTGCAGACGGTTTCAGAATACAGGTATCGTCCCTTCCAGTATTCGGCAGCCTTCTTGTACAGGAAAGCGTCCACGGCATTCTTGTCATACTCACCCCGTCCCTCTTTTGACAAGGTGTCTACCACCTGCTGTAGGGAATATTTCTCACTGTTAGCCTTCGCCTCGTCGTATTTCCCATTGATTTCCATAAACTTTGTCCATACCTCACGGAATATAGGTAGACTCACATTCTCCACTTTTCCATCCTCAAAGACCACGTCGCACTTGTTGCTTCCGCTCAACGGTGACCCTGCGATGCGGCATACCAGACTTTTTCTGCCGTCCCCGTCAATGCTCGTTGCATATTTGCAGTTCATCCAAAACTCCAGATATACGCCGAGCGTAGGGTTGCGGAACCCGCTCGTCCCGGTATATGCCAGGCCGCTCTGTATGGGGACAAGTGCCAGGAACATGCGGCTGTCGTTCAGAATGCGGTCTTTATTGGCAAGGAAAAAGAACGCATGGTCATAAAACAGTTTTTGTTCTGCCTTCCTTGCCTTCCTCTCTGCATCTTCCTCCTGCTTGGCGGCGACGGGCTTGCGCTGTCCTATTTGAAGATATTCTCCTGTGGTGTCAAGATGGAGGGTGTTGTCTGTCGGTTTCATTTTATTGGGTTTCATCATCTGTATCTATCTGTAATTTAGGAGAAATGAAATAAAAAAGTGCTGCATGCAGAATTGTCCTGATTTCTAAACAGTTTGTGGGAACAAAACCACTGTGTCGTTTGCTTCGAGAAGGTTTCTTAATCTTTGGGAGCGTTGCCAGCCATTCCTGACGGCAACTCACGTCCACCGCACCGTCAAGCCGGTGGAACTTGGTTAGAAAACCCACAATGTCGAAATCGCAAAATCAAGATCAAGGCCAATAACGTCCTTCATGCGCCCAATGTCAATATCAAAACTGCACCGGCTGGTACAGCCACATGTTTTTGCGCAGGACCCGTCTTTACGGTTTGCCTATATTGTCTTGAATTCTTTTTTACAGCAGACGCCTCTGCATGCATTCAGGTGAAGGGACCGGCAGGCCGGTCCGGACTGTCACCTTACACTTTTATCTTGTATCACTCTTGCTTATTTCCCAACTTTCTGCACCTCTTCATAGATGGGTCTCAGAGAGTTGGGGATGACAATCTTCAACTTCCCTATTCTTCTTGACTCCTCTGCCTTCCATGCAGTGAGCTTGGTATGGAGCAGAGCCCTTTTCCTGTCCCACTCTTCTTGTACATGAACACTCCTTGCAGCATTATCAATATCATGCTGCTTGATGGCTGTCTCCATGTCATGGAGGTAGGCATTGAGACCTGCCTGTGCCTCCCTGTATTCTGCTGAAAGTTTGAAATACACCTCATCCACAACATCTGAGTCAACACTTGGCTCATAGTAGTGAATGATATTGTTGAGTCCTTTTGATTCCACCTCTCTTGGCTTGGTCATGATGCTGTAAAGACGCTCGCGCGCCGTTTCAAGAGCACCATCCTTGTGCAGAATCTTGCCAAGTACTGCAGCCTTGGTCTGCAAACTGTACATTTTGCTTCTGTCTGCAATGCTAAGTTTTGCCATATAGTCATCCTTGGTCATTGCGGTCCAAAATGTATCAGGCATGTCTGGATCCTCCCCTAATCCCAATTCATCCCATCCTTTTCCACCTATTTTCATGTCCTCCACCTCCTTGAGCAACCTTTCCTTTGCTTTGATGGCTTCCCTTAGCCAGGCAATGAGTGACTTGAGGCGCATGATGCGCTCCATGATGGCAGGAATGTTTCTTACCTCATCCTCTCCCATGCCAATGCTTACATCTGACTTCACCGGGTTGGTGAATGCAGAAATCTGCTCACACACAAAGTTGATGTTGCCAATTCTGCTCTCATCCTTTCTGAGCATCTCCTTAGCAAGGTTGGCAATGAAGTCTGCACTTGTTGAGCTGAGTCCCTGTTCTCCAAAGAAAATTTTGTCTTGTTTCATTTGTGTAAAATTTAAACGAACGATACTTGCCAATGGGCAACAAAGCACCAATGACGATGACTGAACACATACGGAAAATGCATAGGAATCCTTGGCAAGGTATATTATGGCATACTGAAAACCAATACCTCGCAACGGTCAATGCAAACCGTAAACGTAACGAACTTCCTTTGGAGGAACTATAAAACTGGGTTGTCGGTGAATTGTGACATAACGAAATTTTAATTAATTGATTCTTAACTAATCCTTAATTCGTATCTTTCTTACCACCGTGGTCATGTCTACCAGACTCGGTTGGTTCGGTACTCAAACCGTCTCTTGATACATAAAAGAACTACTCTTCTTTCTGAAAAGCAATGCAAAAGTAAATATTATATTTGAGAAAACCAAATATTTACAGTTAATAAATGTTTACACATGGCCATTTAGCATCTTATTTAGACTGATTCTAACGCAATCCTCCGTTTTTACTTACAAAACAAAGGGAAAGAAGTGTTCTATGTGCAAGCCAAAGCTCCGCATGGATGCCGCCACCTATTTTTATAGGGTAGGCTTGATGTCATAGTTCGAACCCTTACATATTTTTTAGTTTTTGAGGGAAAACAGAGGGAAATAGAGGCGAAATAGAGGCGAAATAGAGGGAAAAAGAGGCGAAAAGTGGCGAAAACGCTAAAAAGTGATAGCAAATGGCAGCAAATGGCAGCAAATATTCGTTTGCTGCCATACATTAAGTTGTTGGTGGTTAGATGGTTAATTGGTGTGGTGGTAGCAATGGCAGCAAAAACAAGAAAAATATACGTGTATAATAGAATGAGGGCGTAACCAATGTCACACCCTCAACCCAAAACTTTTTAGGAAAAAGTTCTGCCGAGAACTTTCCGGTACTTTTATTTCACCACCAGCCGGTACGACTT
>CAVCGV010000114.1:0-8079 GCA_963601815.1 bacterium
TGCTTGCCGCAATAAGACGCTTACAGCAGCGGGACTGTCCGGGCTTCTCACCCGATTCCCTTTTAAACCCTACGCTATGACGCACACCTGAGGCGGTGGGGCAAGGCAGGGTACCAATTGCAAGTGCAAAGATACGGCATTTTTTCGACATTGCCGACAAATACCGCCCGTTTTTCGAAACTTCGTTGCTTTTTTGTTTGCAGTCTGCAATTTTCTTCCTATTTTTGCAGAAAAATCTACATTCAGTCTCTTAATCACATTATTATACATTATTTATAACCTATATATATGGCAACAGTTGACGACAAGAAGATCATCTTTTCGATGGTGGGCGTATCGAAGATTATCCCACAAAACCAGAAACAGATACTGAAGAACATCTACCTATCGTTCTTCTACGGAGCAAAAATCGGCATCATCGGTCTGAACGGCGCAGGTAAGTCGACCCTGATGAAAATCATCGCCGGACTGGAGCAGCCTACCCAGGGCGAGGTGGTATGGAGCCCCGGCTACTCTGTGGGCTACTTGCCCCAGGACCCACCGCTCGACGAGAACAAGACCGTGAAGGAAAACGTGATGGAGGGTGTACAGAAAGTGTACGATGCCCTTGCCGAATATGAAGACATCAACAACAAGTTCGGCCTCGAAGAATACTACGGCGACCCCGACAAGATGGACAAGCTGATGCAGCGCCAGGCCGAGGTGCAGGACATCATAGACGCCACCGACGCCTGGAACATCGACTCCAAGCTGGAGCGTGCGATGGACGCCTTGCACTGTCCACCGGGCGACTGGCCCGTTACCAACCTCTCGGGTGGTGAGCGCCGCCGTGTGGCCCTCTGCCGCCTGCTCCTGCAAAAGCCTGACGTACTCCTCCTCGATGAGCCTACCAACCACCTGGATGCCGAGAGCATCGACTGGCTGGAGCAGCACTTGCAGCAGTATGAGGGAACGGTTATCGCCGTTACCCACGACCGCTACTTCCTCGACGACGTGAGCGAGTGGATTCTGGAGCTCGACCGTGGCGAGGGTATCCCCTGGAAGGGCAACTATTCTTCTTGGCTCGACCAGAAGACCAAGCGCATGATTCAGGAGGAGAAGACAGCCTCCAAGCGCCGCAAGACCCTGGAGCGAGAGCTCGAATGGGTACGCATGGCACCCAAGGCACGCCAGGCTAAGGGCAAGGCACGTCTTAACTCGTACGAGCAGATGCTCAACCAGGAGCAGAAGGAGCGTGAGGAGAAACTCGAAATATTCATCCCCAACGGTCCCCGTCTGGGCAACAAGGTGATAGAGGCACAGCACGTGAAGAAGGCTTTCGGCGAGAAGGTGCTCTTCAACGACCTCAACTTTATGCTGCCGCCTAACGGCATCGTGGGCGTCATCGGTCCCAACGGCGCCGGCAAGACAACACTCTTCCGCCTCATCATGGGACTGGAGCAGGCCGACGGCGGCACCTTCGAGGTGGGCGAAACCGTAAAACTTGCCTACGTAGACCAGCAGCATAAGGACATCGACCCACAGAAGACGGTGTACGAGGTAATCTCGCAAGGCAACGAAACGCTCAGACTGGGCGGCAGAGACGTGAACGCACGTGCCTATATCTCGCGCTTCAACTTCTCGGGCACCGACCAGAGCAAGCTCTGCAGCGTACTCTCGGGCGGTGAGCGCAACCGCCTGCAGCTCGCCCTCGCCCTGAAACAGGAAGGCAACGTACTGCTCCTCGACGAGCCTACCAACGACATCGACGTGAATACGCTCCGTGCCCTGGAGGAAGGTCTGGAGGCTTTTGCCGGTTGTGCCGTTGTCATCAGCCACGACCGCTGGTTCCTCGACCGCATCTGTACCCACATCCTTGCCTTCGAGGGCAACGGAGAGGTATTCTTCTTCGAGGGAAGCTACTCGGAATACGAAATCAACAAGGCTCGCCGCCTTGGCGATACCGAAATAAAGAAGGGCCGCTACCGCAAGTTGATGGAAGAATAAATACGTACAAGGAAACTATACAGGCGTGTTCTGGAATTACACCAAAGGTAATTTTCAGAACACGCCTACAAAATAATATAACCAACACATATCTACCTACATGAAAGAAACAGTCAAAAAACTTTCAGGCTATTTCGACTGGCACAAAGCTGTCATCTTAGCCATCACCGCACTCATAACCCTTGTCGTATGGAACCTTCCCATCGACTGTTTCGGCATAGAAGGTCTTACCGTAGTGCAGCAACGTGTCATTGCCATCTTCGTCATGGCGGTGCTGCTCTGGATTACCGAGTCGATACCGGCGTGGGCTACCAGTGTATTCATCATCTTCGTACTGCTCTTCGCCGTCTCCAACTCGGCCTTCAACATTATGCAGGGATCGCAGGGCGAGTACGGCAACCTGCTGGAATACCAGGGCATCATGTCGTGCTTTGCCGACCCCACCATCATCCTCTTCCTCGGCGGCTTCGTCATGGCCATCGCTGCCACCAAGAGCGGACTGGACGTACTCGTGGCAAAGATTCTCATAGCACCCTTCGGCAAGCGTTCGGAAAACGTTCTCTTGGGATTCATGCTCATTACGGGAATCTTCTCCATGTTCATTTCCAACACGGCAACGGCTGCCATGATGCTGACGTTCCTGACACCGGTGTTCAAGGAACTGCCTGCCAACGGAAAGGGACGCATAGCCCTCACCATGGCAATCCCCATCGGTGCCAACCTGGGCGGTCTGGGCACCCCCATCGGTACACCTCCCAACGCCTTTGCCTTCAAGGAACTGACAAACCCCAATGGTCTTAACTTCGACATAGGGTTCGGGCAATGGATGATGATCATGGTTCCTCTCGTCATCATACTGCTCCTGCTGGCATGGTTTATCCTGAAATGGATGTTCCCTTTCTCACAGAAGACCATCGAACTGAAGATAGAGAGCGACATGACTTTCAACTGGCGCACCGTCGTAGTGGCTGTCACTACCATCGTAACCATCCTCTTGTGGGTGTTCGGCAAAAGCTATTTGGGAGTGAACGCCAATACTGTCGCCATGCTGCCCATCGCCGTATTTGCCTGTACGGGCGTCATCACTGCCGACGACCTCAAAGACATTGACTGGTCGGTTATCTGGATGGTGGCCGGCGGATTCGCTCTCGGACTGGCAATGAACGATACAGGACTTGCAGAAAATGCCGTAAAGAGCATCCCCTTCAGTTCGTTCAACGCCATCGTCATCATGGTGGTTTCGGGACTGGTATGTTTCGCACTGAGCAACTTTATCAGCAACACGGCTACTGCCGCTTTGCTCATCCCTATCCTCTGCGTGGTATGTAAGGGCATGGGGCATTCGCTCGACAGCATAGGCGGTACTTCTACCATCATCATCGGCGTGGCACTGGCTGCTTCGTGCGCCATGTCCCTGCCCATCTCCACACCGCCTAACGCCATAGCCTACTCCACCGGCCTCATCCGACAGAGCGACATGGTCAAGGCCGGACTTACCATCGGCATACTCAGTATGGTAATAGGCTACGCCACACTTATCGAATTCTGCAAGATGGGCATTCTTTAAGGGTAAGTTACGATAAAAAAAGTTGGTAAACTTTGGTGTATCAGTATTAGAATATTACCAAGTTATTTTTAGATCAGTACTAAAAAGTAAAAAAGTAAGAAAGAAAAAAAATAGAAAGCTGAAAAAACAAGACAAAGACATGAAGAAGATTGTTATAGGCATAGACGTGGGCATTTCCACCACCAAGATAGTGGGCATCGACGAGAAGGGACTCGTCATCAGTCCGATACGCATCAAGGCCACCGACCCCATCACCTCTCTGTATGGTGCCTTCGGAAAATACTTGCACGACAACAAAATAGGACTGGACGAAGTGGAGCACGTCATGCTTACAGGCGTAGGGTCGGCCTATGTCAACGAGCCTATATACGGACTGCCCACCTCTAAGAGCGAGGAATTTGTCGCCGACGGACTGGGTGCGAAGTACGAAAGCAAGATAGACCGCATGATAGTGGTAAGTATGGGCACAGGCACCTCGCTCGTAAAATGCGACAACAACCACATCAAGCACATCGGCGGTATAGGCATAGGCGGCGGAACGCTGGCAGGCCTGAGCCGCATTATGCTCAAGACCGACGACGTGAAGCAGATAGTGAACCTCGCCAAGGAAGGCGACACCTCGAAGGTGAACCTCCTCATTGGCGACATCAGCGCCAAGCCGTTGCCCGGCCTCCCCATGAACGCCGTGGCGTCGCTCTTCAGCAACGCCAAGGCCAACACCTCGCGGGAGGACATCGCCAAGGGACTTATCTGTATGGTACTGCAGAGCATCGGGTCGGCAGCCATACTCTCCTCGCTCGAATCGGGCATCAAGGACTTTGTTCTCATAGGCAACCTCACGCTCATGCCCCAATGCAGGGAAGTGTACCCCGCTATGGAGAAACTGTACGGTGTAAGGTTCCACATACCCAAATACTCGGAATTCTGCACCGCCATCGGTGCCGCCCTCGACTACAGACGCAAGCAGCAACAAGCCTGAAACCGCCCTATCTGGCGGCAACTGCCTACAAGACAACACATTAAACGTTTTGGACAACCACTTTAGAGAAAAGTTGTCTAAAACGTTTTTCTTTTCCACTGAATATCAAGGACTTAATTTTCTTTAACACTATAAAAGTTATCCAAAACACACAACTTTCAGATAACTTTTGTACCTTTGCAATGCCCGAAAAACGAGGTTCATACCCTCCCTTTCGGCATAAAAAATTAGTAGTAAGCATCTTATATTCTAATCTTAAAGTAAAACAAGAAATGATACAGACTGTAGTTAAGAGAGACGGACGTATCGTTGGCTTCAACGAGCAAAAAATAATGGCAGCCATACGCAAGGCCATGTTACACACAGACAAGGGTGAAGACTCCAAACTGATAGAGCAAATAACCGACCATGTGGCGTACCGCGGCAAGAGCCAGATGAGCGTGGAAGCCATACAGGATGCCATCGAGCTGGAGCTGATGAAGAGCGCACGCAAGGATGTGGCCCAGCGCTACATAGCCTACCGCAACCAGCGCAACATCGCCCGCAAGGCAAAGACGCGCGACGTATTCATGAGCATCGTCAACGCCAAGAACAACGACATCACACGCGAGAATGCCAACATGAACGCCGACACTCCTGCCGGTATGATGATGAAGTTCGCCTCCGAAACTACAAAACCTTTCGTCGACGACTACCTGTTGTCTGAAGAAGTGCGCGACACCGTACTGCACAACTACCTCCACATCCACGACAAGGACTACTACCCCACCAAGAGCCTTACCTGCGTACAGCACCCGCTCGACGTCATCCTGAAGTACGGCTTTACCGCCGGCCACGGTTCCAGCCGTCCGGCTAAGCGTATAGAGACTGCAGCCGTGCTGGCCTGCATCTCTCTCGAGACCTGCCAGAACGAGATGCACGGAGGTCAGGCCATCCCCGCCTTCGACTTCTACCTGGCTCCCTACGTACGCATGTCGTACCAAGAAGAGGTAAAGAACCTGGAGATGCTCACAGGCGAAGACCTCAGCGACCTCTACGACATCAAGATAGACGACTACCTCACCAAGAGCCTGGAAGGCCTGGAGGGCAAGGCTCGTCTGGAGCAGCACGCCATCAACAAGACCGTGAACCGTGTGCACCAGGCCATGGAAGCCTTCATCCACAACATGAACACCATCCACTCGCGCGGAGGCAACCAGGTGGTATTCTCCAGCATCAACTACGGTACTGACACCAGTGCCGAGGGCCGCTGCATCATGCGCGAGATACTGGAAAGCACCTACGAGGGTGTGGGCAACGGCGAGACTGCCATCTTCCCCATACAGATATGGAAGAAGAAACGCGGCGTAAACTACCTGCCCGAAGACCGCAACTACGACCTCTACCAGTTGGCATGCAAAGTTACGGCGCGCAGGTTCTTCCCCAACTTCCTCAACCTTGACGCCACATTCAACCAGAACGAGAAATGGCGCGCCGACGACCCAGAGCGTTACAAGTGGGAAATAGCCACCATGGGGTGCCGTACACGTGTGTTCGAAGACCGTTGGGGCGAGAAGACCAGTGTGGCACGAGGCAACCTCAGCTTCTCCACCATCAACATCGTGAAACTTGCCATCGAGTGCATGGCCATAGAAGACAAGCAACAGCGCATCGACATGTTCTTCGCCAAGCTCGACAATATTCTCCAGATTACAGCACGCCAGCTCGACGAGCGCTTCCAGTTCCAGAAGACTGCCATGGCAAAACAGTTCCCCCTGCTCATGCACTACCTGTGGACAGGTGCAGAAAGCCTGAAACCGGAAGAGTCCATAGAGAGCGTCATCAACCACGGCACACTCGGCATCGGATTCATCGGACTGGCAGAATGTCTGAAAGCTCTCATCGGCAAGCACCACGGTGAAAGCGAGGAGGCACAGGAACTCGGCCTGCAGATCGTCACCTACATGCGCGACCGTGCCAACGACTTCAGCGAGCAGTACCATCACAACTACTCCATCCTCGCCACACCTGCCGAAGGACTGAGCGGAAAGTTCACCAAGAAAGACCGCAAGCAGTTTGGCGAGATTCCCGGAGTAACAGACCGCGAATACTACACCAACTCCAACCACGTACCCGTGTACTACAAGTGTACCGCGCTGAAGAAGGCACAGATAGAGGCTCCCTACCACAACCTGACACGTGGCGGACACATCTTCTATGTGGAGATAGACGGCGATGCCACACACAACCCCTCTGTCATTGCCAGCGTGGTAGACATGATGGACCGCTACAACATGGGATACGGTTCTGTCAACCATAACCGCAACCGCTGTCTGGACTGCGGATACGAGAACGCTGACGGCAACATCACGACCTGTCCCAAGTGTGGCGGAAACAATATCGACAAACTGCAGCGCATCACTGGCTACCTGGTGGGAACCACCGACCGATGGAACAGCGGCAAGCTTGCCGAACTACACGACCGTGTAACCCACATCGACACGCCTAAGGACTAAACAGTTCAAGCCATAGTTTTGGCGAATATTCCCGTCAGAATACAGGCAATAATACTGCAAAAGCGACCTGTACGGTGAAAACATCGAGCCGTACAGGTCGTTGCTGCTCATAGTAGTTGCTGCGTCCCCGCTGCATGTAATATTACTTTAGGAAAGCAAGAGATGTTGCTTTCTTCCCATACAAAAACTTCTCCAAGATGATAAGCATACTCAGCGTAGTACACGACACCATGGTGGACGGACCGGGGTTCCGCACATCCATCTATTGTGCCGGATGTACCAACCAGTGCCCGGAGTGTCACAACCCGCAGTCGTGGGACATCAATGCCGGCACCATGACCTCTACCGAAGAACTGATGGAGGAAATCATGGGCGACCCTTTTGCCAATGTCACCTTTTCGGGAGGCGACCCCATGTTCCAGGCAAAAGGCTTTGCAGAACTGGCACGCGCCATCAGACAGCAGAGCGACAAAAACATCTGGTGCTATACAGGCTACAAATACGAAACCCTGATACAGCACCCGGAGCAGAAAGAACTCCTAAGCCTCATCGATGTTCTCGTAGACGGTCCTTTTGTCAAATCATTGGCGGACCCCGACTTGTTTTTCCGTGGCAGCAGCAACCAGCGCATCATCGACGCCAAGCGTTCCCTGCAAGAAGGCAGAGTGGTGGAAATCCACCTTACCAAAGAACACCCTAACCCATAAAGCGATACCTCCTATAAGTTGCCTTTTTGCGCCCTCGCCGTACCCACACGCTTGTAGATGGTACAGCGAGGGCGCTGTACCTCCTAAGGCTTGATGTTGAGTGCAGCGGGGACGCTGCACGCTACTACAGTTAGCATGCATGATGGTGCAGCGGGGACGCTACACGCTACTACAGTTAGCCGTCTGTAGTAGTGTACGGCGTCCCCGCCGTACCTCAAGCGAGAACCGACGCGAGGACACTGCACACTACTACGGCTTGCTCAGAGTTACAAGGCAATAGAAAATGCAGAATATAACTATGCTGTTTACGATGGCTATCTATGGCACTTAGCCGTCCTAACTATG
>CAVCGV010000115.1:0-8045 GCA_963601815.1 bacterium
CTTCAAGATTGGCGTCAACTACGACAGCCAGCAGCGCACCATCGGCGAATGGATTGTCAAGGAGGGATAAGCGGAGACTGCACAAATTTACACATCGTACATGTGTGCCACGGTCTCGGCGAAGTCCTTTTCGGGGATGCAGGAGGCGTGGCGCACTTTTAGGCGGTAGTTGTAGACGGTCTGCGTGGAGTAATGCAGAAACTTGGCTATGCTCACGCTGTCTGCAATGCCGATGCTCACGAGGGCATAGATGCGAAGCTCGGGTGTGAGTGTGTCTTCTTGCTCCAGCGTTATGCGGGCTTCGGGACGCAAGAGCCCATTGAAGCGCTCCACGAAGTCGGGATGGGAAAGGAGGAACGCCTTGTCAAAATGCTCGAAGAAGTTCTTCAGGTACTTGTCTGTCTGCGTGTTGCTGTGCAGCTCCCTACGGGCGCTGTCTGCCTTGCCGGCGGTGATGAGATTGTAGACCTTCTTCTTGAACTCCTTCACGTCGGTGATGTATTTGCTGATGAGCAGGTAGACGTTGAAGAAATTCTGGTTGTGGTAGCTTATTTCCATTTGCAGCAGGCCGTTGCTCTTCTGCAGCTCCTCCTGTGCCTCCTTTCGCTGGGCTATCATGTCCTCCAACTGGCTGTTGCTCTCTGCCAACTGGCGCAGCAATAGTTCCTGCTGTTTCCTCTTCTTGCTTACCTTCTTTAGCAGATAGACGATGGCGATGATGGCAAGGGCAAGCAAGCCGATGATGGTATAAAGGACGTAGGTTCTGTGCAGCCATCCGTCCCGGTAAGCCTTGGTAATCTTCGTGTACGCTTTGACTACATTAAGACTGCGCCCTTGGTCGTTGAAGAACTTCACGTTGTAGGCACATACGGCGGCGTAGTTGTAGGCACGGTCGGGGCTGAGGGTGATGTAGGGCGAGTTGATGAGGTGTACGAGCGACTGCGCCTCGTGGTTGGCACACTCTATGTCGTTGATGGCAGAGATGATGAGGTAATGGTGGAAGGAGTCATAATCTCTGCGGCAGAGATAGAGACGGGCGATGGCAGCGGCGATGCAGGCTGCCTCGTAGGAGGGTTGTTTGCTACGGTTCAGCATACCGATGAGCAACTTCAGGTCGCCTTTCTGGGTTAGCATGACCTTATAGAACTGGTAGCGCCAGTGGTCCTGCGGCAGGTAAGCACCATACTGTGCCCAACTGTCCTGACACTTCCGCGTCACCTGGTTGGTAATGCCTCTCATGTCGGTACGGAGATGGTACTCCATCATCAAGATCGCCATCGGCGTTTGGTTTTCCTTGTCCAGTTTCTCTATAGGGCCGATGGTTTGTATAAGCCGTGTAGCATCCAGCAGTTCGCCGCACAGTACCTTGGCGTAGGCTTCATGGATTACTGCCTTGGTGCAGAGTTGGGGCAGGTCGCTGGCTGCGGCTATCTCCTGACATTTTCTTGCGTGGGCAACGGCAGAGTCGGGGTTCCACTTGAGGTACTGCTGGTAGAGCGACTCGTGGAAATTGTACCTGTCCATAGGCGTGACGCAGTTGCCATCTGCCGTTCTGCTGCGGGCTATCTCCTTCAGCTTAGCCTGCTCGTACTTATGACTTTGTTCCACGGCCATGTCAAGTTTCCGCAAGTCGTCCTCTACACACACTCTTTCTGTTCCATGCACGCAGAGAGACAACAACAGGGTTATTGTGGCTAACAGATATCTCATTTTTACCATCCTTGTTTCCGGTTTTTAGTTTTGTGCGCACAAAGGTAAGCATTTTCCCGATAATTTACATTATTTATAAGTTATATTGCACCATGTTTCATATATAATTTCTATCTTTACCGCCCAAAATAAGATAAAGGCGGGTTCTAAAAAAACATCAAAGAGCTATCCGTCTAAAAGAAAAGTTTAACTATGCGTGATTTTTTTAGAACACACCTAAAGATGAAAAGAATAGCAGGCTTCCTTTTCCTGGCAGTATGGCTGTTAAGTGCCTGTCACGACGGCAAGACATCCGGCACGCTACGCTCCGCCTACTATTGGAGCACGACATGGGACATGGACAGCAGCAAGACCGACTTCGTAAGGCGGCACCACATCAGCCGGATATACGTGAGATACTTCGACGTGGTGGAGGACAAAAAAGGCAATGCCTTGCCCAATGCCACCATCCTCTTCAGGTCACCCGTACCGGAAGGCATAGAGATTGTCCCCGTGGTCTATATTGTCAACGACTGCCTGCGGGGTTGCTCGCCACAAGCCTGCCGGGAGTTGGCCGACAAGATATTCAGGCGCATCGGGCAGATAAGCGAAGCCAACGCCGTCAAGGGAGTGAAAGAGATACAGATAGACTGCGACTGGACTGCCTCCACACAAGAGGCTTACTTCCTTTTTCTCAACAGATTGAGAGAAAAGACTGCAAAGAAGAGCATGCGGCTCTCCGCCACTATCCGCCTGCACCAGCTCTCCTCCACTCCACCACCCGTAGACCGAGGCGTGCTAATGATGTACAATACGGGCGACCACAAACTCCTGACGTGCCGCAAGCCCATACTCGACATGAACGATGCCGCCCCCTACATTCAGCACCTCGGCAGCTATCCCCTACCCCTTTCTGCTGCCTACCCGCTCTTCAGGTGGCGCATCCTTTTCAGGGCGGGCAGGTTTGTGGGCATCATGCATGCCGACGAAGACTTCCCTGTCCTGCCAGGCGACAGCATCGTGACGAGACAACCCGAGATGACTGACATCATGGAGGCGGTCAAAGCCATAGACCATCAAAACAAGCACATCAACGACGAGGTAATCCTCTTCGACATAAACTCAGACAACATCAAACGTTTCAAACCCGACGATTATGAAAAAATCTATCATTAAGAGATACTTCGCCATATGTGTCATGGGATTGGCTCTCAGCACCAGGGCGATGGCATGTGGTTCGGAAGCATCCGACCACAATTACTATATGTTCAGCGTGTTCGACCGCGACAAGACGGCCCCGGGCTTCCTCTACGACATAGCCGACTACTGGCGCAACTATGCCGGCGCCAAGGACGACGGCAACGTAAACTATTACCTCTACAACAGCGACGACGTGATGGGGGCTGCCACCCGCAAGAAAGACACCGAGATGCAGGCTTATCTGAAACAACTGAATGCCTACATTGCCGTCTGCGCCAAACTGAACCCGAACTCCTGGGAATACCCCTCGAAGGAAGAGCAACAGGCGGCCAGGCAGTCACTCTTCAACTTTGCCAACGCCGCTGTTAAGTATAAGGGCAGCAGACTGAAAAGCCAGTATGCCCTAATGCTGATGAGGGTTAACATGATGAAGGGTCTGCAGGAACAGAACATCAAATACTGGAACAGCACCGCCTCTAAACTCACGCCGTCCATGTGGCGGGAGGCCATGCGCAACATCTATGCCCGCTCGCTGTGGAAGACGGGCAAGCACCAGCAGGCCCTCGACATCTATGCAGAACAGGGCGACATGGCGAGCATCAGGGTGCTGGCACGCAACTACCGCAACCTTGCAGGCATACAGAGCATCTACCTCAAGAACCCCAACTCGCCCATGCTTGCCTACCTGGTGCAGGACTTTGTCAACAACTGTCAGCAGACGGTAGACAGCCGCAAGAAAGGCGAACTGGACAAGGAGTGGATGACACAGATAGGATCCAAGATAGTTCTCCGCAAGGAAGCGCTCGACTTCATTGCCTTTGCCGACAAGGTAATCGGAGAGGGCAAGACACAGACACCATGCCTCTGGCGTTCTGCCACGGCCATGCTCCATTTTCTCTACGGTCAGCAGAAGGAAGCGGCAGAGGAAAGCGAAGAGGCTTGCCGACTCAACGGCACAGCGAGGCAGAAAGACAACGCACGCGCCATACGCCTGCTGACTATTGCCAGCAACTATAAGGGTTCCGCAGCAGAGTCTAAGACGCTTGTCGGCGAACTGACCTGGCTCTACGGCAAAGCCAAGGAGGAGTGTACCGACGACATCTACCGCAACCACTACGTAGAGGTGCAGGAACGCATTATCTACCGTGCCCTGCACAATCGCCTGTTGAGCCTCAGCAAGGAGACCAGCAACAAGAAAGCCAAGGAGTATGCCCATCTGGCACAAGCCATGCACGGCATGATGGATGCCTACGAGCGCGGCTACCAGAAAGGCAAGCCGGGCGAAAAGTACCTCGACAAGTACATCTACTCTTCCGACAACTTCGATAACCTCGACTCACTATCCGCTTCACAGATCGCAGACTACTATGCCTTCGTCACGTCGCAGCACAGCGATGCTTTCAGCCAGTACGTCTGCCAGACGCTCTACCGCAATGCCGACTTCTTCCGCGACCTCATAGGAACCAAGTACCTGGCAGAGGGCAACTTCGGAGAGGCCTTACGCTGGCTCAAGGAGGTGCCGCTGTCGTTTATCGACAACCAGCCCATCAGTTTCTATGCAGAGAAACGCAGCTATACTGTCCCCTTCTGGTTCCGTCAGCAGAAAGTGAACGATGAGGCCATGTGGGGGCTCGACAGCGGCTTCGCACGGATGAAGGAGAACCCCAAGGTGAAGTTCTGCGAGGAGATGGGCCAACTCATAGGACAGTACAACATGAGCCGCGAGGGAGAGGCCAAGGAGCAACTGGCTTACCAACTCGCCGTACGCTACTACCAGGCTTCCTGCTACGGTGACTGCTGGTACCTCTCCCATTACGGCAAGAGTGTGACCGACAGTGCAAGGGTTGGCGAGGCCGACTTTGGTGCCATTACGGTCAACTATCTGAAAGAGAGCAAGCGGAGCAGCAACCTCCAGCTACGCTACCATTCGCTCTACGCCCTTGCCTCTATCGACATAGACCCGTGGCAAAAGACCATATACGATGCCAACTGGGACGAGAAAACCGTCATCCAGAAGAAGTCCACCCAATACCAGGCATTGGCAGAGTGGAGCAAGTTCAGGCACGAACATCCCGAAGTGGTAGATGCCTTTACCACGAAATGCGATGTTCTCAAGGCTTTCGAGAAGTCGCAATCGCTTTCTTCCACCTCTTACCGGCATGGGGTCTTAAATACTACAAAATAAGGCTAAATTCCTACAATAAGGAAGTCCACGCCCTAATATTTTTATACATAGAGGCTTGTAATTCGGAAAAATTGCCTAATTTTGCACACGTTTTACGACACAGCAATATTAATAACAACACATAAAGAGAAAGACTGACATTTTATGGACAAAGTAAGTTACGCTTTGGGTATCGGCATAGGCCGCCAGCTTGCATCTATGGGTGCAGAAACATTGAACATTGACGACTTTGCACAGGCTGTAAAGGATGCCATAGCAGGCAACCTGCAGATAAGCGAACAAGAGGCACAGGAGTTGGTACAGAACTTCTTCGCCGAGCAGGAGGCCAAAGCCCAGGCAGCAGCTGCCGAGAAGGGCAAGGTGGCCAAGGTGGCCGGTGAACAGTTCCTTGCCGAGAATGGTAAGAAAGAGGGTGTCATCACAACCAAGAGCGGCCTGCAATACCAGGTACTGCGCGAAGGCAACGGCAAGTCGCCCAAGGCTACCGACAACGTGGAATGCCACTACGAGGGTACACTCATCGACGGCACTAAGTTTGACAGCTCATACGACCGCGGACAGACTGCCACATTCCCGCTCAACCAGGTAATAGCCGGTTGGACAGAAGGTCTCCAGCTCATGAGCGAGGGTGCCAAGTTCCGCTTCTTTATCCCCTTCCAGTTGGCTTATGGCGAAAGAGGTGCAGGTGCTTCCATCCCTCCCTACTCTGCGCTGATATTCGACGTAGAACTGGTAGCTGTAAAGTAGGAGTTAAGGGAAACCAGGAGCTACCAACAACACAGAAAAGACAAAAGAAACATAATACACAAAGAAAAATGAAAAAATTGTTTTTCGGAGCCATGATGGCTCTCGCTGCAGCCTCTTTCGTGGCATGTGGCAATTCTACCCCTAAGGCAGACCTTAAGAACGAAGTAGACACACTGAGCTACGCCATGGGTATGGCCCAGTCTCAGGGCCTGAAGGAGTTTATGGTAGAGCGTATGGGTGTAGACACAGCCTATATGGATGACTTCATCAAGGGTATGAACGACGCTGCCAACGCTGGCGACGACAAGAAAAAGGCTGCTTACTATGCCGGTATACAGATAGGTCAGCAAATCAGCAACCAGATGATCAAGGGCATCAACCACGAGGTATTCGGAGAGGACTCTACCCAGACCATCTCCATGAAGAACTTCATGGCAGGATTCATCACAGGTACTACTGCCAAGAAGGGCCTTATGACCCCAGAGCAGGCACAGCAGGTGGCACAGGCCAAGATGATGGCAATCAAGACCAAGACCATGGAGAAGCAGTATGGTGCCAACAAAGAAGCTGGCGAGAAGTTCCTCGCAGCCAACAAGAAGAAGGCTGGCGTGGTAACTCTTCCTTCCGGCGTACAGTACAAGGTTATCAAGGAGGGCAACGGTCCTATGCCTAAGGACACCTCTCTCGTAAAGGTACAGTACGAAGGCAAGACCATCGACGGTAAGGTATTCGACTCTTCCTACAAGCGCGGTACACCCGTAGAGCTTCGCGCCAACCAGGTTATCAAGGGTTGGACCGACGTTTTGGTACGCATGCCTGTTGGTTCTGTATGGGAGGTTTACATTCCTCAGGACCGTGCCTACGGCGAGCGCGAGCAGCGCGACATCAAGCCATTCTCTGCTCTTATCTTCAAGATAGAGCTGGTTTCACTTGGTGCAGGCAAGTAAACCCATGCGCCCCTTTACTTGGGGGTTGCACGACACATAAGACAACATTATACAGAGGATTTATTCTGAATATGAACAAAATGACATTGACAGCACTCGTCCTCGTGGCGAGTGCTTCTTTGTTTACGGCCAATGCCGCAGACAAGAAAAAAGACAAGAACAAAAAGGCTGTAACAGCCGCTCCTGTAACTTTACAATCATCGTCCGACTCCCTGAGCTTTGCTGCCGGTATGGGAGCTACCCGCGGACTGGTTCCTTTCCTACAGCAATCGTACATGATGGATACGGCCTACATGGCCGACTTTATCCGCGGCTATGAGGAGGCTTTTGCACAGAACAACACGCCGCAGGGTGTGGCTCACGCTGCAGGTACGCTGATAGCCAAGATGGTAAAGGACCGCATCTATCCAACCACTCAGAAGGAGTTTGCCTCTACAAAGGACTCCATCGACCAGGCGCTTTTCAACAAGGGTTTCCTTGCGTCTCTGGCCAACGACACTACCTTCTTTACCGCCGCCAAGGCACAAGACTACCAGAACGAAGCCCTCACGGCAGGTGGCAAGCAGTGGCTTGCCGACAATGCCAAGAAGCCGGGTGTAAAGGTATTGCCGAGCGGTCTGCAGTACAAGGTGCTAACAGAGGGTCACGGCGAGTTGCCCAAGGCTTCTGACGAGGTAGAGGTTATCTACGAAGGCAGACTGATCGATGGTACCGTTTTCGACGCTACATCCAAGCACAAGGGCGTTACTACCGACAAGTTTAACGCCGGCCGCCTTATCAAAGGCTGGACAGAGGCGCTCACCATGATGCCCGTAGGCAGCAAGTGGCAGATTTACATTCCGCAGGAGTTGGCATACGGCAAGCGTGGTGCCGGTCAGATCCCCCCCTACTCTACCCTCGTGTTCGACCTGGAGCTCGTTAGCATCGTGAAGCCCGAGGCCAAACCCGCAACAGAAACTGCGTCAGACAATGTTGCAGTAGGTACAGAGAAGAAAGCCGCAACCAAGACTACGACAAAAACTGCTGCAAAAAAGAGCAAGAAGAAGTAAATCTCTCTCTTACTCCCCATAGAAAAAAAAGAAAGAGGGTGTGTCAAAACAGACACATCCTCTTTCTTTTACGGCTGTAAGCCCTGTACATAAGGGCAAGCCGTAGTAGGTGCAGCGTCCTCGCTGCATGATTTGAGTAACGTGTAAAAAATAACTTGAGCATTTTTTTTGATACGCGAAATGTGCCAACGACGGGCTGAAAGGGCAAATCTGCTCAAGTTATTTTTT
>CAVCGV010000116.1:0-8020 GCA_963601815.1 bacterium
TTATTATATGTGTGCAGCGAGGACGCAGCACCTACTATAGGGGACGCCGTACCTATTATTATATGTGTGCAGCGGGGACGCAGCACCTACTATAGGGGACGCAGCACCTACTATATCTATCTTCCTTAGTCGCGGCGGAAGATGTCGCGGGTGTAGACCTTGTCGTGCACGTCGTCGAGGCAGGCGTCGTAACGGTTGGCGATGATGGCGTGGCTCTGCGACTTGAAGGCACTGAGGTCGTTGACGACGCGGCTACCGAAGAAGGTGGTGCCGTCTTCGAGGGTGGGCTCGTAGATGATGACCTCGGCGCCCTTTGCCTTGATGCGCTTCATGATGCCCTGGATGGCAGACTGGCGGAAGTTGTCGGAGTTGCTCTTCATGGTGAGGCGGTAGACACCTATCACGCACGTGTGCTCCTTGGCGGAGTCGTAGCTGTTGGCGTCGGCGTAGCTGTAATAGCCGGCACGCTGGAGGACGGCATCGGCGATATAGTCCTTGCGGGTGCGGTTGCTCTCGACGATAGCCTCGATGAGGTTCTCGGGCACGTCGGCATAGTTGGCAAGGAGCTGCTTGGTGTCCTTAGGCAGGCAGTAGCCGCCGTAACCGAAGGACGGGTTGTTGTAGTGGGTGCCGATGCGTGGGTCGAGACCAACGCCCTCGATGATGGCCTGGGTGTCGAGTCCCTTTACCTCGGCGTAGGTGTCGAGCTCGTTGAAGTAGCTGACACGCAAGGCGAGGTAGGTGTTGGCGAAGAGTTTTACAGCTTCTGCCTCCTTCATGCCCATGAAGAGAACAGGGATGTTCTTTTCGAGGGAAGAGGGAAGAGTGAAGAGTGAAGAATCCAATTGCCCTGTCTCGCCATGGTGACCTATTGCGCCTTCAAGCAGCAAGGCGGCGAAGGTCTTGGCGGCTTCCATCATCTCTTCCACGTTGGTAACGCTCTGGATTGCCTCGTTCTCCTCGGCGAACTCGGGGCGGTCGATGAGTTTGGGATAGCCCACGATGATACGGCTGGGATAGAGGTTGTCGTAGAGTGCCTTGCTCTCGCGCAGGAACTCGGGGGAGAAGAGGAGGTTGAACTTCTTGGCGCCTTTCTTGGCGTACTTCAGGTAGAGGCTGCGGGTGTAGCCCACAGGGATGGTACTCTTGATGACCATCACGGCATCGGGGTTGACCTCCAGCACCAGGTCGATGACCTCCTCTACGTGAGACGTGTCGAAGTAGTTCTTCACGGGGTCGTAGTTGGTGGGGGCTGCGATGACCACGAAGTCGGCATCCTTATAGGCTGCCTTGCCGTCGAGGGTGGCGGTAAGGTTGAGCGGTTTCTCTGCCAGGTACTTCTCGATGTAGTCGTCCTGGATAGGAGAAATCTTGTTGTTCAGTTTCTCCACCTTCTCGGGGATTACGTCCACTGCCGTAACATGATGATGCTGGGCAAGCAGCGTGGCGATGCTCAGTCCGACGTAGCCTGTGCCGGCTACGGCTATTTTAATGTCTTTGAAATCTTTCATAGCTGTATATTTTTGTTTTCTATTTACTTTTTCGAACACGGATATCCCAGATTGAGTACAGGGCAAAAATAAAGCGCATATCCATATCAAATAATTCTGAACACCTACTTATGAAGCCAAAGTTTACCAACTTATTTTTTTATCGTTGCTAAACAAACGAGGTAACTACAGGGTATTCCTTCTACATCTGGAACCGACAACCATCAGTCCCAGTAACGTGATGCCCTTTGGCAAGCGTTTGCTCACGTCGGCTGTAAAAGGCGAATCCAAGCAATCCTGCGTCATCTTCCCCTTTTACTTTATGTCGTCCTTAGCTGCAACCGTGCATAACGGCTGCGAAAGCCTGTTTAGTCCGTTCTTTATGCGCATAACCTTAATCGTGTATATAAGTGTATTAGCAGACAGGCTTTTCCGCCCTACATCTGCACATTTTTACATCCACTGCCTATTCCTATCGGGACTGACACAATTTTATGCGCAAAGGTATAAAAAAATATCGAACCACACGGCAGATTTTTTCATTTTCTGCATGCGGTTCGACATTTTTTATCGTTACCTATACCGATACCGACAAAAGTTGTAACTTTGTCCCGTAATCCAACAAAAAGAAAAAAAATGAAGAAGCTAACAATCTTGCTGCTTATCGCAGCCCAATCGTTCGTGGCACAGGCCCAGGAGAAGCTCATTGCCCTCAGTTTTGACGACGGTCCCAACACAACGACCACGAGCCACATGCTCGACGTACTGAAGAAGCATGACGTGAAGGCATCCTTCTTCGTGATAGGCAAGAACATTACCGAGGAGAGTGCCAAGGTGATGAAGCGTGCCCACAACGAAGGCCACGACATAGAGAACCACAGTTTGACACACAGTGCCATGTCGCAACTCTCACCCGACTCCATCCGCAAGGAGGTGGCTGCAACATCGGCTAAGGTGAAGCGATACGTGGGCAAGGCGCCCCGCTTCTTCCGGCCGCCATACATCAATGTAGACCAGAAGATGTACGACAACATCAAGCTATGTTTTATCTGCGGAGAAGGGTGTGAGGACTGGTTGGACTCCATCTCCGTGGATGAGCGCGTAAGGCGAATAACGGCGAGTGCAAAGGACGGACGCATCTACCTGCTCCACGACTTTGAGGGCAACGAGCAGACGGTGAAAGCCGTAGACCGTGTCATCCCGATACTGAAGGAGCAGGGCTTCCGCTTTGTCACCGTCCCCGAACTTTTCAGGCTGAAAGGAATAAAACCTCAGCGAAACGTAATATACACCGACGTAACGAAGCCGGAGCATATCATCAGGTAAGGCGTCATGAACGGAGCGCATGCTGCTGCAGGTATTCGGCGCACATCTCTGCACAACGTTCGCCGTCGACACCTGCCGACACGATGCCTCCTGCATATCCTGCCCCCTCGCCACAGGGGAAGAGTCCCTGTATACGCACGTGCTGCAGCGTATCGCGGTCGCGGACGATACGTACTGGCGAAGAAGTACGCGTCTCCATAGCGATGAGCGCCGCCTCGTTGGTAAGGAACCCGTGGGCATTCTTGCCAAAGGTACGGAAGCCCTCCTGCAGTCTTTGGGTGATAAAGGAAGGCATCCAGAAATGGAGCGGACTGCTGATGAGTCCCGGTGCATAGCTGCTCTTGGGCAAGTCGTAGCTAAGTCGGCCGTTCACAAAGTCGGCCATACGTTGTGCCGGCGCCGTCTGCTGCATGTTGCCCTGCTGCCAGCACATTTTCTCGACTATCTCCTGGAAATACATCATGGAGAGGGAAGCATGAGGAGTGAAGGGAGAAGCATCCTCTTTCCCCTTCATTTCTATCTGCTGCAGCATCTCGTCTTGCCCTTTGACAAACGCCTCCACATCTTCAGGCCGCGTCTCCACCACCATGCCCGAGTTGCTCCATGCCGTGCCGCGGTTACTGGGGCTCATGCCGTTTACCACAAGTTGTTGAGGGCCCGTGGCGGCAGGAATGACAAATCCGCCGGGACACATGCAGAAGCTGTACACGCCGCGCTCCTCCACCTGTGTAACAAAACTGTATTCGGCAGCAGGCAGATACTTGCCGCGTCCCTGCTTGTTGTGGTACTGTATCTGGTCGATGAGCATGGAGGGATGCTCCAAGCGTACACCTACGGCAATGCCCTTAGGCTCCATCTCTATGCTTGCCGAAGCGAGATAACGGTATACGTCGCGCGCACTGTGGCCTGTGGCGAGAATGACGGGACCGCGATAGGTCTCTTCCGCCCCTGTTACAAGATTGACAGCCTCCACCCCTACGATGCGGTCGGAAGCAGCGCCGTCGGCCTTCTCCACGACAAGCCTTGTCATACGGGTCTGGAAATGCACCTCACCCCCACACTTCAGAATGGTGTTGCGCATGTTCTCTATGACCCTCGGCAACTTGTCTGTACCTATATGCGGATGGGCATCTGCCAGGATATTGGTATTGGCGCCATGCTGGCAGAAGACGTTGAGAATCTTGTCCACGCTGCCCCGCTTCTTGCTGCGCGTATAGAGTTTGCCGTCGCTGTATGCACCGGCACCTCCCTCGCCAAAACAGTAGTTGCTCTCGGCGTCTACCTTCTGCGTCTTGGTGATGAGCGAAAGGTCTTTCTTGCGCTCGCGCACATCCTTTCCGCGTTCCAACACGACGGGACGGAACCCGAGTTCGATGAGCCTCAGCGAAGCAAAGAGACCTCCAGGTCCCTCGCCCACCACGACAACCTGCGGACGCGAACTGACATCGGGATATTCGGTATGCACATACTGGTCGTCCTGCGGATACTCGTTGACATACGCCCTCACCTTAAGGTTGACGAAGATGGTACGCTGGCGTGCGTCTATGCTGCGCTTGAGCACACGCACCTGTTTGAGCGTCCTTACGTCCAACCCTTTCTCGCGTGAGAGATACTGCTTGATATTTTCCTCGCTGGCTGCCTGTTCGGGCAGAATCCTTATTTGATATTCCTGAATCATAGTAACAAGTAGGTATTCAAAATTATCCGTATTTCAGAACCCGCCTATACCTGCATGACACCCAACACCTCACGGGTGTCAAGGTGATACATGGTAAACTTGCCGTCCTCGAGCGTGGCAAACGTAGGAGGATTGCCCCCCTTGGGGAATGTAATGCTGCCGGTATTGACGACGGACTTGCCGTTGTCGCCGTGCGAGAGTTCCCAGAGATGGGAGTGTCCGCAGACGATGACATCGTAAGGCCCCTTGGGCATATTCTCTTTATTATATATGTGTCCATGTGTAAGGAGGTAACGCTTGCCGCCGTCCACCAGGAGCGCATAGGTTTCCATGATGGGGAAGTCGAGCAGCATCTGGTCTACCTCCGCATCGCAGTTGCCCCGCACGGCTATGATTTTGTCGGCAAGGGCATTGAGCCTTTCCACAATGCCCTTAGGGTCGATGCCGTCGGGTATGCGGTTACGGGGCCCATAATTGATGATGTCGCCCATGATGCAAATCATGTCACACTTTTCCGTCTCGAAGAAGTCGAGCGTCTTTTCCAGGGCCGGCAAGCAACCGTGGATATCCGAGAGCAATAGATATTTCATCGTTTTCTATGTGTTTGTTTTACGTATATTCACGCCGTGTGTTACGCCACCGTGACACATGAGCGGCAGTGCAAAGGTAAGGATATTTTCGCACCCGTGCCACATTTCCATGCCTTTTTCTTCCGCTTTCGGGCAGAAATTCATACCTTTACCGAAAATTTTCCCGTTCTTGTTGTCACAAACCGGCCTGCCCTGCGTATAATAAGGCAGAAGACTCCCCGAAACGGGGGCAAGCCGGCAAACATAAAACATCAAGAACACATAAAAAAACAACACAAGCTATGAAGTATAAAGACATCACAAAGAGAAAATCGACATTGGTTGCAAACATAACCGCCCTCGCCGTTATGGGCGTTCTGTGCCTGTCATGTTCGGCAAAGAATCAACCGACGGCCAACACCGACACAAACATAACGACCGGCGGCGACGAATGGACAGCCACGGAGATTACGACGAAGACGCTCGACCTGCCGGCGTTCCATGCCGTGGACAACAACACCAGCGTAACCATTACCTACACCCAGGGCAGCAAGCAGAAAGTGGTGGCAAAGATTCCCGACGAGATACTGGACAAGGTAAGCATCACCGTAAAGGACGACGTGCTGACCATAAATACCAAGAAGGGGCGCAAGATAAAGAACAACTGTAGTATAAACCTTGAAATTACCGCCCCCGCCATCAGCAGCCTGCGCAACAACGGAGCCATGACATTCCGCGCCACAAAGTGGAACGGGGCCAGCAGCATCAACAACAACGGAGCCTTTACGCTGCATGGCAACATCAGCAGCAAGGAGAACATAAAGATAGTGAACAACGGTATGTTCAGCTACAAGGACGGGGCGCTGGAGTGTGAAGACCTGCGCATCTCCAACAACGGGGCAAGCACCATCACCGTACCCATCAAGGCAACGGGCGACGTAAGGTTGAGCAACAACGGCAGCAGCCAAATAATAAGCAACATCAAGGCCAACAGCTACACCGAAAGCTGCAACGGCGTATCGACGGCAGAAATGGACATCAAGGCCGAGACCCTGAACCTCGACATAGACGGTGCAGGAAAAAGCAAGGTACACTTTGTGGGCAAGGAGGCCACCATACACGGTGACGGCAGCAGCAAGCTGGAGCTGGACGTAGACTGCAGCAAACTGTACATTACGTCGGACGGCGTGGCAAAGATTACCGTAAAGGGAACGGCAGACGAGACTAAATTCCAGAACGACGGTGTCACCAAGGTGGATGCCTCAGGACTGAACAACCTGTAAGAGAGAGGGAGGAAAGCGAAAGGGAGGAAAAGGGAAAGATACGACACATCATATCCAGCAACCGCATACATCATCCAGCAACCGCATGACAGCAGAAGACTTCGAACAAGAGGCAGCCACGCTACGCACACCACTCACCGTGGTGGCTCTACACTACCTGCACAGCCAGGAAGATGCCGAGGACATCGTACAGGATGTGCTCGTCAGGCTCTGGCGCATGGTGGGAGAGCTGCATCCGCCCATGGCTCCGCTCGCCAAGGTGCTGACACGCAACCTCTGCGTGGACCGCATACGCCGCCAGTCGAAAGCCACCATAGTGGAGATGGATGCCGACGGAAAGGGGAAAGCCTTGCGCGAAACCCTCTGCACCGAAGCCTCACCACCCGAACAGGACACCGCCCTCCGCCTACAGCAGGCAATGGAGCAACTGACACCCAAGCAGCAGCTCGTCGTGCGACTGCGCCATACGGAGGGAATGAGCACAGCCGACATGGCTCGTCTCACCGGCGACTCCGAGGCGGCTCTGCGGCAGACACTGTGCCGGGCACGCCAAGCCATGCGGAAATGGTATCTGCAACACAATGGAGAATAAACAACGGAAAAAATACCGACATTCAAGCCAAGCAAGACCAATGACTACACTCGATGATATAAGACTCCTGCTAAAACGTTTCTTCGACGGCGAAACCACCGTTGAGGAAGAACACATACTCTATGCGTTCTACGACAGCCATGCCTCTCTGCCTGCCGACATGGAGCAGTACCGGCCGCTCATAACCGACCTCGGAGAAATGGACTTCGGAGATATGAACCTCGACGAAGCGGACATCGATGAAACAGCCTTCGTTGAAGCGGACCTCCCCGAAACGGATTCCTTCCCTATCGACACACCAGTCGTGACATCCACCATCCTCCATACCGGCACGGAAACTAACGTAAGGACAAGTTTTCGGCACAAGTTGCTCGTCACCCTTTCGGGCATTGCCGCCTCGCTCTTGGTATGCGTCACGGTATACTCCTTCCTGCACCGCCAACATGAGCAGCAACAGTTTGCCGCCATCTACGAGGGAAGCTATGTCATACAGAACGGCAAACGCATAGACGACCTGTCGCTCATCAAGACAGACATAGAACATGCCATCGGACAAGCCGAAAGCATAGAGACCCACGTGCAGGAGCAGAACTCCGCCATCGACGCTGCCGAAGAAGACATTCTGAAGCATGCTTCACCCGAACAACGGGCACAACTGGAAGAAATGATGAAATAAGCTGCCAAGACTATGACGTTATCATAAGAAAAGAACATGATGAAAAGATTATTATTTATACTGGCCGTCCTGCTGACACAGGCTCTTGCCACAAGGGCGCAAAACCAGATAGACAACCTGGTGAACTCGTTCTCTGCCGTATCATCGAGCAAGTACACCTCTGCCGTGGAGCGCAACCCGAAGACGCGCGCCATCGTAAAGGTGGTGAAGATACTGGAGATGGACTATGCAAATGTGAACCCGCTGGTCAACGCTTTCCGCACGACTGCCTCGGAGGGCAACTTCAGCGAGCGCAAGGAAGGGTCTGCACTCACCATGACGCTGTGTGTAACCACTTCGCGCCAGAACCGCATCTACATGCTGCGCATACCCGAATACTACGACATCTCCTGCCGCAACGGCACAA
>CAVCGV010000117.1:0-8015 GCA_963601815.1 bacterium
TTGCCTGGTGAAGTACTACTTCATTGCCCAACGAAGTACTACTTCACCAAACGGCACAAATCTTTTTCTCTTCAAACAACTGAAGGGCTTCTTTCTTCGTCATAGAATGACATTTATTTTTTTGTTCCTTAAGTTTACGAGCTGTTGGTGCAACTCAAATTTCTTCTTAGTACCGCCTATACTTCCTTCAGTACCGTCTCCAGACGGCCGATGAAGTCGTCCACATTCTCCTTGGTGAGAACCAATGGGGGGAGGATGCGGAGAATGTTGGTGCCGGCGCAGCCGGTGAAACAGTGCTGCTCGTGGATGAGCTTGCTGCGCACCTCCTTGTGGGGGATGTCGAGCACGGCTCCCACCATGAGGCCGCGGCCACGTACCTCGGTGATGTGACTATTGCGCTTCTGCAACTCCTTCAACTGGGCGATGAGGTATTCGCCCACCTCATGCACGTTCTCCACGATGTGCTCCTGCTCGAACACATCGAGTACGGCGAGGGCGGCAGTACAAGCCAGGTGGTTGCCGCCGAAGGTAGTGCCGAGCTGACCGTATACGGGCTTGAACTCCGGTGAAATCAATACGCCACCCATCGGGAAGCCGTTGCCGATGCCCTTTGCCACGGTGATGATGTCGGGCTGGATGCCGAGCCACTGGTGGGCGAAGAACTTGCCGCTACGGCCATAGCCGCACTGTATCTCGTCGCAGATGAGGAAGGTGCCGTACTTCTTGCAGGCAGCCTGCAAGCCCTGTGCAAACTCGGGAGTTACCATGTTGCAACCGCCCACGCCCTGGATGGCCTCTATGATGCAGGCGCAGACGTCGCCCTTGGCAAGTTCCTGTTCCCAAGCCTCCAGGTCGTTGATGGGGAGGTAGGTAACATGACCATTGTCATTGATGGGGGCAATGATCTTCGGGTTGTTGGTAGCCTCTACGGCGAGGGAGGTACGGCCATGGAAAGACTTTGACAAGGCGAGGATGCGTGTGCGGCCGTTGGTGAAGGAAGCCAACTTCATGGCATTCTCGTTTGCCTCGGCACCCGAGTTGATGAGGAAGAACTGGTAATCCTCATAGCCGCTTGCCTTGCCCAGTCGCTCTGCCAGTTTTACTTGGAGCTTGTTGATGACGGAGTTGGAATAGAATCCCAACTCGTTGAGCTGCCGGGTGAGCATCTCCACATAGTGGGGGTGGCAGTGGCCGATGCTGATGACGGCATGGCCGCCATAGAGGTCAAGGTATTCCTGACCGTTCTCGTCCCAAACCTTGCAGCCTTGTCCCTTTACAATATTTATGTCGAAAAGGGGATATACGTCGAATAGTTTCATGTTCTTATGTTGTTTTAACTCCATATTCATTATCTTAGAAAGCTGATGGCTTGAGTTTCAAACCGCTTGTCTGTTCCAGCCCAAACATGATGTTCATGTTCTGAACAGCCTGACCAACGGCTCCCTTCAGGAGGTTGTCGATGCAGGAGGTGATGAGGAGCTTGTCGCCAAACTTGTCCACATGCACGAGGCACTTGTTGGTGTTTACCACCTGCTTCAGGTCGATGGCCTTGTCCACATAGTGGGTAAACTGGGCATCCTTGTAGAACTCCTTGTAGCCTGCCACGATTTCCTCGACGGGCTTGTCGGTCTTCACCACCTCGGTGGCAAAGATGCCACGGGCGAAGTCACCACGGTAAGGGATGAAGTCGATGGCAGCATCGAGATAACCCTGCGTCTGCTTCAGGCTCTGGCGAATCTCCGGCACATGCTGGTGGTTGAATGCCTTGTAGATGCTCATGTTGTTGTTGCGCCATGAGAAGTGGGTAGTGGCACCCGGCTTCTGACCGGCACCCGTGCTGCCCGTGATGGCATTGACCGACACATCGCTGTTGATGAGCCCCATCTTGGCAGCAGGAAGCAACCCAAGTTGAATGCAGGTTGCAAAACAACCTGGGTTGGCAACATGCTGAGCTTTGGCTATTTTAGATTCATTTATTTCAGGGAGTCCATATACGAAGTCGTGGGCTGCCGGCGTGGGCTGCTGGGTGGCAACCATCTGCTCGGGTGCAAGACGGAAGTCCTGTGCCAGGTCGATGATCTTGACATTCTCCGGCACGTTGTGCTCCTTTAGGAAAGCCTCGCTCTTGCCGTGACCGAAGCAGAAGAAGATGACATCCACTTGGTCGAAGGGCATCTCGGCGGTAAACTTCAAGTCGGTCTCGCCGTAGAGTCCCTCGTGTACGTCAGCCACGAGGTTGCCTGCGTTACTCTCGCTGTTGGCAAAGACAATCTCTGCCTCGGGGTGGTTGATGAGGAGGCGAATCAACTCGCCTCCTGTATAACCGGCCGCTCCTAATATTCCTACTCTAACCATTTGTTTCTATTGGGGATTACTGCCCAACAAACAAGATAGATGAGGACACCGCTGAAACAGGTGGTAAGTGTTGCCACTGCCCAGATGAGTCTTACCAGCGTAGTGTCTACGTCGAAGTACTCTGCCAGTCCGGCGCATACGCCGGCTATCTTCTTGTCGGGAGATAATGTTAATTTCTTGTCCATAAATTATCGCTTTTCGTCGGGATGGGTTCCGTAGTAAACACGGAGTGGGGTAGAGCTTACCTTGATGAAGCCCTTGGCGTCCTCGGCTGTCCAACCGTGCTGCATCTCACCATACTCTCCGAGCTTAGACTTGGTCAGGTCGTCCGGAGAGTCGATACCTACAGTCTGGAAGCTGTAAGGACGGAGTTTCAGGATGGCGGTACCGTTCACGTTACGCTGAGAGGAAGCGAGCATTGCCTCGATGTCCGGCATCACAGGCTCCAGGTACTGGCTCTCGTGGAGGAACATGCCGTACCAGTTGCCCACCTGGTCTTTCCAGTACTGCTGCCACTTGCTCAAAGTGCTCTTCTCAAGAAGGCGGTGCGCCTCGATGATGAGCTTGGGAGCTGCAGCCTCGAAAGCTACACGGCCCTTGATGCCGATGATGGTGTCGCCCACGTTGCAGTCGCGACCGATGGCGTAAGAAGCACCAATCTCCTCAATCTTCTGGATGGCGGCAATCTTGTCGTCGAACTTCTCGCCGTTGACAGCCACAATCTCACCCTTTTCGAAGGTAATCTTCAGCTCGGCTTCTTCATCTTCGGCAGTGACGTGCTTCAGGTAAGCCTCCTCGGGCAGTCCTTGTGTGGGGTCGAGAATCTCGCCGCCGCAGATGCTGGTACCCCAGATGCCTACGTTATAAGAATACTTCAACTTGGTGAAGTCGGCATAGAAGCCGTGCTCGTTCAGGTAGTCAACCTCCTCCTTGCGGGAGAGCGCCTTGTCGCGGGTCAGGGTGATAATCTCTACGCCCGGTGCCATCACGAGGAAAGTCATGTCGAAACGAATCTGGTCGTTGCCGGCACCCGTACTGCCGTGGGCGATGGCATCGGCACCTATCTCCTTGGCGTAACGTGCGATGGCGATGGCCTGGAAGATACGCTCGGAAGAGACGGAGATGGGGTAGCAGTTGTTGCGGAGCACATTGCCGAAGATCATATACTTCAACGACTTCTCATAGTACTCGTGGGTAACGTCGAGGGTGACGTAAGCCTTGGCGCCCAACTTGTATGCGTTCTCCTCGTTCGTCTTCAACTGTTCGTCGGAGAAACCGCCCGTGTTGGCGCATGCTGCATAAACATCCCAGCCGTCCTGGGTCAACTTCATTACTGTGTATGATGTGTCGAGACCGCCGCTGAAAGCGACTACTACTTTTTTGTTTGCCATAATTGTGTTGTTTTTGGGTTGAAATTAAAGGGAGGAGTTTAGGAGTTAAAGGGAGGAGTTAAGGAGTTAAGGAGTTAAAGAAGTTAAGACAACAGCCTTTCCGTTTGAAGTAGGAGCTGAGACAACAGCCTTTCCGTTTGAAGGAGGGGAATTTTTGCGTCTCTAAGACATTTGTCTTAACTCCTTAACTCCTTTAACTTCACTCCTTAATATCTTAATTCCTAACTTCTCTAACTTCCCGAAATAAATATTATATCTCAGCCTGCGCTCCGTCTATCTTTCTGATTCTGTCGATAACCTCCTGGGGGAGCTTGATGGGCAGGTGCTCCTCAGGGTCGAAGAGCATGGCGGTACAGATGCAGTACTTGCGGTTGGTACGGTGGAGGACATCCACATTGACGCAACCCTCGCAACCGCGCCAGAACGACTCGTCGTCGGTAAGGTCGGCGAAGGTGACGGGAAGATACCCCAACTGCGTGTTCATCTTCATCACTGCAGAACCGGAGGTAAGGGAGAAGATCTTGGCATGAGGCCATCGCTGTCGGGCCAACGTGAAAGTGAGGTTCTTGATGCGCTTCGCCAGTCCGATGCCTCGGAAGTCTGGGTGAACGATAAGACCCGATGTTGTGACATAGTGCTTGTTGCCCCATGTCTCGATGTAGCTGAATCCGGCGAACTTCTCGCCCTGCAGGGCAATGACAGCCTTGGCCTCGCGCATCTTCGTGGCCACATATTCCGTGGAGCGCTTGGCGATGCCCGAACCGCGCTTGGCGGCAGCTTCTGCGATGGTAGTCAGAATGGTGTCGATGTACTTGATGTGACTTTCATCGGCCACCATGACTTTTACTTCTTCCATTTCTTTTCCTTTATAATAATGTTTTTGTTATGTTCCTTAGGTTGCGGTTACAGTACCTCGGGGATAATCTCGGCGAGGATGTTCTTCACCTCGTCGGTTCGCACCCCCTCCTTCTTGACGAGGAAGATGGTGTCGTCACCGGCTATCGTGCCGAGTATCTGCGGAATGTCGCTGTTGTCTATGTTATAGGCTATGCTGCTGGCGTAGCCCGGACGTGTCTTGATAACCACCATGTTGCCCGAGAAGTTGATGGACAGGAAGCCCGATGTCATCATCATCTCGCGTGCTGAGCGTGGTTTGCCCACACGGCGGTACATGGTCTCGTTGGGGAGTACGTAGACATATTTTCCGTTCATGGAGGAGGCCTTCGCCACTTTCAGTTGCTTCAGGTCACGGCTCAGCGTGGCTTGGGTTAGTTGGTAACCTTCTTTCTGTAGGGCTTGCAACAACTCTTCCTGTGAACCCAACTCCTGGCTGGAGATGAGCATCTTCAGGGTTTCCAGTCTACTGCTCTTTATTCTCATGCTCGTATTTTTATGCGTTATACGGCTGCAAAATTACAAAATTATTGCATATCCGCCAAATATATTGCATAATAATTTATATTTTTGTGTATTTTCTATTGGTTAAAGTGGCGATAAAGCTTTGCTCCGCATCATGTAGTAGCCATATTGTTTGCCGGAAATGCGACTCAGCATGTCCACTTTGTTTTGCCTGAGTCTTCCAGCCTGTGCCTTCTCACACTGTGCTTAAACGTCCTTTTATATGGTCTATTTGTAGTTAAATGCGGCTTTATGAATAATAAATAATGTAAAAACTTGCGCCGCGTTGAAAGTTTTGCGTATATTTGCATTCTAATTTACTGTACAAGATGATGGCCGCATGAGGCGCGTTACGGGCAATGCGGCGTCCTCATATTAACAAACAAAACAATGAAACAAACAAGTGTAAAGCCAGCAGAAGGTAAGCTGGGCATTATGGTTGTAGGTTGTGGCGCAGTTGCCACTACCTTTATGACGGGTGTGTTCATGACTCGCAAGGGATTGACAAAGCCTGTCGGTTCGATGACGCAGTACGACAAGATTCGTGTGGGCCGTGGCGCAGACAAGCAGTACTTGCACTATAAGGACATCGTGCCCTTGGCCGACCTCAACGATATCGTGTTCGGTACATGGGATGTATATCCGCAGAACGCCTACCAGGCTGCCATGTATGCAGAAGTGCTGAAGGAGAAAGATATCAACCCCGTGCGCGACGAACTGGAGAAGGTGGTGCCCATGAAGGCTGCCTTTGACAAGAACTATGCCAAGCGCCTCGACGGTGACAACGTGAAGGACTGCAAGACCCGTTGGGAAATGGTGGAGGCGCTTCGCCAGGATATCCGCGACTTCAAGGAGAAGAACGGTTGCGCTCGCATCGTTGTCATCTGGGCTGCTTCTACAGAGATTTATGTTCCCGTAGAAGATCATATCCACGGTTCGCTTGCTGCCCTTGAGGCTGCCATGAAGGCCGATGACCGTGAGCACATCGCCCCTTCCATGTGCTACGCTTACGCCGCACTTACCGAAGGTGCCCCCTTCATTATGGGTGCCCCCAACACCACTGTCGACATTCCTGCCATGTGGGAACTCGCCGAGAAGACGAAGATGCCTATCGCCGGCAAGGATTTCAAGACAGGACAGACGCTCGTGAAGAGTGGTTTCGCTCCTATCATCGGTACACGTTGCCTCGGACTGAACGGTTGGTTCTCTACCAATATCCTCGGCAACCGCGACGGTCTGGTGCTCGACGAGCCGGCCAACTTCCATACCAAGGAGGTGAGCAAGCTCTCTACACTCGAGACTATCCTCAAGCCCGATGTGCAGCCCGACCTCTATGGCCACGGCAATGACGAGGACACCCAGTATTACCACAAGGTGCGCATCAACTATTATCCCCCACGCAACGACAACAAGGAAGGCTGGGACAATATCGACATCTTCGGTTGGATGGGCTATCCCATGCAGATTAAGATCAATTTCCTCTGCCGCGACTCTATCCTTGCCGCTCCTCTGCTGCTCGACCTTACCTTGCTGAGCGACCTTGCTGCACGTGCCGGACGCTATGGCATTCAGCGTTTCCTTAGCTTCTTCCTCAAGGCTCCTATGCACGACTATACGAAGGGTGAGGAGGCGGTCAACAACCTCTATCAGCAGTACACCATGCTGAAGAACGCCATCCGCGAGATGGGTGGTTATGAGGCTGACGAAGAAATGGACTAATACACCTCTTATATATAGCGTGTTCTGAACTTAGACACGCCATATAGGTAAAGCGATGCTTCCCATTCGAAAGGATGAGGGAAGCATCGCTTTTGTTTTTGAACATTACATTTGTCGTATCTTGACAATGTAATCAAAACATGGTTACAAGGGGTGTGCTGAGCCCCCAAAGTGAACATGTCTGAACACGAAAAAACACGGAATAAACGGAATATAATTGCTTACTTTACAGTAGACCATACTGCGTAGGCGTTCCGTTCGTTCCGTGTTTTCCGTGTTCGGATAAATTAATTCGTGATTACAGTTTTCTTTTCGTCAACTGATTCGCTCACAGGATTTTTCTTCCGATTCCTATTCTTTGTTGCTGCCGAAGATGCGGAGCAGATAGAGGAAGAGGTTGATGAAGTCGAGGTACAGTGTCAAGGCACCGAGCAGGGCGAGCTTCTGGGCACCTTCGCTCATGTCATATTGTGTCTGGAGCATCTGCTTGATTTTCTGGCTGTCCCAGGCGGTAAGACCGGTGAAGATGGCTACGCCGATGTAGCTCAGGATGTAATCGAAACCGGAACTCTTCAGGAACATGTTTACTACGGTGGCGATAATCAGACCGATGAGTGCCATGAAGAGAATCTTGCCCAGCGATGTGAGGTCTTTCTTCGTGGTGTAGCCGTAGAATGCCATGGCTCCGAACGTGCCTGCCGTGATGAAGAACACTTTGGCAATGTTAGAGGCTGTGTAGACCACGAATATCGAAGAGAGCATCGCTCCGTTCAATACCGAGTAGACGATGAATAGCAGCGTGGCTGTACTCAGCGAAAGGCGGTTGATGGCACCTGTGATGGCGAATACCAATGCCAGTTCGGCGATGATGAGGCCGAACATCAGACCGCGACTCGTCATCAGCGTCATCAGCAGGGTAGGACTGCTCGCCACACCGTAGGCAGTAACACCCGTGATGACGAGGGCCATGGCCATCCAAACATAAACCTTGCGCATCAGGGCAGAGTATACTCCGCTCAGACCACGCTCCCTCTCATTGTAAGCAAAGCCTGTACTTTGCTGTCCGTTCTGATTGTTTATCAGATTGTACATTTCTTTTTCTGTCATAGTCGTATTCTTAAATTATTGTTATGTCGTTATAATATCGTCAGT
>CAVCGV010000118.1:0-8004 GCA_963601815.1 bacterium
GTCGTACCTGCTGTTTTTTGTCGAGGTCTTAACCTTTCGCGCTTGAGGTCTTAACCTCGCGGGCTTGAGGTCTTAACCTACTGTTTTTTGTCGAGGTTCGAACCTCGAGGGGTTAAGGTTCGAACCTCGCGGGCTTGAGGTTCGAACCTCCATTTTTTTCACTTCTTTTCTGAACCGGTGCCAGTAGAGGTAACCGGCGGTAGTGAGACCGAACGGGAAGGCTATCCAAATGCCCAAAATACCCATGCCGAGCGGGAAGGCAAGGAGGTAACCCAGGGGCAGGTTGATGACGAAATAGGCTATGAAGGCATAAGCCACCATGGGGCGCACGCAGGCTATGCCGCGCAGGGCGTTGGCAAAGGCATACTGCAGTCCGTCGCCAAACTGGTATACTGCCAATACGATGATGAGCATGGCTACCGTCTGCTGTACCTCCTCGCTGTCGGTGAAGAATGCGCCCAGGCTGTGCCTGAAGAGCAGAATGGGGATTATCATGACAAACGAGAAGAACAGATTGAGTCTGAATCCGTCTGCGGCATTCAGTCGCACCGCCTTGTAGTCGCGCTGTCCTACGAAGTGGCTGATGCGTATGGCTGTCGCTGCTGCCATGCCCGAGAGCACCAGGTAGAAAAGCTGCGATATGGTGATGGTTACCTGGTGTGCGGCGAGCGGTATGGTGCCCAGCCACCCCACCATGACGCAACTGAGGCTGAAGGCTGCCGACTCCATGCCCAACTGCAGTGCCACGGGCCATCCCAGTCGGTTCATCTCGTGCAGGTCGGCCCTGTTCAGGCGTCCTTTTCTCATGCCTTCCCTGTAGATGCGGTATCGGCTGCTTGCCAGGGCTACCAGGGTAAGGCATAGTGCCATGAGTATTCTGCTCGCCAGGGTGGAGATGCCGGCACCGAGCAGTCCCATTTCGGGGAAGCCCCACATGCCGTATATCAGTAGCCAGTTGCCGAAGATGTTGGCGACGTTACCGCCTATCATCACCCACATAGCCACCTTGGTATGGCCCAGTCCGTCGAACAGTTGCTTGACGGTATTGAACAGTCCCACGAAGAGGATGGATACCAGGTTTACCAGGAAGTAGGGGCGTATGAGCGGCAGCAGTTCGTCCGGCTGGCCAATGTGGTCGATGTTCAGGTACAGAATACCCATCACCACGGAGAAGATGATGCCTGTCGCCATGTTCGCCGCCAGCGAGTTTTTTACCTTGCCGCCTATCAGGTCCTTCCGTTCCATGCCGTACAGACGGCCCACTATCGGTGTCAGTCCGTACGAGAACCCCATGTAGGCGATAAGCACCAGTGTGAAGATATTGTTTACCAGTCCGGCGGCAGCCAGTTCCTGTGTGCTGTGTCGCCCTATCATGATGGTGTCGGCAAAGCCGAGGATGATGGTGCCGAGCTGGCCTATGATGATGGGTATGCCGACGGCAAGCAGTTCCTGGTAATGGTGCTTGCGGGTTATGGTAATGTGCATGTATTATGCTTTCTGTAGGTATTCGTATATTTCCCCGGTCCAGTCGCTTCCGTTCTCGGGGCAGTAGGTGTTGATGCCCAGCTGGCTTGCGGCAGCCACGTTGTGTGGACTGTCATCCACGAAAAGGGCTTCCGAGGGCAGCAGCTTTTCCTCTGCCAGCACGTAGCGGAAAAAGTTCTCGTCCGGTTTCATGTATTTAGCCTCGTAGCTGCGGTACATGGCGTCGAAGTAGTAGCCCAGGGGGTGACCGTCGGCAGAGAAGTCGGTGCTGTCGGCCCAGTCCATGACGTAGAGGTTGGTGTTGGACAGCAGCACGACGCGGTAGCCTTCCTCCTTCAGCTTCAGCAGGGCGTGCAACTTCTTCACGGGCACCTCTTTCATATATCCCAGCCAGCAGTGCTTCACCTCGTCGAACGTCAGAGTTCTGCCGCATATCTTCCCCAGCGCCTCGCGGTAGTCGGCTTCGCTCATGGTGCCCTCTTCCAGGTCGCCGAAGATGCCGCTCTGGCGGTATGGGTCGAGCAGTTCTTCGATGTTCTCTACACCCAACTGGCGGAAACGTCTTTTGGGTTCTTCGTTGTCGATGGTGGCGATGACGCCGCCCAGGTCGAAAATGATAGTACGTATCATATATATATGGATGTGTAAATAATAAGTTAGTTTCTTTTTATCCGAACAGTTCCAACTTGTTGGCACGTGCGTCCTTCAGACTGCTAATGCGTTCCTGTTCGTGCGCATACTCTGTGCGCAGATGTTCGTAGCGTTCCTGCAGCTCCGCCTCGTAGGCTTTGCCGTCCTTGCCGAAGAGGCGGGCACAGATACCGGCATTCAGACTGGCGTCTTTCACCCACACCACGGGTCCGTCGTACACGGGCGCTATCTTCAGTGCCACATGCAGTTCGCTGGTAGTGGCACCGCCTATCATGATGGGTATGCGCAGACCGGCCTTCTGCATCTCGCCTGCCACGTTGACCATTTCCTCCAGCGAGGGCGTGATGAGGCCGCTCAGTCCGATGGCGTCGACATGCTCCTCGATGGCTTTCTTCACAATCTGTTCGGCAGGTACCATTACGCCGAGGTCTATGATGTCGTAGTTGTTGCACGACATCACCACGCCCACGATGTTCTTGCCTATGTCGTGTACGTCGCCCTTCACCGTAGCGAGGATTATCTTCCCTGCCTTTGCCGACGTACCTTTCTTCTCCGCCTCGATGTATGGCTGGAGTATGCTCACGGCGGCCTTCATGGTGCGGGCGGTCTTTACCACCTGCGGCAGGAACATCTTGCCCTCTCCGAAGAGCTGGCCCACCTCGTTCATGCCGTCCATCAGCGGACCTTCTATCACGCCCACGGCATGCGGGTATTTGGCAAGTGCTTCCTCTATGTCGGCAGGCAGAAACTCCGAGATGCCTTTGCGCAAGGCATACTTCAGGCGTTCTTCCACCGTGTCCTTGCGCCATTCGGGTGTAGCCTTGGGTGCCGGTGCGCCTCCTGCTGCGCCCGCCTTGGCTGCCGCCTTGGCAGCGTCTGCCTTCTCCTTGATGGCTGTCGCCATTTCTATGAGGTCTTCCGCAGCCCCTTTCCGCCTGTTGAGCACCACGTCTTCTATCACCTCCAGCTGGTCGGCAGGTATCTTGTGGTAGTCCATGCGCGCCTTGGCGTTCACGATGCCGAAGTCCATGCCTTTCTGCTGTGCATGGTGCAGGAACACGGAGTGTATGGCCTCGCGTATGTAGGTGTTGCCGCGGAAGGAGAAGGAGAGGTTGCTCACGCCGCCGCTGACATGGGCACCGGGCAGATGCTGGTGTATCCATTCGGTGGCGCGGATAAACTCCACGGCATAGTTGTCGTGCTCTTCCATACCCGTAGCGATGGCGAGCACATTGGGGTCGAAGATGATGTCGAGCGGATTCATGCCCACCCTGTCTACCAGTATGCGGTAAGCCCTTTCGGCTATCTCTATGCGCCGTTCGTAGGTGGTGGCCTGTCCTTGCTCGTCAAAGCACATCACGACACATGCCGCACCGTAGCGCATCACGTCGCGGGCATGGGATACGAACACCTCTTCGCCCTCTTTCAGCGATATGGAGTTGACGATGCACTTGCCCTGGCAGCACTTCAGTCCGGCGGTGATGACCTCCCACTTCGAGGAGTCTATCATGATGGGCACTTTGGCAATGTCCGGTTCGGCGGCTATCATGTTGAGGAAGTTCACCATCTCCGCCTTGGCGTCGAGCAGACCGTCGTCCATGTTCACGTCCACTACCGCTGCTCCGTCCGCCACCTGCTTGCGGGCTATGTCGAGTGCCTCCTCGTAGCTCTTCTCGTTGATGAGTCGCAGAAACTTGCGGCTACCTGCCACGTTGCACCTTTCGCCTACGTTGACGAAGCACGAACTGTCGATGGGGGCATGCACCGTGTCGTCTACCTGCAGCAGGTCGAGACCGGACAGCCACATGTGCCGGGGGCGTTCCGCCACGCGGTGGGGAGCCTTTCCCTCGGCCATCTCGGCATACTTGGCGATAAACTCCGGACTGGTTCCGCAGCATCCGCCTATGATGTTGACCAGTCCCTCGTCTATGAATTCGGCTATCTGCGGCGCCATCGATTCGGGTGTCTCGTCATACTGCCCCATCTCGTTGGGCAGTCCGGCGTTAGGATATGCACTTATATAATAAGGTGCCCGCTGGCCTATGTGTTTGATGAAAGGTTTCATCTGCGGAGCACCGAAGGCGCAGTTCATGCCGACGGAGAAAATGGGGTAGGGCGACAGACTCGCCAGGAAGGCATCGGTGGTTTGTCCGCTCAGCGTGCGCCCTGCCAGGTCGCTTACCGTCAGACTAACCATGATGGGCAGGTCGGTGTGCAACCTGTCCATGACGGCAAGGGCAGCGTCTATCATCGCCTTGCAGTTGAGCGTATCGAAAACCGTCTCTATGAGGATAGCGTCCACGCCTCCCTTGATGAGTGCTTCCACCTGTTCGCACACGTCGCGGTACAGTTCGTCGTAGGTAATCTCGCGTGCAGCAGGATTGCTCACGTCCGGACTCATGGAGCAGGTCTTGTTGGTAGGGCCCACACTTCCTGCCGCAAAGCGCGGCTTCTCGGGTGTGGCGTATTGGTCGCAGACGGCACGTGCCAGGCGTGCGCCCTCATACGCCATCTCGTAAGAGCAGTCTTCCAGGTGGTAGTCTGCCTGCGAGATGCGCTGCGAGGAGAACGTGTTGGTCGTGATGATGTCCGCCCCTGCCTCGATGTAACGCCTGTATATGTCGCTTATCACGTCGGGGCGCGTTATGTTGAGCATGTCGTTGTTGCCCTTCATCTGTCCGCTGATGTCACAGAAACGGCTGCCGCGGAAGTCCTCCTCCGTCAGTCCGTATTTCTGAATCTCAGTACCCATGGCACCGTCCAGTATCAGTATTTTCTCCTTTATAGTCTCCCTTATGTCTCTTTTCATAGACAACAGCTTTTACCCTTTTTAGTACCTTTTTACCTTTAGAAGTGTTTGATGGCGCGGTCCATCTCCCTGCGGTCCTCCTTCTCTTTCAGGGTCTGGCGCTTGTCATATTCCTTCTTACCCTTGCACAGGGCTATGTCAACCTTGGCACGTCCGTGGTCGTCTATGAACACGAGTGTGGGGACAATGGTAAAGCCCGGCTGCTTGCTGTCCTCTTCCAGACGGCGCAGTTCGCGCTTGTTGAGCAGCAGTTTGCGGTCGCGGCGCGCCTCATGGTTGCCGAACGAACCATAGAAGTAGGGCGAAATGTTCATGCCCTTCACCCACAGCTCGCCCTGGTAGAAGTCGCAGTAGCAGTCTACGAGCGACGCCTTGCCGCCCCTTATCGACTTTATTTCGGTGCCCGTGAGCACGATGCCGGCAGTATAGGTGTCGACGAAGAAATATTCGAACGACGCCTTCTTGTTGCGTATCTGTACGGGACTCTTCTTGCGGAGTTCCTGTTCTTGTTTGTTCATGATGCTTTATGGATGTTTCTTTCTTTTGCCGGTGTCCGTCTTTACTGGACGATGACGGCAAAGTTGTCGATATGTTCGTCTATGTAGTGGGCTATCTTGTCCGTCCATTCCTCCTCGTGCTCCACGAAGAGGTCGTCGTAGTCGTCAAACTGCGGATACTCCTCGTACAGCGCCATGAAGTCCTCGTCGCTCATGCCGGGCCGCTCTATGGCGTCGTGGTGCAGGCGGTAGAGGGCGTGGCTCTTGTTGATGAGGCGGTACAGGTCCTGCAGTCCCCAGTTGCGGAAAGCCTTGTCTGTGGGGTTGAGCCAGATAAACCCGCCGTACCCGTTGTGTATCAGTTGTATCATGCCTCCGTCCATCATCTCCTCGTGCAGGATGTCCCATGCCAGGAGCGTTATCTGGTCACTGTTGAGCTGTGCCATGGTCTCGGCGGTAAGCTGTCCGCCTATGGCATTGCGTATGGCGTGGACAAAAGCGTTCACAAACTCGTCCATTCCCGCTTCAGCAGCTTTCTGGAGCACGCTGTCTTCTATCTTGACTTCTATCATATCTTTTGTTAGTGGTAAAAATGCAATTTTCAGTTTGCAAAGATACATTAAAATGAGGATAAAGCAAAGAAAAACGGCAAAAATGCGCCCAATGGCGGAAAAAGAACAAATGTTTTAAGATGTTTCCCGAAAAATATTTGTACTTTTGTGCTCGAAAAATGTGCGGTATTCTGCCTTGGGGCACATTAGCCGTGCAGATTACATTATGGATATTATACATTAACATTATAATTAATTTTTAGCGAATTATGATCTATTCTAAGGAAGTGGACAACATGTGCGTTGTCGCCAAGGGTCCCAACCACGGACCAGCTCCAATCCCTGAAGAGGGAAAATGGATTCAGGCAAAAGAGATCAAAGACATCTCCGGTTATACTCACGGTGTGGGTTGGTGTGCTCCCCAGCAGGGTGCTTGCAAACTTTCCCTGAACATCAAGGAGGGCGTTATCCAGGAGGCTCTTGTCGAGACCATCGGTTGTACAGGTATGACTCACTCTGCTGCTATGGCATCTGAGATTCTCCCTGGCAAGACCATCCTCGAGGCTTTGAACACCGACCTCGTTTGCGACGCTATCAATACAGCCATGCGCGAGCTCTTCCTCCAGATTGTTTACGGTCGTAGCCAGAGCGCTTTCTCTGAGGGCGGTCTTGTTATCGGTGCCGGTCTTGAGGACTTGGGTAAGGGTCTTCGCTCACAGACAGGTACACTCTATGGCACTGTAGCCAAGGGTACTCGCTACCTCGAGCTGACAGAGGGCTACATCACAAAGCAGTTCCTCGACAAGGACAGCCAGGTTTGCGGTTATGAGTATGTTCACCTCGGCAAGATGATGGAGGCTATCAAGAACGGTATGGATGCCAACGAGGCCGTGAAGAAGTTCACTGGCAGCTATGGCCGTACCACTGCTGAGCAGGGTGTTGTTAAAGCTATTGATCCACGTAAAGAATAATAAGGAGATACAGATATGATTAGAAAAGTAAGTTACGAAAGTCAGGAACGTCGCGAGAAGCAAGTTCTTGCAGCTCTTAATGAGAATGGTATCAAGAGCTTGGAAGAGGCTAATCAGATCTGCGAGGACGCAGGTGTTGATCCTTATTTGATGTGCGAGGAAACTCAGCGTATCTGCTTCGAGAACGCCAAGTGGGCGTATGTAGCAGGTGCTGCCATCGCTATCAAGAAGGGTGTCAAGACTGCTGCAGATGCTGCCGAGGCTATCGGTATCGGTTTGCAGGCTTTCTGCATCCCCGGTTCTGTTGCCGACGACCGTAAGGTGGGTCTCGGTCACGGTAACTTGGCTGCCCGTCTGCTCCGCGAGGAGACACAGTGCTTCGCTTTCTTGGCTGGCCACGAGTCGTTCGCTGCTGCCGAGGGTGCTATCAAGATCGCCGAGATGGCTAACAAGGTTCGCAAGAACCCATTGCGCGTTATCCTGAACGGTCTTGGCAAGGACGCTGCCCAGATTATCAGCCGTATCAACGGCTTCACATACGTTCAGACCAAGTTCGACTACTACACGGGTGAGCTGAATGTGGTTAACCGCATCGCTTACTCTGACGGTCCTCGTGCCAAGGTCAACTGCTATGGTGCTGACGACGTACGTGAGGGTGTTGCCATCAACTGGAGCGAGGATGTAGACGTGTCTATCACTGGTAACTCTACCAACCCAACACGTTTCCAGCACCCAGTTGCCGGTACATACAAGAAGGAGCGTACATTGGCTGGCAAGCCTTACTTCTCAGTAGCTTCTGGTGGTGGTACAGGTCGTACCCTGCACCCAGACAATATGGCTGCCGGTCCTGCTTCTTACGGTATGACCGATACCATGGGTCGTATGCACTCTGACGCTCAGTTTGCTGGTTCTTCTTCAGTTCCTGCACACGTTGAGATGATGGGCTTCCTCGGTATGGGTAACAACCCTATGGTAGGTGCTACTGTAGCTATCGCCGTTGCCATCGACTTGGCTTTGAACAAGAAATAATTATCTGTTTT
>CAVCGV010000119.1:0-7855 GCA_963601815.1 bacterium
CTAACAATCGTTTTTATCACCTGTGTTCTTACCATAGATACCTATTTTACATAATAAGGAAGTAAATCCGCCAAATACTGTTTGTAAAAGGTACAATAAGCAGACTTATTTATCTAACTTTTTGTTTGCGAAATTACACAAAAATCACTAAAGTGACAAATATTTCACATCATTTCTTACATAATTTATTTTTCGGAAAATATTATGTAAGAAATGACGTTCAAAATTGCTAATTGTGAAAGATTATTCGTAACTTTATATTTTAAACGCAAAGAACAAAAAAGTAAAGTCATGAGAAAATACTATTGCATAACATTTTTAGCACTCATTGTCGTCGTATTGCTACAAGGATATAACATATCTCTGCGATACAAGAACTACATTCACAACGAAATTGATAAGGTAAATTCTGTTTTAAAAGTTGCCATCGATGAAGAATATGCCTCTCGAGTACATAAGGTATATAATCCGCATAAAGATGGGAAGCAACGTTTCTACTATAAAAATGTGAACCTAAGAGATGTTATCAAAGCGAATCCAAAGAAAGAGGACATCATTGACTTTAATGAAATCAACATACAGGATTTAAGGAACAAAGGGATTGCAGAAACAGAGGGCGAAGTGATGAGCTTATTGACAAAAGACCGCCTTACTATCAAAGGTCATCCTATCAATCTTGCCAAACTCTCTCAATTTTTCACGAAGAATCTGGGAGAGAACTTTTCTTTCGCCTTTTTTATTTTAGACGAGAACAAAAAGACTGTCAAGAGCTATGGACAAACAAATGGCACAGCCAATTGGCAATCCAGCAAACCTATCGCTATTGGACTCAAGCCTGTACGTTTTGTGAAAGTCATGATAGATATCCCGCCATCTGCTTTTATTAAGAGCGCTATAGAAACTCTTATCTCAACCCTGTTACTGGCACTTGTCATCATCTTCTGCGTAGGTTATCAGATGACTGTTATCAGACACAAAGAAGACTTGCTAAGAAATCGTGAAACAGGTATCCACGGCACCATACACGACTTGAAAGCCCCCTTAGCCAGCGTTTTGCTTACCTTGGGATATATTACAGAAGAAATCAAGGACTCAGAATTGAGAGAGCTCATAACATCTGCAGAAGAAGAAATCAAGTCTCTCGCCAACACCATCAAAACTATCCTCATTACAGCAAAAGCTGGAGAAAGCAAACTGATAATAAACAAAGAGGAATTTGACATCATGGCTGCCGCCAACCATGCCAAGAAAATAATAGATACAAATTATGTGCAAATACCTCATACCATAAACATCATAGATCATAGAGCTAAGAATGAAAAAATCTTAGCAGACCGATACTTGTTGGAAAATGTCGTTCATAACTTGATGGAAAATGCGGTAAAGTATTCAGGTAATACCGCAACAGTAGATGTTGACATCTATAACAATGAAAGATTCACCATTATCAGCGTGAAAGACAAAGGCGTAGGAATCGACAAAAAATATCAAAAGAAGATATTCGAGCAGTTCTATCGCATACCAGCCACACATCACAAAAGTGGTTATGGAATCGGACTTGCCTTGGTAAAATATGCAGTCAAAGCACATGGTGGAAGCATAAAAGTAGAAAGCGAACCTGGTAAAGGAAGTACCTTCATATTCACGATTCCACAAAACAAGAATATAAAGGAGTAGTAATCAATATAAGACTTATCAATATGGAAAGACTAAAAGTATTATTGGTCGATGATGACCTTAAGTTTGGAAATATCGCTGTAAAAATTCTCCAAAAAGCAGGCTATGAGGTCTTCTTTCAGAACACATTGTTTGGAATAGAAAGCCTCATCATGAAATTATCTCCCAACCTCATCATCCTAGACGTGATGATAGGTGAAGAAAACAGCCTGGAGAGAATCAATGACATCCGTCTTGCCGCAGAAGGCATCCCTATCATGTGTGTGTCATCATTCAAAGATCCTAATTTAAAGGCAGAAGCAGCCAATAACGGAGCTATAAATTTCATTGAGAAGCCTTTCAATATCAAGGAGTTCTTGGGATGGGTTAACCAATATGCAAAGCCCAAAGAGTTCAGCAATTCTCGTATGATAAACATCGGTGTATACACCATAGACGCAGAGAGCCGAATTCTCAGTTTCCGTGGAAGCAACGAGAAGACCTTAGGCTATACCGAATTTAATACGCTCAAGGTGCTATGGCTCAACAAAGGAGAAATTGTTCCTCGCCAAGAGCTCAAAGACACCGTTTGGAAGGGCATCAGTTGTACAGAAGAGAGCCTCAACAATGTGATATACCGTCTGAGAAAGTACTTCGACAGAGACCCTTCCATCCACATAGATACTGTCCGTGGCGAAGGCTTCAAAATGTGGATGGACGACTAATCGCATTTTCCTGCCCCCACAAGATTGCCATCATCTACAAGGGTAATGAACTTTGGAAATTAGAAGAATGCTAATTCCCATTACCTCCAACCAACCTTAATTGGCGTTTTACAAATAAAATCCTGAGCAATAATTATTGCCCAGGATTTTATTTGTATAGCTATCAGCAATCACTTACTTCTGCTTCAGATAGTTCATCTGAACGTTTACAGGACAGGCGCTACTTACCTTCTCGGTATACTCTGCCACTTTCAGTGTAGCTGTACCCTTGATGGTCTCGACGTCAGAGCCTATCTGGAAGAGATAGCTGCCGGCATCTACCTTCCACTGGCTGTTAGCCTCGTCGAAGCTGGCAAGGTCGCGCTTTTCGAGAGTCATCTTCAAGGTCTGGCTCTCGCCGGGCTGCAACTCCTTGGTCTTGCCGAAGGTTTTCAGTTCCTTGGCGGGTTTCTCGTAAGCACCCTTGGGAGCGGTAACATATACCTCGGCTACCTGCTTGCCGGCCACCTTGCCGGTATTCTTCACGCAAACAGACACCTCGATATTGTTGCCGTTAGCCTTAACAGATGGCTTGCCAAACTCGAAGGTGGTATAGCTCAAGCCATAACCGAAGGGATAAGCCACGTTCTTCTTGAATGTATCGAAGTAGCGATAACCTACATAGATGTCCTCCTCGTGGTTGTTGAAGTCAATGCCCGGCTTCGAACCGTCCGACATATTAGTATAGGTGTACATATCATACTTCTTGGCATAGTTGGCGGTAGAAGGGTGGTCGTATACGGAGACAGGCCAAGTCATCGTCAGCTTGCCCGACGGATTCACCTTGCCCGACAAAATGTCAGCCACGGAGTTGCCGCCCTCGATACCGGGCTGCCATGCCACGAGGATAGCATCCACGCGGTCTCTCCAACTAACCGTCTCCATCACCGAACCAGAGTTGATGACCACAATTACCTTCTTGCCCTTGGCATGGAAAATGTCAGAGACGCGGAAAATCATATCTCGCTCGTCTTGGGTCAGTTCAAACTCGCCGATAATGTTCTCCCTGTCCATTCCCTCACCTGCCTGGCGGCCGATGGTGATGACGGCAGCATCGGCAAGAGGTTCCTCGTGGGCTACGCAACGCTCTGTAATCTCTATCTCGTCGAGTTTTGGCTGGCCTTGGTCAAGGAACCACATCATGGGGTTCTTGTCAGCCTTGAGCTTGGCCTTGGCATACTTCACATAGTTCTGATAAATCTCCGTAAGCTGCGGAGTAGTGGATACACCTATATTCTTCAAACCTGTCACCATATCCACGGAGTAGCCTACATTGACTGCGCCGCTTCCGAGACCACCCGAAAGGAAGTCGTATGAATTGACACCAAAGAGGGCTACAGTCTTCAAATCCTTGATAGGCAGCGTAGCATCGTTCTTCAAGAGCACCATACCCTCTGTACTGCTTTGGCGGGTAATGGCAGCATGTGCCTTCAAGTCTGGCTCTCCACTATACTTGTATCCCTTGAAACGGGGAGTCTTGACGATGTATTCGAGCATACGGCGTACGTTGCGGTCTACATCGGCAATATCAAGCTTGCCTTTGTTTACTGCCTCAACGATAGCCTTTACCTGCGCAGGGTAACCAGGCATCATCAGGTCGTTGCCTGCAGCTACTTCCTGATATACGGGTAAGTCCTCGCGAATACCAATCCAGTCGGTCTCCACGATACCCTTAAAGCCCCAGTCATTGCGGAGGATGTTAGTCAGCAAGTCCTTGTTGCCCTGGGCATAGACACCGTTCACCTTGTTGTAGGCAGACATGATGGTCCAGGGATTCGACTTGCGTACCATCATCTCGAAACCTTTCAGGTACAGTTCGCGAAGGGCACGCTGACTTACCCGCTCGTCTATGTGTGTGCGTTGCGTTTCCTGCGAGTTGACCGCAAAGTGCTTGGCGCTCACTCCTACGCCTTGGCTCTGCACACCCTGCACGAAGGCGGTACCCATAAGACCTGTCATGACAGGGTCCTCAGAATAATACTCGAAGTTGCGACCGCAGAGCGGATTGCGATGCAGGTTCATGCCGGGCCCGAGGACAACGTCACATCCATACTCCAAGGTCTCATTACCGATAGCCATACCCACGTTACGCATCAAGTCCGTGTTCCAGGTAGATGCCAGGCAAGTACCGATAGGGAATCCCGTGGCATAGTAAGTGCGGCTGTCGCCGTCGCGATGGGTGTCGATATGCACACCGGCAGGACCATCAGCCTGAACGGTGGCGGGAATGCCGAGGCGAGGAATTTCCACAGTAGTGCCGGCAGCTCCGGCGACATACTTCTTCTGGTGTCCGAGCATGGCACCACTGCCAACGAATCCGTCGTTGCCACCGCCCACCAAGAGCTGTGCTTTCTCCTCAAGGGTCATGGCCTTGAGCACTTCGTCGATGTTGTTGGCGTTGAGTTTAGGAGCCGACTGGGCCATCATCGTAGCAGACAATGCACCTGCGGCAATGGTAAGAGCAAGTTTCTTGTACTTCATGTTCTGTATAGAGTTAGTTAGTTATTTTGTTATTGCTGTTTTAGTCGTTTTAAGGATGTCTTTATGGTGAACCGACAAGGCTAACTGCCGAAACGTCTCCGGTTTTGGTAGTGCAAATATCATAAAATAAGGTGGAAATGCCAAACATTCCCACCTTTTTCTTTCAGATTTTTACGATAAGGACATGCAATGTTAACATATCAAGCATGAACCTTGAGGATATAGCCTTTCTTGATAACAGGCTCTATCATTACCGACGTGTCGGAACTCAGTGCACGCCGCAAATAGGTAATCTGCACGTTCAGCGCCAACGAGTTGGAATAAGAGTCGTCTCCCCAAACCTCGTTGAGGATGGTTTCCCGTTCCACCAATTGGTTCTGGCGAGTGGCCAACAGCTTGAGTATTTCTGCCTGCCGAGAGGTTATGATGACTCGTTCATTGCCGTTCCGCAGTTCGTTTTGGGCATAATAAAAGACGATGGAACCGATAGAAATGGTGGTTTCAACGGAATTTCCGTCAGCTTTTGGCTGTTTCATCTCGTATATCATGTTCTTCAGAAATTCATGCCTGATGGTATTGATGCGTTTCTGTACCACTATTGTCTTGACAAGATAATACAAGCAACCAAACAGGATGATAAAGAGCAAGACGCTGCCAACCAATTGCCAAAGCATGGACTTCAAGATACTTGCGGTCGAGATAGGTACGACAAAGCGGATTCCTTCGTGATAGATTGGGTTCGTTTGATAGTTTACTACAACCGCCTTCTCCCATTTTCCTTTCACCGAGTATTGTACCTCCATGAATACCTTTTTATATTTCATTCGTCGAAAATCACCGATTTCACCGTATCCTTTTTCTTGAACTAAAGCTTGGAGCATGTCAAAAGACGGTTTCGTTGCCGTACTTGCCAGATAACGGGAGCATATCTCGTAGGCATCATCGCTGGTCAGATTTTCCCCGCTGATACACCCCAAGAACTTTCCCCTGTCCCAATAGGTAATGGTGGTCATGCTGTGCTTGTCTTTTCTTGAGTCATAACTGTACTCGATTTTCATCTTGATCTCGTGCTCGTGACCCTTCTTTGCCTTTCTGTCAGCTACCGCCTTTCTCTTTCGCAAGTCTTCTTTCAGCACCGAATTGCAATCCTCTTGAAATTGCTCCACTCGCTTGTCCAGACTATAATGGTACTGTGAGATGAGCCAATAAGCCTGTGTGCAGAACAACAACAAGATTGCCACACTGCCTGCCAACCATACGATCTTTAGATTCCGATTCTGATACCTCATATTTCCCTTTTTGCTTATGGACGGGTTCTAACTTTTACGAACGATTTTGCAAAAGTACTGAAAAATCCGCAATATCGCCAAGCTCTGTAATAAGATAATAATAGAAGAAAACACGCATAGTAACATGGCGGTAACATATTTCTGCGACTTCATCGTAAAAAACGAGCTACATTTGCACTTGCATTCATGAAGAAAACACGATCGTTTTACCCAACAACAAACTAACAGCTATATGAAGAAAAAAGTATTATTTATGGCATGGATGGCATTTTCCAATGTATTTATGCTCCAGGCACAGACTGTAAATATGTTTGACGAGTCGAGCATAGGCATGGGAGACTCCATCGACTGCGAGCAATACCAAGTGGTTTATGATACCCAGTATATCTATGAGGTAAAAGAAGAAAAGTCCGTCATAGACACGTGCTTCGTAAAAGAAAGAATGCTGTTGCAGATAGGCAACAGATGTTCTGCATTCTACAGTTACCCCGTCTTCCAAAGGGACTCACTCATTAGCGACAACATGGCAAAAGGCATCGATACCAACTATTCCGGTACGAACCAAGGCACCATCAACTGGAAATTGTACAAGAACTATCCCGAGCAAGGCAAGACTGCCTACCTCGACTTCTTCGCTGCAGACAAATATTGCTGTATCGAACCAATCGAGAATATAGATTGGCAATTCGTAGACGGCATCGACACCATCTGCGGTTATCCGTGCCGCCAGGCTACAGCAAAGTTCAAGGGAAGGACTTGGACCGCATGGTATGCTGAAGACATCCCGTTGGACAATGGACCATGGAAACTTGGCGGTCTCCCTGGGCTTATTCTGAAAGCTTGTGACTCTGAAAGAGACTATTCCTTCACAGCCGTCGGCCTGAAGAAAGGCAATGCTGCAGTACCTATATGTTATAAAGGTAAGACTTTTGAACCTGTCGACCGCAAGTCGTTAACCACCCTCTACAGGAAATACTATGCCGACCCTATCGGCTATCTTTTCCAAAACCAGAACTATGCCAAGACCATCGTAGTAAAGGACGAAAAAGGCAATACCCTGACACACTCCAAGCGTGCCGAACCATTTAATCCTGTCGAACGATAGCACAACAAGTACTGTCTGTACGGCATTCTTCCCATTTGCCGAAGCATATAGCCCGGGGCAAGCCATAGTAGGTAAAGCGTCCTCGCTGCACCTCAAGTAAGAATGTTAGTAGTGTACGGCGTCCCCGCCGTACCTCAAGCAAGAACCGACGCGAGGACGCGTCTCGCTACTACAGCAAGCCGAGGGGTTAGAGAACACGGATGCCCATAAATTGAACATGAATTATCATGAATTGCACATGGATTGGCAGATAATAATTTATGAAAAATTCGTGGATAATTTACGGGAATTCATGTTTTTGTTGAACACAAATGGCCATTAATTGCACATGAATTATCATAAAATTTATATTGATGTTGATACGCCCTGGACCACCAGTCACCCTGGCAATGCGCCCTGGACCACCAGTTGCCCTGGGCTATGCGTAGTTGCCCTTTCAGGGCGTCCCCGCGTCATACCAAGCGAGAATGTTAGTAGTGTGCGGCGTCCCCGCTGCACAACAAGTAAGAACCGACGCGAGGACGCGTCTCGCTACTACAACAGCCGTCCGGAGTAGTGTG
>CAVCGV010000120.1:0-7691 GCA_963601815.1 bacterium
GGTGCACCGCCCTGTACACCCTAAACCAACGGGTACCGGCGCGTAGCGGAAAGGTTAAGGTCAACGAACACATAAATACTGCGCAAGTTATTTCTTACGTGATGCTTTACTCCCCCCCCCTTAACTTTTCCCGTCTAAAGCTTAGAAGTCGATATCGGTCTGTCCGCCCCATGTAGGGTCGAAGGTGAATGAGGACTGCGTTTCGTCATCGCCGGTATTGCTGAAGAGGTTGATAGTACAGGTAGTCTTGTAGCCCTGCTTTACCTCTACGTCGTTCAGCTCTTTGGTGGTGAGGGTGTTGCTGTGGCTGTCGTACACAGTGATGGTAATGTGGAGTTTCTTGCCGTCGCTGTGGGGGAAGGTGTAGATGTCATAGTCTTTCTGCGTGGTGCTCATGGTACGCACTTCGGTCTGCCTGCTGTTTACACAGCCGTATCCCGTGCTGGCGTCCAGAGTACTGCTGCCTCCCGTGTAGTAGAGCTTGATGGTCTGGGCGGTGTCCGGTATCTCGTCGTTGACATGTATGCGTATCATGGCTACGGCACACTGGGGGGTAACGGTCTTCTCGGCACCGTCGGCGTCCACTTCCAATGTGGTGTGCACATAGGCGGTATTGGTACACTTGTTGTTATAGAACGTCACTTTGGCGGGCGACGACACGGTGGCGTTGCCCTCACCGTTGTGTGCTATGGCAACAAGGGTGTAGGTGCCTTGTTCGAGGTTGGTACGTATGGTGCCGAAATTGGCCGTCCCGCTGTTTTGGTTGATGTTCTTTACCTTGTTGCCCGAGAGGAACAGGCTGCATGTGATGCGGCTGTAACTGTCCAGGTCGTCGGTGTTGATGTGTATGACGGTGTTGCCGTCGGGGTCGGACGGTTCGTCTTCTGACGAACTGGTAGGGGACGCTGTGCTCTCCATGCTAAACTTCTCGCAACTGCAGAGCATCATGGCGGACAAAAGGAGTAGGGGGAGTATTTTCTTCATGGTGTTTTCGTCTATAGTATGTGTCTTCTTGGTTAGGTTGCTTTGCCGTAATGGGCTTGACGTGTTGCAAAAATATTGTTTTTTTGCCAAACATGCAAATTTATGATGCATTTATTTCGTAAATAGGGCTTATTTTTGTACTTTTGCAACATAACAATCAGAATCAGATTTATGGATTGTCAGACGAAAGCTCTTTTCTTCGATATTGACGGCACGCTTGTCAGTTTTCGCACACACCTTATTCCGCAGAGTACGGTAGAGGCGCTGGAACAGGCAAAGCGCAACGGGGTAAAGATTTACATCTCTACGGGGCGCCCTATCATGATTATCAACAACCTGGGACAGATAGAACATCTCATAGACGGGTATATCACTACCAATGGGGCGCGTTGTTTCGTGGGTGACCATCTGGTGAGCCAGCATGCCATGGACCGTGGCGATGTGTTCCGCGTACTGGAGGATGCCGACCGCTGCGACTATCCCGTCATTGTAGTGGGCGAGCATCACCTTGTGGTGCACCATGCTACGGATATCGTGCGACAAGTGTTTATCGAGGGATTGGGTGTGAGCAATATCGACTTCTCTGCCAGTATGGATGCTCTTGACGGTGAGGATATACTGCAGCTTACTCCTTTCTGCAATGCCGAGCAGGAGGCGGAGTTGGTGCCCTTACTGCACAACTGTACTGTCGGGCGGTGGCATCCGGCTTTTGTCGACATCACATCGGGCGATGCCGACAAGGGAAAGGGACTGCATGCCATGGCACGTTATCTCGGGCTCGATGTGGCGCAGACGATGGCTTTTGGCGACGGAGGCAACGACCTCGCCATTATCCGTGAGGCAGGCATCGGTGTGGCGATGGGCAATGCGGGTGACAACGTGAAGGCGGTGGCCGACTATGTGACGACGCATGTTGACGAGGACGGAGTGAAGAATGCGCTCCTGCACTTCGGAGTTATCTGAGTGCTGTTTCTGAGTACTGATTTGTTGTGTGCATCTACTTATTCTGTCATCTTATATGTAACTACTTTTTAGCGATAGGAAAATTATGATAAAGCGATTAGGACTATTTGTTACGGCTGTGTGTGTGGCTTCTTCGGTGCTGGCGCAGGGCAACGACATCAAACCGGCTGCCGAGGACGGTATGATGCTCAATCATCTCGACGCTGCTGTCACGCTGGGATCCACGGGCTTGGGTTTTGAACTGGCAATGCCTGTAGGAAAAATGGTACAGGTGCGCACGGGCTTCTCCTTCTTCCCGCATTGTGAGCAGACCATGGGTTTCGGGGTGAATGTGGGTGACGATGATGACCCGAAGGTGCAGAAGACTAAGTTTGACAAACTGAAGAAGACGCTGAACGAGATGTTCGCCTTCGAGGTGGACCGCAATGTGGACATGAAGGGTAAGCCTACGATGAAGAACTTCAAGCTCTTGGTGGATGTGTTCCCCTTCCGGAACAAGCACTGGCATGTCACAACGGGTTTCTTCTGGGGGCCGTCTACTGTGGCCTATGCCGAGAATGCTGCGTACGATGCTACGTCGCTGGTGAGTGTGGCCATTTACAACAAAATATATGAGCGCGTGGCGGCTTCCTACGAGTCGGTTAAGCGGATGGAGGAGGGTGATCCTGCCGACCCTATCCCCTATATCACGATTAGCGGTCAGCAACTGTATGCTGACAAGGAACTGTACGACAAGTTCCAGAGTTATGGCAGAATGGGAGTGCATGTAGGTGACTATAAGGACGGTACACCCTACCGCATGGAGCCGGATGCTGACAATATGGTGTCGTGCCGTGTCAAGGTGAACAACTTTCGCCCTTATTTAGGATTCGGCTATGGCGGCAGGCTCTTCAAGCGGAGCGACCGCGTAAAAGTGTCCTTCGACTGTGGCGCCATGTTCTGGGGCGGTACGCCTAAGGTCATTACCCACGACGGTGTGGACCTTGCCAAGGATGTGGAGAACATCAGTGGCAAGGTGGGAAGATACGTGAAGTTCTTCAAGGCTCTGAAGGCTTACCCTGTGCTGGAGCTTCGCATTGCACACCGCATCTTTTAGTTTTTTCGTTATCCCATATAAAAAAGGAGTATTGCAAACTTTCTCTTGCAATACTCCTTTTTTATGTGAACTCCTGTGCGGAATGGTTTCTTATTTTACTACCACTTTCTTTCCTTTGAAAATATAGACTCCCTGTGGCAGTCCGTCTGTAGAGGTGGCGGCGTTTCGTACTGTCATGCCGCTGAGGCTGTAGACGGGTGCAGCATCGGTATAGTTGTTGTCGGCATTCACCTCTATGATACTTGTTGCGGGATCGCCTTCCACGTAGAGCTTCAGTTCTGTGGGGACCGTTCCGTCTACCATGACGTAGGCAGTGTTGTGGGGAATGGCCTTTATCGAGGGATACTTATAGTCGTCGTATCCTACTTCTACCTTGTGCAGAACGTCGGCCATGTAGGTGTCGGCATTGTTGAGGGCAAGACTGCCGTCTGCGGTCAGACCGAGTACACGCATGGTGTTGGCATCGAAGGTGAGGCTGTTGAAGTGGTCGGATGCAATATGTCCCATTCCGAAGTAAACGCCCTTGAGCAGGTTGTCGCTGACGGCTGTGGGGGATGTGGCTGCTATCTGCAGTTTGTTCTGGGCTGGGTCGGCAGACGAGCACTCTATGATGACCGGGGTCTTGGCAGGTACGGTTCCGTCGATGACCTTGTAGGTCGCCTTGCCGTTGCCCAATATCTTGTTGACGTAGAGGGCGCGCATGCCCGACGAGGCGAAGGTAAAGGGGTAATCGGCGTAGAACGTGGTGTAGTATTTGCCGCCTTGCTGGAACATGGGCTTAACGCCGATGTAGTTGTCTGTCAGGTTCACGGGTTTAATGTACCACTTTTGGGTGTCGGTGGTCTTGGTGTCTACGTAGCTCTGTGCCAGGTCGTAGTTTCCGTCTTTCACGCGGTCGCACAGGAATATTGTCTGTCCGCTATCCGATTGCCATGCCCGGTAGGTGCCGTCATTCAGGGCGGTGATACGTATGTAGTATTTTATCATGTTGTACAGGTTGGCTCCCTGTGCGCTGATGTTGTACTCGTTGGCGTTTACCTTCTGTATGTAGAAGATGGTGCCGGGGTCGGTCAGTACCTCGTCCACGCTCTTCTTGGTTACCAGTGCTCCGGCGTCTACCACCATCGAACTGATGTTGGCACCCGCACTCTTATCATCGCTCAGCGACATGTACCTGCTTGTCCTTACGTTCTGGATGCGGTAATAGCCGTCACCGTTCAGTTGGGCATGGATGCTGTGGCTTGCGAGACAGGCCAATGCCAGTGAGAGTATTGCTTTCTTCATCTGTTCTCGTGTATATATAATAATGTGTTCTAAAAAAGAAACCGGCTCCCATTCGTTATCTTCTCTTGTCGTATGGAGATAAGGATGGAAGCCGGTTTGTGCATACTGTTATGATGTGATTTCTTTATTCTACAACCTTGACATAGAACTTCTTCGATACCTTGATGCCAGAGTAGTCTACTGCCTCGTAAGTCAGCTCGTAGATACCGGCCTTGTTGGCTTCGAAGCCTATCTTGCGTGTCTCGCTGTCTACTACCTTGCCGAGGTTGGTTCCGGTAACGGTAGCACCGTCTGGCTTCTTGCTTACGTAGATGCAGCGCTTGTATGCCGGGCAGAGCATCTCGCCGTTGTAAGACGATGCCACGAAGATGGTGGAGGCCTTGCCGCCGCTCAGCTTCAGGTAGGTAGCACCTATCTCCTCACGTGCCAACTGGCTCCAGCTGTTTGTGCTTGTGGTGTAGAACAAGGCAGGCTGCAACAGTGAGTTCGACTTGCGGAGCAGATTCTCGAACTTACGGATATACTCGTTGATGCGGGTGATGTACTTGCCGTCGATGTTCTCGGCGTAGCCCTGCACCTTGTCCACGATGCCGTTAACGTTCTCTATCATGTTGCCAACCTGGCTGTTGATGTTGTCGATGATCTTGTTGAAGTCTTCCATCGGGATGGTAACCTTGTAGTTCTGGTTGGTCTTGTCATAGGTAACCTTGAGATTGCTTACATCAATGTCACCGATAGATACTTTGGTATTAAACTTTATCTGGCTAAGGTCGAAAGTAACGGTCTGGCCATCTTCAGAAACTGTTCCTTGGATTTGCTTGTCACCTACGATAATTACATTTGCGCTTACGTCTGGTTTAGGAACTTGACCGTCAATCTTGATAGTGTTGATATCAGGCATGTCCTTCAGCGTGACAGAAGTAGTAATGTCCTCCATGCCCTCTATCGGTGTCCAGTTGAACTTGTAGTCATTGAAGTTGAACTTGGACTGCAGGGTCGGTATTCTCGGGAGGTCAATGTTCTCTACCTTCTGGTTGTCCTTCAGGAAGTTGTATGACAACGGCTTGATGGCAGTGGCGGCAAGGCTCATCTTGGAAGTGATGGTGCGTACCTCTGTGTTCTTGCCGTCTGTTACTTCCTGCTCGGCCTCGAGGGCGTAAGCTGTAAGGCGGTTGTTGAATACGTTTGCTATGTCGCTTGCCACCTCCTTGAGGTTCAGACGATTGGTGCTGGGCTGGCGCAACTTGTCGAGGATATTCTTGGCGGCATCCTTCAGTTTGGCGGCGTCGTCAGCTGTCCATGTCTTGGCTGCGTCGAGCTTGCTCTTGTCAAGGTTTATCTTGACGGCATACAGGTTGCTCTTGGTAGAAGAAGAACGGGTGATGCCGTACTTCAGTACTCTGTCAGACTTCTCTACTGTGGCTGTGAACGGGGCTTCGTTGCCCTGGCTGTCCACTACCTTCAGTGTGGTACCTGTAAAGTCGAGGTTGGACGGGTTGATGGTGGCGTATACAACACCTGCGTTCTCGCCCGACTCGGTGTCCATAAGTATCTCGCCGTTGCGCGTAACTACAGTCTCGCCGTTCAGGGTTACATCGCCGTCGCTGGCTGTTCCGTAGTAAGCACCGAGGATGTGGGCCTCTGCGCCCAGGAACGACAGGTTCTCGTAACCGGCCACTGGACTCTCTGTTGCCTGCAACTCGATGTTGGTGATCATGTTGATCATGGCGTTGAAGAGCTTGTTCAACTGCTCGTTCACCCTGTCTATCTCTTCCTGTATCTCTTCCTTCAGGGCTGTATCTGCGTCCTTGAAGGCTTGCTCCAGTTCGGAAGCCTTGTTGTTCAGGTCTTCCTTGCTTACGAGGTTTGCCATCTGCTCCGTGATGGTTTCGATAGCTTTCTTGTTCTCTTCGGCCTGGTTCTTGTTCTTTTCTACCTGCTCCTTGACTGCTTCAAAGTCTGTCTTGTTCACCTTGTCGTCTATCTTGCTCTGCAGGTTGTTGACGGCAGTTTCGAGGTCAGTCTTGTTGGCTTTCACCTGTTCCAGCAACGTACTGTCTGCTTTTACCTTGGTCTCCAGTTCGGCGTACTTCTCGAAGAGGGTTTGGATATTGGTGCTATTCTTGTTAATAAGGTTCCGCAGATTCTCTGTAACACCATTGATGATTTCTATTTGACTGTCGGTATAGGCTTTGCAGTCGGTATGGCAGTTGGTGATCAGCTCCTTCAGGTTGATTATTTCCTGCTGCAGTTTCAAGTCTGCGGCAGCCACGGCTTTTTGTATCTCCTCGTCGGTGTATGCTTTCGCATTGGTCTCGGCGGTGGCGGCAGCCTGCTTGGCCTTGTCGATGGCATCCTCGGCAGCCTCCATTCTTCCTTTCAGGAGTATTATGTCGTTGGTTGTTGTGGCAATGTCGTCCTTGATATCGGTAATATCTTTATTGACATTGTTTATCTTGGTCTCTATCAGTTGCTTCAACTCATTGGATGTAGCAGTGTTCTTCTGGTCTATCAACTCCTTCAGCTCGTTCTCCTTGTTGGTAAGGTCGGACTGCAGCTTTTCCACATCGTGTATCAGACCGTTGTTGCCGTTCTGACCGTTCAGCACGGTCTGCAAATTGTTTACCTGTTCCTGCAGAGCCTGAATTTTTCTGCTCAGTTCGTCAGACAGCGAACCGATAGCTACATTTGCGTCTTCGCACTTGCTGCAGTCGGAGCAAGACGTAAAGGTGCTCGCACCACCCATCAGGAGGGCAGAATAGAGCATGATGCTAATGAATTGTCTTTTCATATTTTATGGATATTTTGCCTTGATGTCTTTTTTCTTTTTCCTCTCTTATGTATCTAAACCTCATCGGGTTGACTAGTAATCAGGAATACCTGTGTGTTTCTTAGCCGTCATCACAGGTCACATGCGATTAAGCACTTTTAACATGCCGCAAAATTACGACTTTATTTTGTAAGAACCAAGATTTTTTCTTCTTTTTTTCTAAAAAACAGGCATTTTGCGGGTCATCTGCAAAAACGTGTGGTAAGCCAATCGCAATAAATGTCTCCATTTTACGTTTTAATAAACACAAAAAAACGTACAAAATTCTTCCAAGTTTTTCGTGTTGCGGGCTTGTATTTGGTGAATTTTGTCTAACTTTGCAAAAAGTGATGGATGTTATCCGTGAGTTGGTTCAGCCTGCCGTGGTAATCATAGGAGGTACGGCGCTGGCCTGTTGTTGTAGCGAAGATGCGTCCTCGCGTCGGTTCCCGCTTGTTGTACGGCGGGGACGCCGTACGCTACAATAACGGCACTCTCGCTGTGTCACTAAGCACGTGCTATCCGTAGTAGTGTGCAGCGTCCCCGCTGCACATC
>CAVCGV010000121.1:0-7556 GCA_963601815.1 bacterium
GGGCTTGAGGTCTTAACCTCGAGAAAAGAGGGGTCGCACATGAAGCCAATTTTGCTCAAGTTATTTTTTACACATTACTTAATAACGATACTTGTTTGTCTTAACACGCGTCCTTGTTCTTTTTCTGATAGTGCCACAGCTCGAATGAATTGATGAGGTTTTGCCACAGCACGTAGCAGCCCGGACCTACGGTAGACAACGGATTGAGATAAGCCGTGGCAGCCCAGATGGCAAAGGGCGTGTTCTTCTGGCCGAGAGCCTGCCCCGACTCGACGGTAGTGTCGAAGTAATGACCTATAAACCTGCCGGTAGCAAACTGCACGATACAGAGCAGCAGACCAAGGACTGCTATGACGCAGATAAAGGTGACAGAGGTACGGGCATGCATAATGTTGCGCATGGTGGTGCCTGCCACCAGGATGAGCGAGCCTCCCCAGAGATAGAAACCGAGATCTTTTATGCTCACGATACGGCGATGCAGCCCGTGCATGAAGTGCTTCACGACAAAAGCCAATGCCATGGGGGCCACGAGCACGATGCTCACCTGATAGAGAATGGCTCCAAAGGCCGCCCAGAAGTGTATGTGGTGCCCCTGCTCTATGAGGGGGAAACATACCGGTATCATGATGGCGGTAATGAAGTTGGAGACGAAGGTATAGGTCGTCATCTGTTCCATACTGCCGCCCAATTTGGCGGTGATGACCGAACTTGCCGCCGCACACGGCCCTATGATGCATGCCAGAATGGCCTCCATGAGGATTAGCGGTTCGCCCTTGAGGTGAAACACAAGGATAAGTCCGAGTACGGCAAGAACAAACACCACCTGCTGTACAGCTACCCAGAGATGCCATTTTACAGGGCGAAGATTACGAAAATCGACTTTGCAGAACACTGTAAAGAGGGTAAGAAACATGCACGAGGGCAATATGGGCTTGCTTATGGGCATAAACCACTGGCACACGGGGTCCAGTTCGGGGATGTAGGCAAAGAGAAAGTAAATGACGATACCGAGGGTGATGGATACGGGTAGCGTCCAGTCTTTCAGAAATTGGATGAGTCTCATTGTGTTTTTGTCAACGATGAAATGTTTTTACCATTACTATATCCCTTCCTCCTCTTCGAGTATTCTGAACAGGATGGCATGTTCCAGCGCCAGCGGCTTGTTGTGCTCGAAGAATACCGTGCCGGCTACAGGAGCCTTCACCTCTTCTATAACAGTTCCCTCGTAGGGGTCTATGATACGCGCCAACAACTGCCCCTCCTGCACCTGTTCGCCTACGGGCACAAGTCTACTGAGAATGCCCGCCCTGTGCGCCGTGACATTGTGCAGTTCGGCCTCATCGATAACTACAGACGAATAGGCGACGCTCTTGTCGCGATAGCTGATGATGCCCTCCTTGGCGAGGAAACGCAGTATCGCCTCTATGGTCTGCAGGCTCGTGGTATCTTCCACATAGTTGGTCTGCCCGGCATAGAGCGAGAATGCCTTGCACCCCCATATCTGCCAGTTGTAGTTGAGCAGGGTGGTATCGTACGGCAGCGGCTTGCGTATGGTGACGAAAGGCAGTCCGAAATGCGACGCCGTCTCCACATTCTCATATCCCGTCTTGAGCATGCGCACATGGGGCACAAAGTCGCCCGGCATATAGAAGCTTGCCAACTGCATGCCATATTCATAGTCCTTTATCTTCTCGAAGAGGGCTGCCGCTATACGCTGGGTAGTCTCCCCCTTATCGTATCCAGGGAACATACGGTTGATGTCCGTTCCGTCCATAGCCCAGAACCGTTTGCTTACATTCATGGAGAAGGGGTTGCATGAGGGTATGACGAGAATGCCTTTCCCGTCGGTTATCCTTCCCTTGCGTTCCAGTTCCTTGAGCACACTCACCATTCTGGCGCAGATGTACTGCTGCTGTATCTCGTCGCCGCGCATGGCACCCACAATGGCTACCGTCTTCGCGCTACCGCCAAAACGGTAGCCTTCTATACAGAAGTCATCGCGGTAGGGCGACTTCATCTCAAACAATGTATCTTTCTTCATTGGGATTCTTCACTCTTCTCTCTTCATTCTTCACTTTCAAAAATTCTTGCCATGAGCGAACCCTCGTACACGATGGGGTATGCACGTATGGTAAAGAGGTAACCGTCTACAGGCGACACTACCCTACTGAGTACTGTTCCTGTAAGAGGTTCCACTATCTGTCCTATCTCCTCCCCTGCCTTTACGTTCATGCCCGAACGCAGTTCGGTGATGAAGATGCCAGAAGCCTCTGCGTTGAGGAAAGCCACACGGTTGCCCTTGCACACCATGGGCTCGGCCAGTTTGTCCCGGTCCACCTCGCCCTTCCACATGCCCATGCTGCGCATGAGGTTCAGAATGCCTTCACACAGGCGGAAACACATCTTGTGGTTGATGCGCTGTCCTACGCCCATTTCCACCACGAGGCACTTCGTACCGGTAGAGTTGAGCGAATGGGCGAGCGTAGCCTCCAGCACGGTAGCGGCATCGTGCACCCAGATAAAGTCGATGCCCAGTTGGCGTGCCAGCGGCACAAGCTCCTTTTCGTTCAGCACATTGATGCGCACCTGCGGTGTCTCGCGCAGGTACAGGTTGCTGGAGTGTATGTCCATGACGAGGTCGGCCCCCTTCAAGTCTTCTATGATGGTATAGGCAGCCTGTTCTACCATGGTGCCTTTGACATCGCCCGGGAATATGCGGTTCATGTCCAGGTCAAAGTTGGGAATGCCACGCTGTATGGTGTCTATACCGAGCGGATTGAGAGCCGGGTATATCTCCACCGTACCGTCCAGCAGTTCCTTTTTCTCTTCGAGGAGCTTTGCCATAAGGAAGCACACCATCTGCCCCTCCAGTTCGTCGCCGTGCGTACCGGTCACGATGCACAGTCGCCGTTTGCCGTCACCATGGCTGATGACGTTCTTCTTAATCATGTACCGCTCGTTGACGGGCAGTTCGGTCGACACGATAGTCTTGATCATATCTTTTTTCCTTGTAGTAAGACGTTAAAAACAGCTTACATATATTTCAATGTTTAGTCGCTTCCAGTACTGATTTTAGTTTCGCACAACCAGTACTGCAGTACCAGCCGATAGGTACTGGCAAGGCGTTCTAATGGATGTTTTATCTATATTTCCTTCAGCATGACATGTATCTGTGTCTGCTGTAAAGCACCGCCTGCATAGATGCCTCTGCTCACCGGGCAGTCGGCAGCGTCGCGCCCGTGTGCCAGTTTTAGGTAGCCGTAACCGATGGCCCTTCCGTGCGTGGGGTCGAACGCTGTCCATGCGTATCCGTCATACACTTCCACCCATGCGTGTGTCTCTCCCTCGCCCTCCATGAATCCGCATACGTATCTTGTCGCCATTCCCCTGCTGCGGCACAGGCTTATCATGAGGTGGGCATAGTCCTGGCACACTCCCTTGAGGTGTTGTGCCACTTCGGCTGCCGGCGTGTCCATACCTGTTACACCGGGCGTATAAGCCATGACTGTATGTACCCTGCGGCAAATGTCGAGTGCCTGCATGCATATGGTGTCGGCCGGCTTTTCCTCTGTCGTTTCGTCGTGCGAGACGTACTGTTCAGTCTGCCGCCACAGTTCTTCGACCTGCTGCTCGGTAAGGGATGTGAGCCGGGTGGGCTGGCAGTAGACGGAGACGGGTACAGCATCGGGGGCTACTGCATATTCTGCCATGCTCACAATGCCCGTGCTGACGTACACCAATGAGGCGTGCGGCTCACGACTTCCGCCGTAGACGATGCGGTTGCCCAACTGGTCTGTGCCTCGCCTCACGCTCAGCGAGGGCGACACCACCAGGTGTTCTTCCTCTACGTTCAGATACGAGCCTGCCATGGGCAGGCAGCGCAGCAGCAGGGAGTGGTTGGTTACTGGCTCTGAGAAACTGACGGCAGTCTGATAGCAGTAGATGTATCTCTTCATACCCTGACGAGCTGGTTGATGTACTTGATAAGTTTGTACTTGTAGTCGGTATCGTCGAGGCAGAACTTGTCCTCGACTATAAGTTCGTCGAGCTGGGCCATGATATGGTCGTCAAGGATGTCTTCCATGCCGTCGGCATAGCGTTTCATCGACGCATAGGCGAGGGCTATGCGCCTGAAGGAGTAGCCGAAGCGTATGAGTATGTCGAGGTTCTCAACATTGCGCCCTATCATCATGATGTTCAGGGCGCGGTGGTTTTGTATGCGCTGTTCGGCCGACCCCCAGAAGGCGAGCGACCAGTCTATGATGCTCTGCAACTGCGAGAGGTTCTTCTCGTTCAGTTCCTTGCATCTTTTCATCAGGGCTACGCTCATCTCGAGATAGCTCAGCGTTTCGGACATGATGTCCTCGCGCAGCAGTATGGCGTTGTCCATGGCATACTTCTGTGCGGAAAAGACGCTGCTGGGGTTGTTCTCGTCGTAGAGCATGCCGAGGGTAAACTCCTCCGTCGTGAAGTAGTTGCCCTGTGCGTCGAGCCTTGCCCAGAAGGCACGGTAGTCGTCCGGCTTACCGTCTATCATCTTGTCATAACACTTATTCAGCTGGTGCAGCGTGAGGTAAACCCTCATTTCGTATCTACCCAACCAGTATAGTCTGTTGGCCTTAGTGGCCGAAATAATGTCGCTCTTTACCATTTTCCGCTTTTTTTCTTTTTTACCCTTTTACCTTTAATTTACTCTTCCATCACCCATGTGTCCTTGAATCCGCCGCCCTGCGAGGAGTTGACGACAAAGGAGTCGGGATTACGCGAGAAACGTGTCAGTCCGCTTTTCCATACACGCGTGGTGTCCCGTCCGCTTACCACGAAGGCACGCAGGTCGGCCTTGCGCCATACCAGTTTGCCATCCTCCAGCAGTTCGAGGTCCTTGAAGTCTACCACCTCCTGTGCTATCCATCGGCGGGGGTACTTGATGATGAGCTGTTTCAACTCCTCCAACTTGTCCTCGCTCAGATCGCTGCCGAACACTACGCCGTATCCGCCAGCCTCGCTCACGTCCTTGATGACCAACTTACGTATGTTCTGCAGCACATAGTCGTAGTCTTCCTTGAAATAAGGAAGATAGGTAGGAGCATTCTGCAGAATGGGCTCCTCGCCGAGGTAGTACTTCACCATTTTGGGCACAAAGTAATATATACCCTTGTCGTCGGCCACCCCGTTGCCTATGCCGTTGATGAGCGCCACGTTGCCTGCCTTGTAAGCCTGCATCACATTGGGAATGCCAAGCAGCGAGGAGGGTTCGAACATCATGGGGTCCATGTATTCGTCGCTTACACGGCGGTAGATGCACCCTACCCTCGTCTTCTCCTTGTACATGCCGGCATAGTACACCTTGTCGTCCTCCACGAAGAGGTCGCCGGGATAGGCCAGCGTGGCTCCCGTCTTCTCTGCAAGGTAAGAGTGCTCGAAGAAGGCGGAGTTGTAGCGTCCCGGCGTAAGGATGACGGCGATACCGCGCCCGGCATTCATATCGTCCATCATGTCGCGCAGCAAGTCGGCATAGTCGCGGTTGTCTGCCACGGCATTGCTCGAAAAGGTACGCGGCGATACCTTGCGTGTTATCATCCTCGCTATCATGGGGTAGCTGGCACCTGAAGGTATGCGCAGATTGTCCTCCAGCACATACCATTTGTTGTCTTTTCCCTCTACAAGGTCTATACCCGCAATGTGGGCATACACCTTTCCCTCCGGACAGATGCCTTCACACTCCGGCATATATCCCTTGGACGAGTAGACAAACTCTTCGGGCACTATACCGTCCTTTACGATGCGTTTGTCGTGATAAATGTCCCAAAGGAACATATTGAGGGCTTTTACCCTCTGCTGCAGACCACGCTCCAGATAGTCCCAGTCGGACTTGCTGATGATGCGCGGCACCGAGTCGAACGGAAAGAGCTGTTCCCTGAATACACCTTTTTTATATACTCCGAAACGCACACCGAAGCGTTCCATCCACTTGTTTACCGTGTCCCTGCTGTCTGTCAAATCTTTGATGTTTACATTCATAGGCTATACCTGATTTTCCTTTTCGTTGATTATTCTTTTCTCTCTTGGCTCCTTACACATTGCCTGTTGCAGGGCTACTCTTTACGGCACATTGCCTTATTCTGTCTTGCAAAGGTAATCATTTTGTTATTATCTATAAAATATAGCATCGTTTTGTTTTTCGAAAAGCCACTTCAGGTTACGATTTATCAATACATCTACCAAGTAAAACTACATTCTGCTACAAAATAACTCAACATTCACACCATATAGTAACAAATTGTAAGTACAATTCAGATTTAGTCATGTATAAAAAACTTGCGCATTACCATGTCTATCTCGAATATAATTCGTACTTTTGCCGTAACATTCCGTTTTCTCTACTTCATTTAGCATCAACAGGGTGGGGGAACTGGCATAACGACATCCTGGGCAACATTACAGTACTACCCATAACGTTATAAAAACATCCACAAAATCAAAAACCGAACTATGAAAAATAATATGGTAAAGCAAATGTTGACAATATCGCTTTTTGCAATGATGCCTTTCATCGCAAACGCACAGGAGAATAATGCCGCAAAGGAACAAGCAGACAGTTTGATTGTTCCTAAGCTATCTGTGAACAGTCACTTCTATACCCAGAACTTGCCTTTGGATATGTCGTACATAAAAACCATTGGCAGTGTAAAGTATGGGAAAAACGAAAGGTTGACCGTGATTACATTGCGTGACAGCGTTACGATACCTAAGGAGTGGGAAAAGTACGAGATACCGCGCAGTAGGGTGAAAAACCTGCCGGAGATAGAAGACTGCGTGGGTCCCTATGTGCAGATGGCATCTTTAACGGAAAAAGGCATGGAAGCAGACACACTGGTAAACAAGAAGTTGCCAGGCTCTTTCGCATTGCACGATTTGGACGGCAACCTTTGGACAGAGCAGTCGCTTAAGGGACACAAGGTGGTAATCAACGCCTGGTACTCCGGCTGTGGACCTTGTCTGCGAGAGATGCCTATCCTCTCAGAGTGGAAAACCAAGTACCCGGACGTGACATTCCTCTCCGTGAACTTCGAAAAGGCCGACAAGGTGAGAAAAATCACGGAACAGCGCAGATTCAATTGGACACATCTTTACGGCGACGATTACTTCGTGAAGTTGGTCGGAACGGGCGGTTACCCTCTTTTCATAGTTCTGGGCGAGGACGGTTTGGTACATTACCTGAAGAACGGAACTAATGACAAGATTCGCCAAGACATCCAGGCTGTAATCGAAGGATTATAAAATGAGACATTAAAAAATAACTTGAGCCGTTATATTATAGAAAGGGCAAGCCGTAGTAGGTGCAGCGTCCTCGCTGCATCCCACACAACCGAAAAAATCATCATGGTATGCGACAATTTAAACACGCATAATATATTTTTCTTGTTTTTGCTACCATTGCTACCACCACACCAATTAACCATCTAACCACCAACAACTTAATGTATGGCAGCAAACGAATATTTGCTGCCATTTGCTATCACTTTTCAACGTTTTTCGCCACTTTTCGCCTCCTT
>CAVCGV010000122.1:0-7535 GCA_963601815.1 bacterium
CAGCTACCGTAAAGGATGGCCGTTTGGCAGACGTGGCTCCTTCCATCCTCCACATCATGGGCTTGGAACAGCCTGCAGACATGACAGGTGAGAACTTGATTATCGACTAATCAAGTACGAAATAATCCTCTCAATAAGTATCCTAAGATACATCGCCAAGTAATATAAGATAGTTGGCCAAGTATCTTAGGATACTTTCAATAGTAACTTAAGAGACTTTTTTGAAGACATGGATGTAAAGATAGAAGACAGTTGGCGACAGCATATAGGTGACGAGTTTGGAAAGCAGTACTTTATCGACCTCACTAACTATGTCAAGCAAGAATACCTCCACACCCAGTGCTATCCTCCCGGAAAACTGATATTCAATGCCTTCAATCTTTGTCCTTTCGACGACGTGAAGGTGGTAATTATCGGACAAGACCCCTACCATGAGCCGGGACAGGCAATGGGATTGAGTTTCTCCGTGCCTATGGGTATCGCCTTTCCCCCGTCACTGATGAACATCTTCAAAGAGATACAGATGGACCTTGGTACACCGATGCCACAGTCGGGCGACTTGACCCGATGGGCCAAGCAGGGGGTATTGCTACTCAATGCCACACTGACCGTGCGTGCCCACCAGGCAGCAAGCCACCAGAAGAAAGGCTGGGAGGAGTTTACCGATGCCGCCATCAAGGCGCTAAGCAAGGACAAGGAACACATGGTGTTTATCCTCTGGGGAGGTTACGCCCGCAGCAAGGCACCGCTCATAGACACGGGCAAGCACCTGATATTACAGAGTGTGCATCCCTCACCATTATCCGCCAACCGCGGCGGATGGTTTGGCAACCATCATTTCTCCCGTTGCAACGAATACTTGCAGCAAAACGGCATCACTCCCATCGAGTGGTAAAAGATAAAAGCCAAGCAACAAGACAAAAGCCAAGCAACAAGACAATTGTCTTAACTCCACTAACTCCTCAAACTCCACAAAAAAATGAACAAAGACGAACTGCGTATTCTACAAGTGGGCAATGTACTCGTATCACCCGACATCATCACCGAGAAATTCTGCTGTGACCTTGATGCCTGCAAGGGCGAGTGCTGCATTGAGGGCGATGCAGGTGCACCTGTTACTATGGACGAGATTATGGAGATAGAGAATGTGCTGGACACGGTGTGGAGCGACTTGTCAGCCTCAGCTCAGGCAGTCATAGACAAGCAGGGCGTGGCATACACCGATATAGAGGGCGACCTCGTGACAAGTATCGTAAACGGTAAGGACTGCGTCTTCACATGCTACCAAGACTTGCAGGATTTCGGTGACGGGCACACTATCAAGGACTGTTGTCTTTGTTCCTTGGAGCGTGCGTATAGAGAGGGAAAAACAAAATTCAAGAAACCCATATCGTGCGCCCTCTATCCTATCCGTGCCAAGTATTTCGGCAACGACACATGGGGGCTGAACTACAACCGCTGGCGCATCTGCAAGGATGCCGTCAAGAAAGGAGAAGAACTGGATATTCCTGTATACAAATTTTTAGAGCAACCGCTAACAGAAAAGTTCGGTAAGGAATGGTACGACGAGCTTTGCGAAGTGGCAGAACAAATAAATACAGGAAATTGAGCCACTCGTAACAAAGGGTTTGTTAACGGCCACTTATCTCGAGTCCTTCTACCTTCTGTATCTGACTTCTGCGGAAAGAATTGTCTCCAGATACCGTTATCCAGTAGACCGGCCCTGTAGTGAACCTACGGAAAACCTGTTCGTCCATCTCACCGCTACATATATACGACACGCCATCGGCAAGGATACGCTCACCACGTACCGCCCCACGCAGCGTAAGACGAACCGCCCCATGGAAAGGACGTGCAAACCCAAAATGCACACCCATAGAATCTTCGTATTCGGCTATAGGCAGAAGAATGGTCTGCAATTTTCTACCGACCAAAGGGAACTGCGGCAAAGCAGTACTCACCTCTCTACCCTTCTCCCCATACCATACACAGGCTGATTGCCACTTACTGTGGTCATAATCAACAGACTTCCACTGTCCGTCAAAATCAGCATTGCTGAATGTCTCGGCTATGCTGTCTGACACACCTTCACCCTCATAAGAAAAACAGCTGTCAAGTACAGTACAACGCCACGCCTTGTCTGCCATTTCCAAGAAAGTTTTCCCGTCTTTTCCCTTACCAAACACCTGCAAAGACAACTGCTTTCCCACAGGCATATCGCACCGAGGCGCATACCACACGGCAAAGGAATTGGCGCCACGCACAAGGTAACGTGTCACATCAAACGTATGGACTTCTGCCGTACCAGCATTCCCGTTGACAAAGAAAATATCATGAGAAACATTCCGTTCGTTGACATAAACCCGTACCATACCTGTGCTTGCGAAGGAAACAAAAGCACGTTGCGGAACTGTCTCCCAATCGTAAGCCCCATAGAAAAGAACCTGAGAAGAGTCGTTGGGCATAGGGCATGAAATCCAATGGGTACCGAACTCCTGTGCAAAGGAATTCAGTACCCAAAACATAATGAGGTATAAAGTGGCGAACCTCCGCATTTTTTTACTTCACAGTTTTTGTTTCTCCCGCCTTGAAGGAGAGATTAACACTCTTTCCGTTGTATGAAACGCTTAACTTGCCGTCGTTTTTGGCTGTAATGTTGGCCTTAGCCACCTTGCCGTCCTTCCATACAAGGTCCACCATATAGTTGGCACGTGTCTTGACACCACTTATCTCACCGTTCTTCCACTCGGCAGGAAGCGAAGGCAGAAGACGAAGCGTCTCGCCGTCGCACTGTACCAGCATCTCGCAGATGCCAGCCGTACCACTGAAGTTACCGTCTATCTGGAAAGGCGGATGGGCATCGAAGAGGTTGGGATAGGTACCTCCCGAAGGACGGTTCTTGGGATTGAGATAATTGGCGGGGCGCACATAGTTGAGCAACTTGCGCAGCATGGCATACGACTTGTCGGCACGGTGCAAATGTGCCCACAGACTGATGCGCCAGCCTGTACTCCATCCTGTAGAGTAGTCGCCTTTTATCTCGAGCGTCTTGGCTGCAGCCGCAGCCAGTTCGGGAGTCTTCTCTACAGAAATCTGGTTGAACGGATGAAGCCCCAGAAGATGAGACTGGTGACGGTGGTGCCAGTCCTGGTCGTCCCAGTCGTAATACCACTCCTGTAGATTGCCCCTGCGACCTATCTGGTAGGGATGCAGACGCGCGAGTGCATCCTTGAGACGAGTCTGGTAGTCGGAGTCTATACCAAGCGTCTCGGCACCGCGAAGTGTATTGCGGAACAATTCGCGCACAATGGCGAGATCCGCCGTACCGCCATAGAGCGTACATCCCTGATAGCCCTTGTCCGTAATGTACTCCGCCTCAGGCGATGTACATGGAGCGGTAATGAGTTCACCTGGTTTCTTGGGATTTTCCACAAGCCACTGCAGCATGAAGTCGGCAGCTCCCTTCATAAGGGGATAGGCTGTAGTACGCAGATAATCCGTGTCGCGCGTATAATCGTAGTGGTCCCAAAGGGTCTGCACGAGCCACGCGCCGCCCATGTTCCAGTTGCTCCACTTAGGACTTTCCTTCTTCGTTCCAACAGGATTTGTCATGGCCCAGGCATCCGAGTTATGTCCTGCACACCATCCCTCGTTGATGCCATAATAATGCTTAGCCGTATAGCTTCCGGTAACAGACAGAGCCTTTACCAATCCGTCTACAGGCATCACCAGTTCGGAAAGATTGGTCATCTCTGCCGGCCAGTAGTTCTCTTCCAAATTGATGTTTATGGTATAGTTGCCACGCCAAGGCGACTTGCGTGCCGGTGCCCACAGTCCCTGCAGATTGGCAGGAATACCTGGCGTACGCGAACTGCTGATAAGCAGGTATCTGCCAAACTGGAAATACAGCATTTCGAGATAGGGGTTATGCTCATTCTTCTCGGTATAGTCAAAGAGCTGCTGCTCGGTATTGCGCTTGGTATCGTACTTGGCGTCCTGTAGTGTGAAGCGTGCCCTACCGAAGAAACGCCGGTAATCTGCCAGATGGCGCTGTTTCAGTTCCGGATAGGTATAGTTGACAAGATGCCATGCATCGTCGGCTACCGTTTCGAGATAGGGGGCGCCTTCAGTTACGGGATGCTTATCAAAACCATTGTAACTGGTTTCGTTGACAAAATAGACCACAGCCTCGCTTACTCCCTGCAGACGCAGGGTGGAATCTGTAGGTGTCACGGTACCGTCTGTATTCTTCACGCTCAGTATAGAACAGAAATGGGTACTGTTCTCCGGCTTACCCATGGCATGGCCGGTAATGGTCAACTGACTGGCGGATGCCTTTACCTGATGTGGTATCAGCGAGGTAAGGTCAATTTCACAATTGATGGACTTGGCCTTGGAAGCCGTGAGCCGCATGGCAATAACCTTGTCGGGATGGGAAGCGAAATATTCACGTGTGTAGGTTACACCATTACGCACATAGGTAAGCGTCGCTACGGCATCGTCCAGACTGAGCTGGCGTCTGTACCCGCTGTACGGTCCGGCGTTAAGATCCTTGACATGTATGATGGCAAGGGGCTGATAATATTCTGAGTTGTGCCCCTGCACATGCAGTTGCAAGGAGTCTGCCGTCTTGTAGTCTTCACGGAACAAGGCTTCGCGTATCTTGGGTATCCACTTGTAGGCATCGCCTCCTTCCTGTCTGTTAACGGGTTTACCCGTCCAGAGGGTGATGTCATTGAGATAAATGGAGTCAGTGTCGGCACCGCCGTAAATCAGGGCGCCCATTTTGCCATTACCTATAGGCAAAGACTCCTCGAAGGCTGTAGCCGGCCTTGTGTACCAGAGATTGAAAGGCAATGGATTCTTCACCGCTGCGGATGCATGCCCGGCGGAAAGAAACAGTAAAGAGATTAACAGTTGTCTCATGGGTAGGTAAGTAGTTGATGACTGAATGGTTTTTGGTTTAATGTAGAGTCGTTCCGTACGAACGGAAAGAAAAGGGGGAGTACTCCACCCTTTGAAAAGGAGAAGTACACCCCCAGCATATACGTTGCTTGTTAAGCGTCAATGTTGGCGTAGGTAGCGTTTTGCTCTATGAACTCGCGGCGGGGCTCCACGTCATCGCCCATCAGCATAGAGAATATCTCGTCTGCCTGTGCGGCGTTCTGGATGGATACCTGCTTGAGCAGACGGGTATTCGGGTCCATTGTTGTTTCCCACAACTGCTCGGGGTTCATTTCACCCAAACCTTTGTAACGCTGGGTATGAATATTTTTGTCCTCGATACCGTCTCCATACTTGTCAATAAACTTCTGACGGTCCTGCTCCGTATAGCAATACTCGCTCACCTTGTTCTTGTAAGAACACTTGTAAAGGGGCGGTGTGGCGATATAGAGATGGCCTTCCTCGATAACCCTCGGCATAAAGCGATAGAACAATGTCATGATAAGCGTGGCGATATGCGAACCGTCGACATCGGCATCGGTCATGATGATAATCTTGTCGTAACGCAACTTCTCGGTATTTACTTCCTTGCTGTCCTCGCTGTCCACACCGAAGCGGACACCGATACTCTGTATGATGTTCATCACCGACTCTGCCTCGAACACCTTATGCCACTGCACCTTCTCCACATTGAGGATCTTACCTCTAAGAGGCAGGATAGCCTGATGAAAACGATCACGTCCCTGCTTCGCAGAGCCGCCAGCGGAGTCTCCCTCGACAATGAATATCTCGCTCTCCTTGGGGTCTTTGATGGAGCAGTCTGCCAATTTACCCGGCAGACCGCCACCCGTCATAAAGTTCTTGCGCTGCACACTCTCGCGGGCCTTACGGGCAGCAATACGCGCAGTTGCTGCAAGTATCACTTTGTCACATATCTTCTTTGCCTCGTCTGGATGTTCCTCCAGATAATCGGCAAGCGCCTCATTGACGGCCTGCTGAACAGCACCCTGCACCTCGCTGTTACCCAACTTGGTCTTGGTCTGTCCCTCAAACTGGGGCTCAGCCACCTTGATGGAGATTACAGCCGTGAGTCCCTCTCTGAAATCCTCGGGGGCAATCTCTATCTTAGCCTTCTCTATCTGCTTGGAGATACCCTGATCAGCCTCGGCATAAGCCTTCAGCGTACGGGTAAGAGCCATACGGAATCCGGTAAGGTGTGTACCGCCTTCTATCGTGTTGATGTTGTTGACATAGGAATGGATGTTTTCCGTATAGTCAGTATTGTACATTACGGCTACTTCAATGGGTACACCCTGCTTCTCGGTCTTCAGATAGATGACATCGTCAAAAAGGTGGGTACGATGACGGTCTACGTAACGCACAAACTCCTTCAGACCATCCTTGGCATGGAATACCTCCTGCTTGGTCTTGCCGTCCTCGTCAGGACGAAGGTCGGTAAGCGTTATCTTGATGCCGGCATTCAGAAACGCAAGTTCGCGCATACGGTTGGCGATAGTATCCCACTTGTACACCGTAGTAGTGAATATGGTTGGATCAGGCCAGAACTGCTGACGTGTACCGCGCTTTTCCGTTTCACCGATTATCTTGACAGGATAAAGGGGTTTACCCTTCTCGTACTCCTGCTGGTAGATATGTCCGTTGCGGAACACCTGTGACATCATGTGGGTAGACAGGGCGTTAACACAACTGACACCTACACCATGCAGACCGCCCGACACTTTATACGATCCTTTATCAAATTTACCACCGGCATGGAGTACCGTCATCACGACCTCAAGAGCCGACTTGTGGAGTTTCTCGTGCTCGTCTACAGGGATACCACGTCCGTTGTCCTCTACCGTGATGGAATTGTCCTCATTGATGGTTACCTCGATATCCGTACAGTAACCAGCCATAGCCTCATCGATGGAGTTGTCGACAGTCTCGTTCACCAAGTGGTGCAGACCTTTCTCGGAGATGTCTCCAATATACATCGCCGGACGCTTGCGAACAGCCTCAAGGCCCTCCAAGACCTGGATATTACTTGCTGAATAATTATTTGCGTTGCTTTGATTTTCTGCCATTGTTTTGTTTAGTATAAATACCTTGCAAAGGTAATAAAAAAAAGCGAGAAACCACAGCCTGTAAGGTAAAAAAAAACTAACTTGACAAGGATGGCACAGGTACAACAACAAAAAAGCTGTAACCCTTGCGGATTACAGCCCATGTATCTTTTTGCTACAATCTTATTAGGCGAGCTTGGCAATGTGCTGAGCCAAACCAGACTTCAGGTTAGCAGCCTTGTTTGCGTGGATAATATTTACCTTAGCCAACTTGTCCAAAAGTCTCTGAACAGCGGGATAAAGCTTAACAGCCTCTTCCTTGTCTGTCATATTGCGCAACTTACGGACGGCATTGCGCATAGTCTTTGCATAGTACTTATTGTGCAAAGTCTTCTTCTTGTCCTGACGGATTCTCTTGATTGATGATTTATGATTTGCCATCTTTATTATTATGTTTTATTCTTAGTAGTCCCTAGCAGAGTCGAACTGCTCTTTAGAGAATGAAAATCTCTCGTCCTAACCGATAGA
>CAVCGV010000123.1:0-7369 GCA_963601815.1 bacterium
AGCGGGGTGTAGCGCAGCCCGGTAGCGCTCCTGGTTTGGGACCAGGTGGTCGCAGGTTCGAATCCTGTCGCCCCGACACAAGGCTAAGAAGAGTAATCTTCTTGGCTTTTTTCGTTTTTAGGCAAACCGCCATTAAGGATAACATCGTAAAACGCAACAAAAACATAAACTCAAAACATGATTATTACTATCGCGCGCCAGTGTGGCTGTGGTGCCGTCAATGTCGGCAAACTGCTCGCTGAGCATTATCACATTCCTTTCTACACACGCAAGAACCTCATGCAGATGGCAGGCGAACGCGGTGTGCTCAATGAGATGGAGACGTTCTTCGACGAGCGTCCGGTGGATGAACTTCTCTTTGCCATGTCTTCCTATGGCGAGGCACGGCAGCGGCTTACCGAGCGTCCGCTGCGTACACTGGCAAGAATGATAGGCAGCGAGGACTGTGTGGTGATAGGCCGCTGCGGCAACTTTATCTTCCGTGAGCGCCAAGACCTCGTGTCTGTTTTTCTCCGTGGAGATATGGAGGCGCGCATAGCTGATATAGAGGCAGAGCAGCACCTGTCGTACAACGAAGCAAAGGAATTTGTGAAACAGGCAGACGACTGCCGCGAAGCATACCACAAGTATTATACCGGACTGACGTGGGGCAATGCCTCCGACTATGACATCTGTCTCGACTGTACTCGTTTGGGCACCGAATATACGGCACATATCATAGAGGAATATGCAGGAAAGGTAGGTGTTGCGTTATGAAATATCTCATACAGTTTCTTATCATCATAGCGTTCTCCTTCCTCGGTGAACTGCTCCATTATTGTCTTCCGTTGCCCATTCCCGCCAGTATCTATGGCATTATCCTCCTCTTTGCGGCACTGGAACTTAAATGGGTGAAGGTAAAAGACATCCGCGAGACAAGCAGTTTCCTGATAGCAGTCATGCCCGTCATGTTCATACCTGCGGCCGTCGGTCTCATAGATTCGTGGCAGGCCATCAGCGGAGCGTGTGTCAAGTACATCGTGGTGACAGTAGTGACTACGTTCGTGGTAATGGCTGTGTCAGGATACCTTACACAGTATGTGATACGTCACGGAAAGGGGGCAGCCAAATGACAGCTCTTTTCCAAGACTCCGTTTTCTTTGGCGTGATGTTGAGCCTTGCGGCCTACTGCCTCGGACTGGCCCTGAAGATAAAGACGGGCTGGTCGCTCATGAATCCGCTGCTCATCTCCATCATCCTCGTCATCTGTGTGCTCCTCGTTACAGGGGTAAGTTACCAGTCGTACAGTGCCGGTGCCAACTGTATCAGTTACCTGCTTACGCCGGCCACCGTGTGCCTTGCCGTTCCGCTTTACCAGCAGGTGGAGTTGCTGCGTCGCAACTTCAAGGCTGTAATGCTCGGAATATTGTCTGGCGTGCTCGCCAGTCTGGTATCAGTCTTTCTCCTTGCCCTTCTCTTCCATTTCGACCATGCAGACTATGTCACGTTCCTGCCCAAGTCCATCACTACGGCGATAGGCATCGGCGTATCAGAAGAACTTGGTGGGCATGTGGCGGTATCGGTAGTGGTCATTATCATTACGGGCGTACTCGGCAATATCTTTGCAGAGAGCTTTCTCAAACTGCTGCGCATCAAGGAGCCTATAGCCAAGGGTATCGCCATAGGCTGCTCATCGCATGCCCTGGGTACGGCAAAGGCCATGGAGATGGGTACGATAGAGGGAGCCATGAGCAGTCTCAGCATAGTGGTGTGCGGTATCATGACGGTGATAGGCGCATCGGTATTTGCCATGTTCCTGTAGACGGGATATAATAAAAGCGGAAATGCTGCGTTATATAACTGATGAAAACGAAAAGAGCCTTATATTGTATGGTAGGTGCCGCGCTCCTCTCTATGGCGGCATCGTGTGCGGACGACGAGAGCTTCTCTACGTCTTCTGCCGATTTGCTTACCTTCTCTTGTGATACGGTAAGTCTGGACACCACCTTCTCCAACGTGCCCACACCCACGCGTACATTGTGGGTGTACAATCGGTCGGGAGCGGGACTGCGCTGTAGCACGGTGCGCCTTGAGGGCGGTAACCAGTATGGGTTCCGTGTCAATGTGGACGGTACTTACCTCGGACAGGAATCCGGATACAAGACGCAGGATGTGGAAATAAGAAAGGGCGACAGTATCCGTGTCTTTGTGGAGCTGACATCGCCTCTACAGAATACGGAAGGTCCGCAGAAGGTGGAAGACAACCTTGTCTTTGCCTTAGAGAGCGGTAGGCAGCAGAAGGTCAACCTCATGGCGTATTCGTGGGATGCTGACCTGCTGCAAGGCAAGATAGTACAGACGGGAGAAACTGCAGAACTTGGCGGTACCTCCAAGCCCATCGTGCTTTATGGCAACATTATGGTCGACTCTGCCGCCACGCTTACCGTCAAGCCCGGCACTACGCTCTACTTCCATGAAAATACGGGAGTGGATGTGTACGGTACGCTCATCCTGGCAGGAGAGAAAGATAACGAGGTAACGCTCCGTGGCGACCGTATAGACCGCATGTTCGACTATCTGCCTTACGACCGCACCGCCGGACAATGGGACGGTATACGTTTTTATGGCAGTTCTGCGGACAACAGGATAAGCTATACGGACATTCACAGCAGCGTCGACGGTATCGTGGTAGACTCCAACAAGGTGGACCGGCTGGCATTGACACTTGCCCATTCCACCATACATAACTGTCAGGGCTATGGCGTGAAGATAGACAGCGCACAGGTAAGGATAGAGAATACACAGATATCCAATGCGCTCCGCAATCTGCTCTATGTGCGCGGCGGAGACGTAACGGTCAATGCCTGCACGCTGGCACAGTTCTATCCCTTCGATGCGGGTAGGGGATCGGCCTTGTTCTTCCGGCAGCCCCTGAAAAACCTGAAAGTAACCAATTCGCTTGTTACCGGATATGGTGACGATGAAGTGATGTGGACCGAACCGGTCAATGTCGATTCTGTCAAAAATCCGTTTAAGTTCTCTTTCGACCACTGTGTACTGCGTACTCCAAAGCTCGATACCGACGACAGTCTTAAGTTTACGAACATCGTTTATGAAGACCTTAAACTCGACTCTGTAAAGCGTGGCGATACGTATGTCTATCTGAAGGACAAGCATTTCGTACGCTTCGATACCGACAACTTTGTTTATGACTTCCACCTTCAGCCTACGTCTGCGGCAGTAGGTGTGGGCAATGCCGCCAGTATGCCTGCCTTGGACCGTGACGGAAACGAACGTGATGCAGAAAGTCCTGATGCCGGATGTTATCGGCACGAACCGTCTGCCAAGGCTGACGGCGACAGTCAGGAGGAAACGCCAAGTGGAAGTAAGGAGCGTGCCTCTTTTCTGAGAAGAAGATAGCAGATGAAAAGAGTACTTCTGATGCTTGGCGTATGGCTCTTTGCCTTTGTCGCTCCTGTATCGGCACAACAACAGACTCTGTCAAGCGGAAAGCGTGGTGATGCAGAGCAACTGGGTAAGGCTTTGGAATATTTCACGTCAGGCAAATATCACGAAAGTCTGCTCATCCTGCAGGAACTCAGCAAGCATTATCGGCTCAATCCGCGCTACAAGGCCTATCTGGGGGTGTCGGCCTATTACGAATGGGACTATGCGCTGGCTGCCAAGTGCCTGGATGAGGCTATCCCCCAGTTGACAGGTTTTGCACCGCACGAACGGTCGTTCTATTACTGGGCCGACGCCGAGAGCCATTTTGTACTGGAGCAGTATGCGCTTGCCGTGCCGCTCTATCGGGCTATGCTCAAGCTCTGCCATGCCAATGAGCGGGGCGACGCCTACTATCGCCTCGGCTTTTGTTATATGTTTGCGGAAGACTGGCCCAATGCATGGACTTCCCTTTTGCAGGCACGTGAATGCTATGGGCGTTATCCGGAGGCGTCAGCAAAGGCACGTCTGGTGCAGATAGACAATATGCTGAAAGGCCTGGAACCCAAGGTAGCGACCAGGCTAACGGAACAGTTTAGCGCATGTTGGCATCGACGAAACAGAAAGGCAGCAAATCCTTGACACTGTCAAATATCAGTATGCCATCGGTGCCGTAGAGTAGTATGCGAACGGGGCGGCTGTAACGGTCTTCTATCTCGAGAATCACCTGTCGGCAGGCACCGCAAGGCGAGATGGGCAGTTTCATCATTCCGTCTTCGTTCTTTGCCGCTATGGCAAGTGTCGTTATAGGCTGGTCGGGATAGTTGGCCTGGGCAGCAAAGATGGCGGTGCGTTCGGCACACAGTCCTGACGGGAATGCCGCATTCTCCTGGTTGGCACCTATGACGACGGTGCCGTCTGCGAGCAGACAAGCCGCACCCACACAGAAGTGGCTGTAGCGGGCATACGAGTTGGCTGTGGCCCCGATGGCTTTTTCTACCAGTTCTTGTTCTTGTTGGCTCAGTTCTTCTTGCTGCGCCACGTGGTATCGGATGTTCAATGTTTGTTCTTTCATAGACTTGGGTTATAAAAAGGCGTGTTCAGAAAATTCCACGCAAAGTTAAACTTATTCTTCATTCTTCACTCTTCATTCTTCACTTATCGTGTAGAAGTCGATGAGTCTTTGCAGAGCTTGCTTGCACACGGGACAGAATTCCGGGGTTTCGTTTATCCTCATGCGGCAGTCTTGTGTGCCGCGGTAAACACCCTTCAGTGCATAACCGGCTCCTTCGAATACGCCCACTTTTGTCTTCGCTTTCTCCTTGTCCTTGGAAAGAGGAGTGGGTATCTTTGTTCCTTTCTCTATCAGGTTCTCCCATTTGCCGTGGAAGTCCTTGAGTGTAGTAATGTTCTGTTCCCACGGTTCTATGTCCTTGGGGTACATCTCGAGGGGTTCGTTCTCGTAGGCATACTCATCGGCGAGTCCGGCGAATGAATGGCCGAATTCGTGTACCACAACGGGCTTGGTCCACTTGTTGTGTGCCATGGCCAGGTTGTAGGAGTTGAGGATGCCGCCTCCACCATACTTGTCGGTATTTACCAGTACGATGATGTGCTCGTAGGGGGTACCTGCCAACCAGTCGTGCAGGTCTTTGATGTGCAGGGTGGTAAGGTATCTGTCGCTATAGAATGTGTCGAAGTGCGAACTCAAGGCGGTGCGTTTCCATAGTCCTTGTGCCGGGATGCTCGTTCCGCTGTCGGTAGAAGGAGCCTCTACGGCAACGACATTAAAACGGTCTTTCGTCGACTTGAACGGTTCGTGGGCGAAGAGCGCTTCCGTTGCCTCGCGTGCGTCTTTCAGGAAAGTCTGCATTTCTGCCTGGGTGTATCCCTCTGCCAGGAAAGCGATGTGTATGCACCTACTGGTGTCTGCTGCCTGCTGCAGGGTAACGTAGGGGGTAGGGTGCTCGCCCTTGTGCCGTATCAGAATGTCTGTCGGAACCACCTGATGGGTGAGCGTGGTGGTAACCTGTCTGCGGTTGTTTCGAAGGTCTATCGTTACATCCGCCGTGTCCTTGGGCATCGGCACGAGGAATACGTTCTCGAAACTCTTGGTTGTGCTCTTTGCCTCTGGGTAAGTGAGCCATTCCTGGAAGAGTGTAGAGAAGGAGTTGCGGTATATTATCTTGCCCGTGTGGTGGTCCCTGACGGTTATCTGTCCGTTACCCTCTACGGGCAGTTCGGCGAGTCGCTGTTTCTTGCCGTACCAGCGTGGCATGACACTCAGTTCGTCAACGGCTATCATCTGTTTTGCCTCGTTGCCGGCAAAGGTGTAGTCTATACGTAGGGTCTTGTCTGTGAAATAGTCGTCAAAGTTTTGCGCTACGGTCCGTGTTGGGGCGAGAACCGCCAACAGGGCGAGTGTAAGGAATGTTTTCTTCATATATGTGTTGTATATGTGTGTTGTCAGTATATGTGTGTGCAGCCTGTAAAGGTATCTGCATCGTTCAGAGCCGTCATCTGTGGTTATCTAATCCTCAGAAGGTCTCCCGCCTTTATCTGGTAGTCGGGTGACAGCTTGTTCATCTTGTAGAGATACTTCAGTCTGATGCCGTATTTTTGTGCTATCGTGTACATGCTCTCTCCCTGCTTTACGGTGTGCGGGCGGTTCTTGTACTGCTTGGGTGCTTTCTTCCGTTTCTTCTTCAGATAGACGATGTCACCCTTGTGCAGAACGGCGTTCTTGTCCAGTTCGTTGTATTTTGCCAGTTTGCGCCAACTGATGTCCACCTCCTTGCTCAGTCCCTTGAAGGTGTCGCCTTCCCGTGCTATGAGGTAGTAGTTGTCGTTGAAGGCATGGATGGGGTGAAGTGTGCCTTCAGCATTGATGGGCTGGTCTGTTCCGCTGTGCTGCGCCATGAAGTGGTCGTAGTGTTTTGCCTTGTCGTAGGTATGCAACTTGTACAGTTCGATAATCTGTATCAGTTTGTTGGCATACTGCGGGTTGGTGGCATAGCCACACGCCTTCAGTCCGCGCGCCCATCCCTTGTAGTCGGTAGGGCTTAGCTCAAAGAGGCGTGCGTAGCGTGGTTGCTTGGCAAGGAAGATGCTGTGGTCTTCGTAGCTTTCCCGGGCGTCGTTGTACACTCTGAAACATTCCCCTCTGGCATCATCGTTGTGATACTGGGTAGGTCCTGTCCACGACGTGTGGCACTTGATGCCGAAGTGGTTGTTGCCCTGCCTTGCGAGGTCGCTCTTTCCGGCACGGCTCTCGAAGAGTCCCTGTGCCAGTGTTATGCTGGCGGGAATTTTGTAGCGCAGCATTTGCTCTATGGCGAGATCCTTGTACTGGTTGACGTACGTCTGGTATGTTTGGTTCCACTTCATCTGTGCACTTGCCGTGGCGTATGCCGTCAGCAGACAGAGTCCGAGTATGTAGTAGCGTATATGTTTCATGGTGCAAAAATATAAAAAAAAGCGGACACATACCCCATTTGTTATGGTATTTTTGCTAACTTTGCACACTGATACATGTAAAACGGTACGTCTTGTGACAAAAATTATCATTTCCTTGGGTTCCAATGTCTGTCAAGAACAGCACATGCAGCAGGCTCGTGGTTTTCTTACCGAAGCCTTCCCGGGCATCGTGTTCTCGCCTGTCCTGTGGACATCGCCTGTCGACATGTCTTGTGCTGGCATGTTTCAGAACGGACTTGCCGTGGCAGATACCCATCTTGCTTGTGATGAGGTGCAGCGAATTTTGAAGGAGACGGAATGCCTTTGCGGTCGCTGTCCTAAGGATAAGGAACGGGGTATCGTGGCTATGGATATCGACCTGCTGCTATACGGCAAGGTGCGTCTGCACGAGAAAGATTGGAAGCGTCCTTATATCGTACGACTGATGGAAATAATGGATTTGTAGAAAAAAGTTCCCAAAAGAATTCTG